>NZ_KV830972.1:380661-594133 GCF_001836945.1 Staphylococcus sp. HMSC062H10
TCAATTAATGCTTGAACTTGTTTATCAACATCTTGTTTCGCATTTTCTTTAGCTTTCACTATATCTTTAATTTCTTGTAATGCTTGTGCAAGTTGTGCTTTGGCTTGTTCAATTTCTTCTTTAGTCATCGCATTGTTAATGCCGTTATGACCTTGTTGCAAGATTTGATTTATTCGATCTTTAAGTGCTTGTTTTTCCTTATCTGTTAGATTTGGATTTCGATCAATTTCGTCAATTAATGCTTGAACTTGTTTATCAACATCTTTATTTGCATCAATTTTAGCTTTCGGTATTTCATTGGCATGCACTTGTTCAATCGCATGGTTACCAGCTGTTTGAACTTGAGATACATCCTGATTGCTTGTTGCTTTATTAATGTTGTTAATGATGCTGTTTGCCAATGCTTCTGCTTTATTTTTCGCAATAAGCTTGTCTTGATCCGTCGCATTTGAAGCTTCGATTTCTTTCAATTTATCTGCTAAGACTTTGTTAACATTTTGAATTGCTTTGTCCTTAGCTTCTTGTAGACGTTGCTCACCGTTAAGATTTTGGATTGCATCTTTGACTGTTTGAATTGCGCCGTTGATATCATTCACATTTGTGTGATCACTATTAATTAATGTATTTGCCAGACGTTTTGCATCATCAAAGTTTGATTTAGCAACATCGTCAGCATTTTGGTAATTGACAGTTTGTTCTGCAGTTGGAATTTCATTGTCAACTAAATGTTTCAATGTTTCCATCGCGTTATTCAAGTCGATTTGATCATTAATAATATTCGCTATACCTGTTACAGTATCGGCATTATTAATTGCTTGATGTGCAAGATCTTGTTGTTGTTGATTTAAACCATTTAATGTATCAACAAATGCATTAGCTTTATCTTTTGCAAGATTTTGATCACCATTTAAGGCTTTTTGAGCATCGATAATATGTTGTTTTAATTGTTCTGCCTCAGCTTTCGCGATTGCACTACCTTGAACTTTATCTAACTCGTGTGTTGCATTTGTAATGGCATTGTCATAATTTGCTTTCAAGTTATCGTCTGCATTGATGTAATTTGTACTGCTAATGACATCAAGATGATGTTCATCAATATACTGTTGTACTGCACCCATTGCATCATCTAATTGAACAGCTCTATTAATTGCTCGAGATGCTTTATTTAGCGTTTCAGCATTATTAATTTGTTGAATTGCTAATTGTCTTTGAGCATTGTTTAGATGTGTTAATTGATCCAATCTTTGTAATGCTTCAGACTTACGATTATTAAGTCTTTCTTCACCATTTAATGCCTGTTTCGCTGCCGTTACCGCATCGTTCAATTTGATAACTTCTTCAGCAGTTAAGTTTTGACCTGTCGCTTTATTTAGTGCTTCCTTCGCTTTATCAACTGCTTCATCGTACACGCGTTTGACTTGTGTATCTGCATTGACATAGTTCGTACTACCTTTCGTACGTCCTTCATTGCCAGTGATTTCTTGAGACAATTGATTCATTGCACGATTTAGCGCCTTAGCCTCATCTACAATTTGTTGGATTTGATTTAAATCGTCTGATTGATCGATGCGACCTTTAAATCCATCTTGTTGAGCATTGTTTAATGCATTTAATTGGTCAATGTCATGTTTACCATTTGTTTTAGCAAGTGCTACACGTTCATCACCAGTTAATGCTTGTTTTGCATTTAAAATGTTTTGAAGTGCTTGATCTACTTGTTGTTTATTCGCATTTTGTTTTAATACATTTTCAGCATCAGCAATCGCTTGTTTATAAGCCTTTTGCTTATCTGAATCTGCTTGCGTGTAATCAACTGTTTGTTCAACGTTTGTATGATCATTGACCGCTTGTTGTAATTGATCCATTGATTGGTTCAATTGTGTTGCTTGATCTACTAACTCAGCGATTGGTTGAAGTTTCGTCGCTTGATCAATGTTTTGTTTCGCACTAGCAATTTGATCAGCATTTAAATGTGTTAATTGGTCAATAGTTTGTTTCGCTTGTGTTTTAGCTTCTGCGACTCTCTCATTACCATTTAGCTCATTTTCTTTTTCTTGAAGCTTCGTTAACGCTTGTTCTACAGCATCTTTATTTGCATTTGAACCATTATTAGGATCTGTAATGCTTTGTGCAGCTTGTAACGCTTGATCCACTGCTTCTTTTTTATCGGTTGATGCTTCAGTGTAATTTGGTTGTACTTTATCTACATTCACTTGATCAACTTTATTTTTCAATGTTTCCATCGCGTGGTCAAGTTCAGTAGCCGTTTGAACATGTTGTGCAACCTCAGTTCTTGTAGGCGCTGCATTTATAGCATCAGTTAATGCTTGTTGTTGCGCATGATTTAAGTTTGGTAATGCGTTAACAGTCGTTACTGCTTGTTGTTGATCACGAGCAAGTTTTTGATCACCATGTAGGTTATCTTTTGCAGTTGTTACTGCTTGTGTTAATTGTTCCACTTGTGATTTGTCGAGTGTTGGATTACCTGTTTGGTTAATTAAATCTTTGGCATGTTGTACTGCTGCTTGGTATGCATCCTTTTGTGGCTTATCTTCATTGATAAACTTGCTACCAGATTCTGTTTGTTGTTGATCTTGAATACTATTACGTAATGCTTGCATTGCTTGATCAAGTGCTTTTGCTTCAGCTAATTTTTGTGCTACTTCATCACGAGTTGCTGCGTTGTTTATTTGACTTTCAAGTGCTTGACGTTGCGGATTGTTCAAACCATTTAATTGATTTAAATCAGTAACCGCATGTTGTTTATCGTCTGCAAGTTTTTGATCACCATGTAAGTTATCTTTAGCTTGGTTAACAGCTTGTGTCAATTGTTCAACTTGTGCTTTATCAAGCGTTGGATTGCTAGTTTGATTAATCAAATCTTTGGCATGTTGTACTGCTGCTTGGTATGCATCCTTTTGTGGCTTATCTTCATTGATAAACTTGCTACCCGCTTCTGTTTGCTGTTGATCTTGAATGCTATTACGTAATGCTTCCATTGCTTGGTTAAGTGCTTGTGCCTCAGTTAATTTTTGTGCTACTTCGCCACGAGTTGCTGCATTATTGATTTGATTTTCTAGTGCTTGACGTTGTGGTGTATTCAAGTTAGACAAGTTATTTAACGTTTCTGTTGCACGTTGCTTATCTTGAGCTAATTTTTGATCACCATGTAAATTGTTTTTAGCATCAGTCACTGCCTGTGTCGCTTGATCAATGATTGATTTAGCTAATGTAGGATCAGTTGTTTTGTTAATCAAATCTTTCGCGTGTTGTACAGCTTGCGTATAAGCATCTTTTTGTGCTTGATCTTCATTAATAAATTTACTACTTGCTTCAGTTTGTGGTTGATCTTTAATACTTTCTTTTAATGCTTTCATCGCTTCATTTAATGCTTGCGCTTGTGCAATGATTTCAGCCACTTTATCACGAGTTGTTGCATTATTAATTTGATTTTCTAGTGCTTGTTGTTGTGCTGGTGTTAATTGATCTAAATGATTCAGAGAATTTCCAGCTGTTTGCTTATCTTGCGCTAATCGTTCAACACCGTCTAATGCATTTTTAGATGATGTTACTGCTTGTGTCGCACTTGTTACATTACCTTTATTGATAGTTGGATTATTTAATCCTGCAATGATAGACTCAGCATTTTGAACTGCTTCATCAAATGCTTGTTTTTTATTCGGTTCAGCATTGACATAGGCACTGCTCGCACGTGTTGCATCTTTGTCAGCAATACTTTGTTGTAATGCATCCATAAGTTGATCTAACGCTTGTGCTTCAGCCAAATCATGGTTAACGGCTGTTCTAGTTGTTTCACTGTCAATTAACGTATCTTCCATATGTTTTTGTGCATTATTTAAATGTGCTAATTGACTAACCGTTTGTTTCGCACGATCTTTATCATTTTGTAATTTCACATCACCATGTAATGCTGCTTTCGTTGTATTCACAGTTGTCGCTGCTTGATTAATTGCATTATTATCTAATGTTGCTGTTTGTTCATTGATAATATTATTTGCGGCTTGCACTGCTTGATCGTAGTTTTGTTGTTCTGGTTGATCTTCGTTGATATATTTGCTATTTGCTTTAGTTGCTGCGTTATCTTGAATACTTTCTCTTAAGCCATGCATTGCTTGGTTAAGCGTATTCGCATTTTGTTCAATTTGATGAACTGCAGTTACTAAAGTTGCAGCAGTAACTTGGTCTTTTAATGCTGTTTTTTGAGGATCATTTAAGCTTGTTAAAGCATCAATTGCTTGCGTCGCATTTGTTTTAGCAACTTGTAAATTATGATCTCCATTTAAGGCTTGAAGTGTTGTTTGAACTTTAGTAATAGCTTGTTCTACTTCTGTTTGGTTCGCATTTTGACCGGTTTGTTTGTTAATCATTGCTTCTGCTTCATTTACCGCTGTAGTATAAGCAGTTTGTTTATCAGTATCAGCATTGACGAAGTTACCACGTTGTTCAACGACTTGATGATCTGCAATCGCATTAATTAAGTTACCCATTGCTGTATTTAAAGATTCTGCTGTTTGTTTGTGACCATTAACTGCAGCAATATCAGATGATCGCGCAATTTGTGATTGTAACTGTTGCTTTTGCGCATTATTTAAATGATCTAATTGATCAAGTCTATTGTTCGCTTGTTGTTTAGCTGCTACAAGATTTTCATCACCATCTAATGCAACTTTCGTGTTATTTACTTGAGTTGTTGCACGATTAACATCATCTGGATTCATCGTAGGTGATGTTGTTTGATTAATGATATTATTAGCAGCTGTTACAGCTTGATTATAGTCATTTTGTCTTTGCGCAGTTGCATCATGATAATCTTCAGATGCTAATGTCGCTTGATTATCTGCAATACTATTTCTTAATAATTCCATCGCATGATCTAACGCTTGCGCTTTTTGATTAATTGTAGTGACATCTGTAACAAGTGACGCTTGTGTAATTTGACTTTCAACTGATTGTTTTTGTGCATCATTTAAGTGTGTTAGATTCACCAGTTGTTGTTTCGCTTGTTGCTTAGCATTCGCTAAATTATCATTACCATTTAATGCTTGTTTCGCTGCGTTCACTTCATTAGTGATGCTTTCAACTTGTGCTTGTACTTCATTAGTACCACTTTGTTTATTCAATAATGCTTCAGCTTTTGCTACGGCCTGTTTATACGCATTTTGTTTGTCAGGATCTGCATTTAAATAATTACCATCCGTTAATGTTTGAGTCTTATCATTAATAGCTTGTGATAATTGATTCATTGCTTGATCTAGGCTCGTTGCTGTTTGTTTAACTTGAGTTACTGTTGCAATTTCAGCCGATTGATCGATTTGACCTTTTAATGCTTGTTTTTGAGCATCGTTTAAATGTGTCATTGCGTTGACAGCATCTTTAGCATTTTGCTTTTCAGTTGCCAATTTAGCTTCACCGTTTAAGCCATTTTTAGCATCAGTCACTTGAGTTAATGCACGAGTAATATCATCTGGGTTAAGCGTTGGATTTGTCGTTTGATTGATAATACCTTCCGCTTGAGACACTGCATTTGTATATGCTGTTTGCTTATCGGCATCAGCATCATGATAGTTTTCACTTGCTTTGACGGTATCTTTATTTGCAATACCTTGTTTCAAGTTACCCATTGCTGTATTCACATTTTGTGCATTTTGTTTAGTTTGTTCAACTGTAGCTAACGCTTGTGCTTGGTTGATTTGATTACGTAACGCATCACGTTGTGGTTGATTTAAGTCACGTAACGTATCAAGATTTGCTATTGCATCTTGTTTCGCATGCGCTAATTTTTCATCACCGTTTAATGCATCTTTCGCTTGATTCATAGTTGTAACTGCTTGTGTTACTGTATCAGGCGTCAATACAGGTGTTGGTGTGCCATTTGCGATTTGTTGCGCTTGGTTAGTTGCATTGTTATATGCTTGTTGTTTGTCTTGATCCGCTTGTGTAAAGTCAACTGATTGTGGTACTTGACTATTCGCTTGAATTTGTTGTTTCAACGTACCCATTGCATTATTTAATGCATCAGCATTTTGCTTAATAGCATTAACACCTGTAACAAGTTCTGCATGTGACACTTGGTCTTTTAATGCTGTTTTTTGTGGTTGATTTAAGTTTGGTAACTGATCAATGGCAGTATTCGCATTGTCTTTAGCAACTTGTAAGTTATGGTTACCGTTTAAATCACCCTTAGCTTGAGTCACTTGTTGTAACGCTTGAGCCACTTGTTGTGGATCCACGTTTGCATTTGGTGTACCACTAATAATTTGTTCAGCATGTGCTACCGCATTGTTGTAAGCATTTTGCTTATCAGTATCAGCATTGACAAAGTTACCATTTGCTTTAGTTTGATCTTTATCTGCAATACCTTGTTTCAATTGTGTCATTGCTTGATTTAAATCTTGTGCTGTTTGCTTAATTGTGTTTACATTTGCAACAGTTTGCGCAGCATCGACTTGTTGTTTTAATGCATCTTTTTGCGCTTGATTTAAATCATTCGCATTAGTAATAACTTGTTTCGCTGCATCTTTTGCACGTTGTACATTGTCACTACCATTCAATGCTTGTTTCGCTTCGTTCACACGTTGCATCGCTTGTTCCACTTCAGTTTGACTTGCATTGCTGCCATTTGCTTTAGATAAAATGTCTTCTGCATGTGCAACCGCATTAGTATAAGCATCTTTCTTAGCTTTATCTGCATCAGTAAAGTTAATGCTATTTAATGTCTCAGTTTTATCTTGTAATGCATTACTTAAGTTAGTCATTGCATTATTCAGATTTTGAGCATTTTGCTTAACATTATTAACTGTTGCAATATCTGGTGCTTGTTCAACTTGAGTTGTTAACGCTTGTTTTTGCGCATCATTTAAATGATCTAATGTACCAAGATTTGTCTTAGCAGCTTGTTTGGCATCAGCTAATTTTTGATTACCGTTAAGTGCTTGATTTGTATCATTCACTTTAGTTAATGCTTGTTGAATTGTATTTGGATCCATTGTTGGATTTGTTGTTTGTTTCAACAATTCTTCTGCTTTAGTTACTGCATTATCATATGCTGTTTGCTTGTCAGTATCAGCATCGTGATAGTTCTCGCTACCTTTAATTTGTGCTTTATTCGCAATACCTTGTTTCAATTGTGTCATCGCATCATTAAGCGTAGTTGCCGCTTGTTGAATAGCATTGACGTTTGGTACAAGTGTTGCTTGCGTGATTTGTTTGTTGTATTCATCACGTTGCGCTTGATTCAAGTTTGGCAATTGATCAATAGCATGTTGAACATTTTGTTTCGCCTTTGCTAAGTTCGTATTACCATTTAAATCATTTTTAGCTTGCGTAACTTTATTTAACGCTGCAGTAATTTCGCTAGGTGTAACGACAACATCAGGCGTACCACTAATTAATGCTTCAGCTTTCGCAACTGCTTGTTTATATGCATTTTGCTTATCAGGATCTGCATTGACAAAGTTACCATCAGCTTTAGTTTGCTCTTTATCTGCAATGCCTTGTTTTAATTGTGTCATCGCATTGTTTAACTCTTGCGCTGTTTGTTTAACATTGTTTACACCAGCTACAGTAGTTGCATTTTGAACTTGTTGTTTTAATGCGTCTTTTTGTGCTTGGTTAAGGTCATTAGAGCTATTAATTAATGCTGTTGCTTCATCTTTCGCATGTTGAACGTTGGCATTACCATTTAAAGCTTGTTTTGCAGCATTAACTTGTTGTATTGCTTGTTCAACTTCAGTTTGTGTTGCATTACCACCATTAGCTTTTGAAATGATATTTTCAGCATTTGTAACAGCAGTGTTATATGCTTGTTGTTTTGCTTGATCTGCATCAGTGAAGTTAACTGTTGCTTTGGTATCATTTTTATCAGCTATCGCTTGTTTCAAGTTACCCATCGCTGTATTTAAGTTTTGCGCATTTTGTTTAATTTGATTTGCTTCATCAACAGTATGCGCGCCATTAATTTGATCAGTAACTGCTTGTTTTTGAGCATTATTTAAGTTGTCTAATGAACCTAATGATTGTGTCGCTTGTTGTTTCGCTGCCTCTAGGTTTTCATTACCATTTAATGCATTTTTAGTTGTGCTTACTTGTCCAGCAGCTTGATTGATAACAGTCGGATCTAAAGTTGGACTTGTAGTTTGATCAATAATACCTTGTGCAGTTGTGACAGCATTATTGTACGCATCCTTTTTATTCGGACTTGAATCAGTATAATTTTGATTTTGTTTTGTTGTCGCATTATCTGAAATACTTTGACGTAATTTGTCCATTGCTGCATCAACATTGTTTGCTTTTTGTTCATTACCTTGTGCTTCTGCAACAGTAGTCGATTGTTGTACCAATTGTTTTAATGCCTCTTTTTGTGCATTTGTTAAATGGCTTAAACCGTCAATTGCTGTATTTGCGTGTTGTTTAGCTTTTTCAAGGTTTTGAGAACCATTAAGCGCTGCTTTCGTTGTATTCACTTGATTCATTGCTGCCTCAACTTGATCTTTAGGCACGTTTGTACCTGTAGATTTATTTAAAATCTTTTCAGCATTTCGAATCGCTTCATTGTATGCATTTTTCTTCTCTGGATCTGCATCAGCAAAGTTTTGACTACCAAGTGTAGTGTCTTTATCATTCAAGCTATCTTTCAAGTTACCCATCGCTGTATTTAGTTCCTGAGCTGTTTGAATGGCTTGCGTTACTTCAGCTACAGTGTGCGCTTGATTGATGTTTCCAGTAACAGCACCTTTTTGTGCATTGTTTAAGTTATCTAACGTAGATAATGTTTGGTTTGCATTGTTTTTAGCATCTGTTACTTTTCTATCACCATTCAACGCTTGTTTCGTAGTTGTTACAGTTGAAAGTGCTGCTTCAACTTGTGATTGGTTCGCATTAGTACCATTTGCTTGATTAATAATATTTTCAGCAGCAGTTACCGCATTGTTGTATGCTGTTTGTTTTTCTGGATCTGCATCTGTAAAGTTAACACTTTGTTTCACTTGATCTTTGTCTTGGATTCCGTTGATTAAACGTTCCATTGCTTGATCTAATTGTTCAGCTTTAGTTTTCACTTGATTTACTGTGTTAATATTTGGTGCATTTGTCACTTGCGTATTTAAATCTTGCTTTTGAGCATTATTTAAATGACTTAATTGGTTGATGTTAGCAGTCGTTTCTTGCTTTTTATTCTCTAAGTTTTGTGCACCATTAAGCGCAGTTTTGTTAGTGCTCACTTGATTAGCTGCATCAACATATGGTTGACTCGCTTTTACTTCATCTTTATTCGCAATACTATTTCGAAGTTGATTCATTGCATTATCAAGATTTGTCGCGTTGTCTTTCACACTTTGAACGCCAGTTACTTGTGTCGCGCTATCAATTTGACCAGTAATACTTTGTTTTTGTGCATCAGATAAATGTGTCATTTGACGTAATGCATCTTTAGCTTGTTGCTTCGCAGTTGCTAAGTTTGTATCACCGTTTAAACCTGTTTCAGCATTATTCACACGTTGTGTTGCTGCTGTAACATCTGCTGCATTTGTAATCACATTAGGTGAACCATTTACGATATTCTTCGCAGCATTATATGCATCAGTATAAGCACCTTGCTTATCAGGACTTGCGTTAGTGTAATTACCACCAGCAACAATTGTGTCATGATCAGCAATTGCTTGTTTTAATTGATCCATCGCACTATTAAGTGATGTAGCACTATTTTTCAGATCAGTTACACCTGATACACGTTGCGCAGCATTCACTTGTTGTTTTAATGCTGTTTTTTGTGGTGTATTCAAATGTGTCAAGTTATCGATAGCTTGTGTAGCTTCAGTTTTAGCGCGTTGTAAGTTCGCGTCACCGTTCAAAGCATTTTCAGTAGACGTTACACTTTGAATTGTCTGTTCAACAGCTTGCTTATCTTTATTCGCACCATGATCTTTATTTAAGTAAGATTCAGCTTGTGTGATGGCATTATCAAATGCTGTTTTCTTAGTTGGATCTGCGTCGATGTAATTTTCGTTCGCTTTAGTTTGATCTTTATTTGCTATAGCTGATTGTAATCGTTGCATTGCACCATCTAAGTCTTGTGCTTTCGTTTTAACACCATTTACACCGTTGACTGTTGTTGCGTCTTCAATTTGTGATGTTAAATCTTGTTTTTGTGCATTATTTAAGTGTGTTAATGTACCTAAGTTTGCTTTCGCATCTGATTTTGCTTGTCTTACATTTGCGTCACCGTTTAAAGCATTTTTAGCATTCGTTACTTGATTTAATGCCGCTTCAACTTGTGCTTTCGTCATATTTTGACCGTGTGCTTTATCTAAAATACCTTGAGCATTCGTAACAGCATTTGTGTAAGCATCTTTCTTACCTTGGTCAGCATCTGTAAAGTTCACTTGTTGTTTAACAGTGTTTTGGTCATTAATACCATTTTGAAGTTGACCCATTGCTGTATTTAATTCATTAGCAGTATTTTGTGCCGCAGTTACGCCTGCTACTGTCGTTGCATTGTCAATTTGACTTGTTGCTGCAGTTGATTGCGCGTTATTCAAGTTACTATATGAAGCTAAAGCACGTTTCGCTGCTTCTTTAGCTTTTGCAACTTTATTATCACCGTTCAAGTTGTTTTTAGCTTGATTCAATTGGTTAAGCGCTGTTTGAACTTGCGCTTCGTCGGCGTTGCTGCCATTAGCATTGGTAATTCCTTCTGCTTGTGTAACTGCAGTGTCATACGCTTGTTGTTTCGGATGATCTGCGTCAGTGTAATTGACACTACGTTTCGTAGTATCTTTTTCAGCAAGTGCATGTTTCAAATTACCCATCGCTGTATTTAACGATGTTGCTTTATTTTTAGCCGCTGTGACAGCTGCAAGATTTGGTGCTTGATCCACTTCAGCATTTGCAGAAGTTTGTTGTGCGTTGTTTAAGTCTGATAAACGACCGATTTCTGTTTTCGCAGTTTGTTTTGCGGCTGCTAATTTTTCATCACCGTTCAATGCTGACTTCGCACTGTTCACTTGGCTCGCTTTTTGATTAATCGTATCTGGATTCATTTCAGGATTATTCGTTGCACTAATAATACCCTCAGCATCAGATACTGCACGGTTGTATGCATTTTGTAAATCTGCATTCGCGTCTTGATAATCTTCGCTTGATTTAGTCGCATCTTTAGATGCAATACTTTGTCTTAATTGATTCATTGCTTCATTTAAAGTACCAGCATTTGCTTGAATACCTTGAACACCAGATACTGTTGTACCGCTTTCGATTTGCGATGTTAAGTTTGATTTTTGAGCATCAGTTAAATGTGACATTGTCGCTAATTGTTGTTTAGCTGTATTCTTCGCTTCATTTAATCGCGCGTCACCATTTAATGCTGATTTAGCAGTATTTACACGTTGTAAAGCTTGTTCAACTGCTGCTTTATTGTCATTTGCGCCAGCTGTTTTATTTAATAAAGTTTTAGCTGCTGATACAGCATCATTGTATGCAGCTTGTTTTTCTCTATCTGCATCAGTATATTTCTGAGCTGCTTTAGTAGCTGTTTCATCATTAATACCACTTTGTAAGTTGCTCATTGCAGTATTTAATTCAGATGCCGATGTAGACACTTGATTTACACCTGCAACTGTTGTCGCACCTTCAATTTGTGATTTCAATGCATCTTTTTGTGCGTTGTTGATTGATGTAAGGTTATTCAATGCATTTTTCGCATTTGTCTTAGCATTCGCAACATTTTGATTACCATTCAATTCATTTTTAGCACGTTGTACATTTTGTAACGCAGTTTCGACACCGTCTTTTGCAGTATTTGGACCTTGTGCTTTATTTAAAATTTGTTCAGCTTGCGTCACTGCATTTGTATATGCATTACGTTTCACTTCATCTGCATCAGTGAAGTTAACACCTTGCTTAATCGTATTTTGATCTTGAATACCATTTTTCAAGTTCGTCATAGCTGTATTTAATGCATCCGCATTATTTTGTGCTTGTGTTACTTCATTAACATGCGTTGCACCCTCGATTTGACGTTTCGCTGCTTCTTTTTGAGCATCAGTTAAGTCACTTAAGCCATTCAAATGTTGCTTCGCATTTGTTTGCGCAGTTCTTAAGTTTTCTTGACCATTTAAAGCTTGTTGTTTAGCTGTCACTTGGTCTTTCGCTTGATTGATTTCTTGCGCATCCATTGTTGGACTTGATGTTTGACCAATGATTGCTTTTGCTGCAGAAACTGCATTGTTGTAGTCAGTTTGTTTGTTTTGACTTGCATCAGTGTAGTTTTGACCTGCTTTAATCGTTGCTTCATTCGCAATGCTATCTCGTAGACCTTTCATTGCAGTGTTTAATGTTTGTGCATTATCACGAACAGTTTGAACATTTGGCAACGTCGTCGCTTGACCCACTTGTTCTTTAAGTTTTGCTTTTTGCGGACCATTTAAAGAAGTTAAACCATCAATTGCTGTGTTAGCATTTTGTTTCGCTACTTCTAAATTATGATTACCGTTTAACTGCGTCTTCGCATTCGTTACTTGTGTTGCTGCATTTGTAACATCTGATGGTGTTAACGTTGGCGTTGGTGTACCACTAATGATGTTTTCTGCAGCTGTCACTTTTTCATCATATGCTTGACGTTTATTCGCATCAGCATTGACATAGTTACCACTGGCTTTTGTCTCAGCTTTATCAGCAATGGCACGTTTTAAAGCTGTCATCGCATTATTTAATTCAGTCGCAGTATGTTCAACACCATTTGCTGCAGATACGCGACCTGCGCTTGTCACTTGTGCTTTTAATGCTTCTTTTTGTTTCGTATTTAAGTCCGAAGCATTTGTAATCGCTGTGTTAGCAGCCTGTTTTGCACGTTCTAAGTTTTGAATACCGTTTAATGCAGTATTTGCTTGCGTAACAGCTTGCATTGCTCTTTCGACATCTGCTTTAGGTGTATTTCCGCCAGCTGTTTTATTTAAAATAGTTGCTGCTGCATTTACTGCTTGAGAATAAGCAGTTCGTTTAGCATCATCAGCATCTTGATAATTTTGACTTTGTAACGTCGTGTCTTTATCACGAATTGATGTTTCTAATTGACCCATAGCACCATCTAATTGTTGTGCTTTGGCTTTAACTGTATTAACACCTTCAACATTTGTTGCTTGTGTAATTTCATTATCTAACGCTGTACGTTGTGCATTATTAATGTGTGTTAATGTACCTAACGTTTGTTTCGCAGCGGCTTTCGCTTCATTTAATTTCGCATCACCGTTCAACGCCGTCTTCGTACTGTTCACATTTTGTAATGCTTGTTCAACTGCTGCTTTGTCTACATTTTGACCACTAGCTTTTGTTAAAATTGCTTTCGCTGCATTTACAGCTTGATCATAAGCTGATTTTTTACTTGGCTCTGCATCTAGGTATTTCTGAGTTTGTTTTGTTTGTGTTTCATCATTGATACCGTTTTGTAAACTACGCATTGCGTTATTTAATTCTGTTGCTTTTGCAGTTTCTTGATTTACACCAGCTACTGTTGTTGCACCATCAATGCTATGTGTTAACGCATCTTTTTGTGCATTGTTAATTGATGTTAAGTTATTCAAGTTATTTTTCGCTGTTGTCTTAGCTTGAGCTAAGTTTTGCGCACCATTTAATGCATGTTCTTTAGTTGTCACTTGTGATGTTGCTTGCGTAATAGTATTTGGTTCCATCGTTGGATTCGATGTTTGATTAATGATTGCTTTTGCGGCAGTAACTGCGCTGTCGTACTCGTTACGATTATTTGGACTTGCGTCAGTGTAGTTTTGACCTGCTTTAATTGTTGCTTCATTCGCAATACTATCTCTTAAGCCTTTCATCGCTGTATTCAACGTTTGAGAACTATTTTTAACAGTTTGAACACCATCTAATGTAGTTGCACTTTGAACTTGTTCTTTTAATTTTGCTTTTTGTGCATTATTCAATTGTGCTAAGCCGTCAATTGTATTGTTAGCATGCGCTTTCGCTACACGTAAGTTGTTATCACCATTTAATGCTGTTTTAGCCGCATTTACTTGTGAAGTCACACTATTTACGTCATTGACTGTTAATGTCGCATTCGGTGTACCATTAATGATATTTTCAGCGTTCGTCACTTTTGAATCATACGCTTGACGTTTTTCTTGATCAGCATTGACATAATTACCGCTTGCTTTTGTTCTTTCTTTATCAGCAATAGCTGCTTTAAGTGCTGTCATCGCGCCGTTCAATTCAGTTGCAGTATGTTGAACGTTATTCGCATCAGATACACGTTGTGCATTGTTAACTTGTGTTTTTAATGCATCTTTTTGTTTTTGGTTTAAGTCATGTGCGTTGTTAATTGTGTTCGTCGCATTTGTTTTAGCTTGAGCTAAGTTTTGTGCACCATTTAACGCTGCTTTTGTTGTATTGACTTGATTTGCCATGCCATTAATCGCATTAGCATCCATATTTGGCGTGTTCGTTGCATTAATAACACCATTTGCATTATTTACAGCAGTATTGTAATTATTTTTGTTGCTATCAGATGCATCAAGATAATTTTGACTTGTTTTCGTCGTATTATCATTTTGGATACTTGTACGTAATGCACCCATGGCAGTATTTAACGTATTACCTTTATCTTTAACACCATTTACACCTGCTACATTTTGCGCTTGTTCAACTTGATGCTTCAAGTTGTCTTTTTGTAATTGTGTTAAGTTTGGTAACCCATTAATCGTATTTGTTGCTGAAGTTTTCGTATTTCTTAAGTTTTCAGCACCATTTAAAGCCGCTTTCGCTCTTGTAACTGCATTTAATGCATTATCAACGTCTGCTTTAGATGTGTTACCACCAGTTTGTTTATTTAAAATGCCTTCAGCTGCTGTGACAGCTTGAGTATATGCATTTCGTTTTGATTCATCCGCATCAAGATAATTTTGATTTCTTAATGTAGCATCTTTATCATTGATTGAACCTTGCAAGCTATTCATTGCGCCGTCTAATGTATTGGCATTTGTTTTCACAGTATTAACGCCATCAACAGTCGTCGCTTGATTGATTTGACCTTCTAACGCAGTACGTTGTGCATTTGTAATATGGTTTAAAGTACCTAAGTTTTGTTTAGCTGCCGCTTTCGCTTCTGACAGTTTAGCATCACCATTCAATGCATCTTTCGTACTTGTTACTTGTTGTAATGCACGGTCAACTGCTGCTTTATCTGAATTTGAACCAGTTTGTTTATTTAAAATTGCTTTCGCTGCAGCTACAGCTTGATCATAAGCAGTTTTCTTACTTTGTTCAGCGTCACGATATTTTTGAGTTTGTTTTGTTGTATTTTCATCATCAATACCATGTTGTAATTGACCCATAGCTGTATTAAGTTCATTTGCAGTTTGTTGGATACTTGTTACATTTGCAACACGTTGCGCACTTGTCACTTGTGCTTTTAACGCATCTTTTTGCGCTTTATTTAAGTTCGTTGCACCATCAATGGCATTTGTTGCTGTTTGTTTCGCTTGCGTTAAATTATGTGTACCATCTAATGCATTTTTCGTTGATGTCACTTGTGTAGCGATTTGGTTAATTGCATGAGCATCCATATTTGGATTGCTTGTTGCATTTATGACACCATTAGCACTATCAACAGCATTGTTATAGTTTGTTTTGTTACTTTCTGTAGCATCAAGATAGTTTTGGCCATTTTTCGTAGCTGCGTTATCTTGAATGCTATTTCTTAACGTACCCATAGCTCCATTTAATGTGTTGGCACTTGATTTAACAGTATCTACACCTGCAACATTTTGTGCTTGTTGCACTTGTTGTTTCAATTTATCTTTTTGTGCAGTTGTTAAATGTTGAAGTCCGTTTATAGTAGTGTTTGCATTTGATTTAGCTTGCTCTAAATTATGGTTACCATTTAGAGCACCTTTCGCATTTGTTACTTGTGACAACGCGCTTTCAACGGCAGCTTTGTCTAAATTTGATCCGTTATTTTTATTTAAAATATTTTCAGCATTCGTAACGGCTTGAGTATAAGCAGTTTTCTTATCTGAATCAGCGTCATGATAGTTTTCACTTGCTAGTGTATTTGTTTTATCATTAATACCATTTTGCAAGTTAGCCATCGCTGTATTCAATTGCGTACCTGTATTAGAAACCGCTTCAACACCAGATACAGTTGTTGCTTGATCAATTTTAGTTGTTAAGTCACCTTTTTGTGCATTATTAATTGACGTTAAGTTATTTAATGCATTTTTAGCTGCATTCTTCGCATTTGTAACGTTTTGATCACCATTCAATGCATTTTTAGCACTTGAAACATTTTGAATAGCCGCTTCAACATCTTGTTTAGACGTATTTGCACCTTGCGTTTTATTCAGAATTGTTTCTGCTCTGCTTACCGCATTTGTATACGCATCACGTTTGGCTTTATCTGCATCAGTGAAGTTAACACCTTGTTTAACTGTGTTTTGATCATGGATAGCTTGTTCCAAGTTGCCCATTTGCGTATTTAACTCAGTTGCTGCATTTTTAGCAGCTGTTACCTCACTCACATGACCTGCGCGATCAATTTGTGTTGAGATTGCAGATTTTTGGTTATTTGTTAAGTGTGATAATGTATTTAAGTTTTGCTTAGCAGTGTTTTGAGCATTTCTTAAGTTTTCAGCACCGTTTAAACCATTTTTAGCATTATTCACTTGTGTTGTAGCTTGGGTAATCGCACTAGTATCCATAGTCGGATTGTTAGTTTGATTAATGATACCTTTCGCATTTGACACCGCGCTATTGTATGTTGATTGGTTATTCGGACTTGCGTCTGTATAGTTTTGACTTGCTTTGACTGTTGTTTCATTAGCAATACTATCTCTTAAGCCTTTCATTGCATTGTTCAATGCTTGTCCATTTGTTTGAACAGTTTGTACATCTTCTAATCTATTGGCTTGTCCCACTTGTTCTTTTAATTTAGCTTTTTGAGGTGTATTTAATTGTGTTAATCCATCAATAGCAGTATTGGCGTTTTGTTTTGCTTCACGTAATCTTTCGTCACCATTTAATTCTTGTTTCGCGCTGTTTACTTGATTAGCTGCAGCTGTTACTTCTGAAGGTGTCGTAACAACCGTTGGCGTACCGCTAATAATATGTTCAGCATTGGTAACTTTAGTTGTGTAAGCATTTTGTTTATTGCTATCGGCGTTAACATATTTACTGCTTGCTAACGTAGTCGTCTTATCTGCGATGGCATGTTTTAATTGACCCATTGCCGTGTTCAGTTCAGTCGTATTACGTTGTACATCTTGTGCATTAGATACGCGTTGAGCACCATTAGCTTGTGCTTTTAATGTATCTTTTTGATGTTGATTTAAATCAGATGCGCCATTGATTGCTGTAATCGCTGCTTGTTTCGCATTATTTAAGTTTTGCGTACCGTTTAATGCATGTTTCGCACTATTAACATTATTAAGTGCTTGCTCAACCGCTGTTTTCGCTGTATTCGGTCCAGTTTGTTTATTTAAAATGGTTTCGGCAGCTGATACAGCTTGATTGTAAGCATTACGTTTTTGCTCATCAGCATCCAAGAAGTTTTGACTCGCTAATGTTCCTGACTTATCGTTGATAGCCGTTTGTAAGTTACCCATTGCGCCATCTAAACTATTTGCACTTTGTTTAACAGATTCAACACCTGCTAAGTTTGTAGCTTGTGAAATTTGATTTGTTAAATCATTACGTTGTGCTGTAGTGATATGCGTTAAAGTACCTAAATGTTGTTTCGCTGCGTTTTGAGCTGCAATTAATTTTGCATCACCATTCAATGCATCTTTCGCATTATTAACACGTTGTAATGCTGCTTCAACTGCATTTTGCGCAGTGTTTGGACCATGTTGTTTATTTAAAATCGCTTTCGCTGCAGTAATAGCATTATCATACTCTTGTTGTTTATTTGTATCAGCATCACGATATTTCTCAGATGATTTCACTTGAGATTCGTTGTTAATACCATTTTGTAAGTTAGCCATAGCTTGATCTAGATGTTGTGCATTTTGTTTTACAGTATCAACACCACTCACTCTTGTCGCACTAGTAATTTGACTAATCAAATTGTTCTTTTGTGCATCTGTAATACTCGTTAATGTGTTTAAGTACGTTTTCGCATTTTGTTTTGCCGTAGCTAAGTTTTCATCACCGTTAAGTGCCGTTTTAGAACTATTCACTTGCTCTGCTTTTTGTGTAATCGTACTTGGATTCATTTCCGGATTACTATTCGCATTAATTATCGTTTCAGCAGCAGCTACTGCATTGTTATATGCTGTTTGCTTATCATGATTAGCGTCTACGTAATCTTCACTAGCTTTAGTCGCATCTTTGTTGGCAATACTTTGTCTCAACGTATTCATCGCTTGATCTAATGTATTCGCATTTGATTGAACCGTATGAACACCAGCGACAGTCGTACCACTGTTAATTTGATTTGTTAAATTCGTTTTTTGTGCAGGTGTTAAATGCGTCATATTATTTAACTGTTGTTTCGCTGCTTGTTTCGCTTGATCTAATAAACGCGTACCATCTAAGTTATTTTTAGCAGAATTCACTTGATTCATCGCTTCTGTAACTTGATCTTTCGTTTTATTTTGACCATTTGATTTGTTTAAAATATCTTTCGCAGCTTGTACCGCATTTGTGTATGCTGTTTTCTTACTTGGTGTCGCATCTTGATAATTTTGACTATTAAGCGTCGTTTGTTCATCGTTGATCGCACCTTGCAAGTTACCCATCGCAGTATTTAAATCTGTACCTTGTTGTTTAACAGTATTTACGCCAGCAATATTTGATGCAGCATTAATTTTAGATTTAACATCTGCTTTTTGTGCATTATTTAAATGTGGTAATGCATCAATTGCTCTTGCAGCATCTGTTTTAGATTGTGCTAATTTTTCATCACCATTTAATGCATTTTTATTAGTAGTAACAGCTGAAGTTGCACTGTTAACATCATTAACAGACATCGTTGGATTAGCTGTTTGATTAATGATTGTTTCAGCACTTGAAACTGCACTGTTATATGCATTTTGTTTAGCTGAATCTGCATCTGCGTAATCTTCTGTACGTTTCACTTGCTCTTTATCTGCAACAGCTTGTCTTAAGTTACCCATTGCACTATTTAAGTTTGTTGCATTTTGCTTAATCGTATTAACTGTCTCGATTTGATGCGCACCATTAATTTGCGATTGTAAGTTTTGACGTTGTGCATTATTCAAGTTATTTAATTGACCTAATGCAGTGTTCGCTTCTTGTTTCGCAGTATTTAACTTAGCTTCACCATTCAATGCATGTTCTTTACTTGTGACATTTGATAAGGCATTGTTAACATCACTTGGTGTTATAACTGGATGTTGTGCATTACCGTTAATAATGTCATTCGCATGGTTGTATGCATTGTTGTAATCATTTTTCTTATTAGTATCTGCGTTGACATAATTATCACTTTGTACGACTTGGTTATGATTAGCAACACCACGTTTTAAACCTGTCATAGCAGTATTTAAGCTTTGAGTCGTTTGTTTAATATCATTTACTGCTTGTACATTTTGTGCACTATTCACTTGTTGTGTTAATGCATTCTTTTGTGCTTGGTTTAAATCACTTGCATGCGTAATCGCATTTGTTGCTTCTGTTTTCGCACGTTGTAAGTTTTGTTGACCATCTAAAGCACCTTTTGTTGATTTCACCGATTCTGCTTTTTGGTTCACTGTATTAACATCCATTGTTGGATTATTCGTTTCTCCAATGACACCTTTAGCTGCATTGACTGCATTGTCATACGCTTGTTTATTAGCTGGTGTTGCGTCAGTGTAATTTTGTCCTGACTTGATTGTATTATTATCCGCAACACTTTCTTTTAATTTCGTCATCGCATTATTTAAAGCTGTAATGTTAGACTTGATTGTTTCAAGTGCAGCATGATTTTGAGCAGCATTAATTTGTTGCGTGAAATTATTTTGTTGTGCTTGGTTTAAGTTAGATGCACCATGTAATGTTGTTAACGCTGGCTGTCTATCTAATGTTAAACCTTGACGTGCTGTATTTAATTGATCCTTAGCTTGGTTTGCCTCTGCCACTTTATCATTGATATTTTGGACCGTTGGATTGCCATTTAACACTTGATTAATTTCAGCTAACTTTTGACGCGCTGCTTGTAATTTTTGGTTATACGCATTTAACGAAGCGGTCGTCATACCTGTTGTATCCGTTGGTTGATTAATGCTTTGTTCTAATTGCGTTTTCGCAGTTTGAAGCGGCGCTTTATCTGGTGTTAACGCTTGACGCGCATGATCCAAATCAGATTTAGCTTGGTTTGCTACAGACGTATTTGTATTAATTTGATCTACTGTAGGTGAACCTGCTAATACTTGATTGATTTGTTGAATCTTATTACGTGCAGCCGTTAACTTCGCATTATAAGCATTTACAGAGTCTTGCGTCATACCAGTTGTACTTGTTTGCGTATCAATACTATGTTGTAGTTGATTTTTCGCATTTTCTAAAGGCGCTTTATCGACTGTTAAGCCATTACGTGCTTGATCAAGTGCTGATTTAGTAGCATTCGCTGCTGTCACGTTTTGACGAATCGTTGCAACATCTGGATGTGATGCTAGTACGCGATCAATTTCTTGAATTTTAGTTCTAGCTGCTGAAAGTTTGTCATTAAATGAAGCAACAGATGCGCTTGTCATACCAGTCGTACTCGTTGGCTGATCAATATCATTTTGCAACTGAGTTTTTGCAGTTTGTAATGGTGCCAAGTCTGGAGTTAATCCAGCAATTGCTTGTTTTAAGCTATTATATTTTTCTTCTACTTTAGCTTTTTCTGCGGCAATTTGTTGATCTGTTGCGTCACCATTGTTAATAACATTTTGTGCATTTGTTGATTCTGTTTGACCCGCACGTTTAGCACTTTCGTATGCTTGGATTGAAGATTGTGTCATACCATCAGTTGTTACTGATTTATTGATTTCTTCATCAAGTTTCGTCTTAGCTGTTCTTAAAGCACTATTATCGGCTAAAGGTACTAATTGATTAATAGCTTGCGTTAAACGCTCGTTTACACGATTTACATTTGTTAATGCAGATTGTACCTCTTGTACGGTTCTAATTGGCTTTTGAATAATAGCATTAGCGCTATTTTTAGCACTTGTTAAGTCACTTTGAAGTGCATGAATCGAATTATTGTAGGCAGCAATACTTGCTGGTTTCTTACCAGTGGTTGTACCTGTACGATTCAATTGTTGCACTGCTTGCTCTAATTCATGTGTATCTGCTGTTAAATTTTGTTTCGCTTGGTTTAATGCTGTTAATGCGTTATCGACATGATGTTTTTCATCTGAAATTTGTTGTGCTGTTGCGTCACCATTATCAATGACACGTTGAGCTGCTGTAATTTCAGATTCTGCTTCACGTTTCTTCGCATTATAGTTATCAATACTTTGTTGCGTCATACCAGTAGTTGATGGTACTTGGTTCACAGAACTTTGTAAGTTATTTTTAGATGTTACTAATTGGCTATTATCTTCTTTATTTTGAAGTAATGCTTTAGCTTCATTTATCTTAGTTTGTGCAGCTTGAACTTTAGATAATGCTGCGTTCACTTGTTGTGGTGTTGCACGATCATTATTAATCACTTGTTGCGCTTCTGTTTTCGCAGTATTGATTTGTTGTTGCGCATTATGAATTGCATTATTGTACTGCGTAATTGTACCTGGCTTTTTACCATCTGTACTCACTGGATCATCTAAATGATTTTTAGCTGTGATTAACTCACGTTTATCCGCTTTTGTGAAAATGGACTCTTGTACTTCTTCAGTACTGCCATCATTGTAAGTGACTGTAACAGGAATCGTCGTTGTGCTACCACCAGCTAAATTAGTAGGCATTGCTGTGCCATTTTTAATCGTTGCATTGCGTTTTTCTGCTACATGAACTGCATTGTTAATTTCAGCTGCTGTTACATTTGAACCATAATCTTTCACAATTTCAGTTGTGTTGACAGTATGTGCTGCCGGTGCAGTTAATGTACTTGGATTACTGCTTGCTGAGAGACCTGTACCTGCTTTCGGCGTAATGTTGATTGATGAATTTGGTTTTATAGTATTTGCATTGAACGTCACTTTACCTGTATGTGCATCTAACGTTACATAATCTGGTTTATTGGCGATTGTCCATTGATTATTTTGACCACGAACAACATTAAGTGTCTTACTATGTTCCGCACCATTACCAACCTTTTCAGTGTAGGCAATATCCATTACTTGTGTTGGATTAATTAAATGACCTGATGGGTTATTAGGCGTGATATCAATGTGACCATTTTGCCAAATTTTCGTAGTCGCTTGGTTCGGTTGTGGTGCGACAACTGTGAAATCATCACTACGTTGCTCGTCACTGATTGTTTCGCCACTACCTTGTGTTGCAACAACTTGAATTGTATCAGCAGGATTGAAAGTACCTGCTGCCACAGTAATACCATTATTAGTTCCAACAATACCTGTTACATTAGCTGCTGATGCTTCTTTCACCCATGGGCTCGTATTATTACGACGTGTAAATGTCGTTACAACATTTCCATTACGTTTAATAACTAATTTGTCAGCGTAAGTTGTTACGTTACCGGCATGTGTATTGACTGTTTGGTTCGCACCAGGTGCAATCGTAATCGCTCCTGCCGCTGTTTCAGTCACAGTTGGTTTCGCTGGTTGGACATCTTTTACTACAAACTTCGCTGGTAGAGATGTTGCAAATGTATGCCCGTTATAGATGATGTCATATTTTGCATTAACGACTTTAGCCACATTCGGTTTATTCATAGCTGCCCAGTTTGCGTCATTTGTACCTGTTGCTGCATTATTCCATTTATACGTAAATCCATCTGTCGGTAAACCTGTAGCATTTTGCATTTGTGCATAACCAGAGGCTTGTGTACCACTTGCTAAAGTGCCACCAACTGTTGTCGTATAACTATTTTGAGGGAATTCAAATTGATATACGTTCACAGTTACAGGAACTTGTTTAGCAGCTGAAATGCCTGGATATGTTACATCGACATTTAAGTTTTGAACGCCTGCTTGTTGGTTATTTGGTTGTTGTCTATTTGCCCATGCTGCAGTGATACCATTTGTGTTTGTATTTGGATCAAATGTAATGTAGTTTATCGCATCCGTTCCATTAGTCAAATTTTGACCTTTCACATCACGTGATGGCGCCTTAGCATTAGCAACTGGATAAACTTTGACAGGTACTTCTACATTACGTGTACCTTGACCATTTGGTAATGTTACAACCACAGTTTTATGAGTGTTACCAACAGTATGCTTCCATGTATCTGGACTATCATGCCATGCAACCGTTGCCCCATGTGGAGGATTTTGAATAAATCGTTCTACATGACCGAAATCAAAATCGTCGCCACCTTTAATAAATACAGCGCCTTCAGTAGTCGCTTGTAATTGAGGTGTCACAAGCACAGAAGCACTATCATTAGAGTCTACAGATTCATTTCTTGTTACTGTAACAACTTGACCATGTTCATCCTGCGTTGTATATGTCACATTGTTCATTGATATCGAAGATCTTGCTTTAATTTCACCATTTGGTAACGCGTCACTTACTGTCACAACCGAACTAAAACCACTACCATGGGTAATATTTGTGACATTTAATGGTGTATTATCTGCTTTAAATAATTTTACTGACGAGTTATTTAATACGTTATTAACTTTAATTTCTTGGTTTGTAAGACCCGCTTTGTATGTCACAGAGTTTCCGTCAATTCTAGGTGGATCAGGCTTAACTTTAGATATAATATTTAAATCTTCTGTTTGTCTATTATCATATGTCACTCTAATAAGACGCGTAGATATGCCTACAACATCTTTGTTAGGACCATAAGTTCCAACAAATTGGAAATTCATATGTTGCGCATTTGTCGACCAAGAATTATTTACTGGCTTAACATATTGTTTCGCATCATACATATCTGAAACACCTGGGTATAAGACACCTCTGGTTGTTTCAAAGACTTGCTTTGGTACAGTTCTTACCACTTTATATGTTGCTGTTTTCGTAATTGGGGTTGTTTCACCATCAATTAAGATATGTGCAGTTACATTGATATCTTGACCTATAGTTGTGTTATTTTTGTTTGGCGCTTGACCACTTACCCATGTAATCGTCGCATCTGGAATGGCACTACCATTCGATAATTTAAAGTAATCTGATGCACTTGCTCCATTACCTGTTGGGAAGTCTTGCCCTTGTACAGTGTAATGCGAATGTGCAACGATTTCTGGAATAACATGCTTTACAGGTACTGTCACTGTTGATGTTGTTCCATCTTGATAAGTAACAGTTACAGTGACATTGGCATTATTTCCATTACGACTGACATTACTCACTGTTTTACTAGTGATTTCATTTGTGCTTGCTCTTGCATAACTTCTATTTGGTACCGTTTCAGTAAATGTTAATGAATTAATAATTGCTGTTTGATCAGCTTGCGATACTGTTGCATTATTCGAAATATTGGCAATTCTTACTGGATTAGCAGCCGTTGATGATGTTCCAACTCGATATTTATCACGTAAAGGTTTAATTGTGACATTGAATGACGTTGTTGCAGTATTACCGCTTGTATCATTTGCCACCAAATTAATTGTTTTATTTGTAGCAGATGTCACATTTGGTGCTGTTGCTGAAACATGTTGATGATTATTATCAACAGTACCTGTCAATTGTGATGTCGCTGGTACTGTTACAGATTGCACACCAAAGTTATCATTCGCTGTAATCGTATTGGTAAATGTTTCACCTGAGAATACTTGATGATTAGCGTAATTACCTACTGAGATTGTTGGATTTACTAAATCACTAGGCACAAAATAAATGTTGATAGCTTCATTCGTATTGCCCGTATTCTGATTTAAATGTTCAACATATTGTTTTGGTCCATATGGCGATAAGTATAACTGTGCTTTATACACCGCATCAGCTGCATTATGCGTAGAATTACTTTTAACCACATGATCTATTGTAAACGCACCTGCACCATTAGCAGCTGGTTCATTGACACTAACGACTGTCGAGTTACTGTGGTTCGCACGAACATTAGAGTTTGTAACGGGTTGTCCACCAAATCCATTTGAAGGATTAATGATATCTAACACTTGAATCACTTGACCATTCAACGTAAATTGACGTTGGCCATCAGTCGTTGGATTTGATTGTGAATAACCTGATGATTTATAGTTTGGTCTTCCACCAGCTTCTGCTTGTGCTTTTTCATTACCGGCAATGTTATTACGTAATCCAGCCACTGTAGTTGTTGCTTTTAACATTGTCAAAATGTCATTCGTTGTTATTTGTGTACCTAATGTTGCATCATAACGATAAATTAATGATTTATGGTCATCAGACCAAGATAGACCACCATCAGTCGGTCTATTTGCAATTTTCGCATTCGTCCATGTCACTGTATAATCTTGTGGGAAGCTAATCCATCGCAAGAAATTCATATTAGTAAGGTTAGATGTGAACGATTTCGTTAGGCGACCTTTATTAATATTGACTGTAATTGTACTTACATTAGCTCCATTTGGTGTATTTGTTACTGAAATATCACCTTCTGCAAGCGTAATTATATCTCTATTCGCATTAATAAAAGCTTGTTTTACTTTTGAAATTTCATCAGTAGTTAAATCATATGTTGACGTACGATATACACGTTGATCGCCCTCTGGTTGTTTCACATCAATGATCTTCAAACTAATATAGAAGTCTTCAGTGTCTTTATGATATGCATTTGAAGCAACTATATGATATAACTGCGTGCCCGCATTCATTTGACTAACTTCTTGTGCAGTTGGAATCGTTCTATCAGATGTAATATTTGTAAATGTTCCACTTGGAATAGGTTGTCCATTACTTAAAGTAAAATATTGTTTAATATCACCAATACTAAATGATTGTCCTTTAGCAATTGTAACCGTTGCCGTTTTAGGTGCATTCGCAGTTTGGTATTCGGTTTTCACAACTGGTTCATATGTCATCACATTTGTCGCATCTAGCGCAGTTGATGAGCCATCACGGTAATGTAATGTAACATTGCCATGATCATCGACTGCAACTGGATTAGAAGATGCTAAATAACCTCTTATATTTTGATTTTTATTCATAAAGGCAGTAATAATGCGTTGCTTTTCATCACCAGTTAAAGCAGTTGGATTTACAACGACAACTTTTTCAGAATTTCCTAAGACAATTGGGTGCGCATCATCACTAATTTTACCTACATGCACTGTCACGTGTTTAGACTGACTATCATTCGTCGTATTATTGACATTATCGGTTGCTGACACTTTGAATGTAATATCACTATTAAAGGCCTGATTCATACTCACTCTACCAGTAATAGATAATGAGCCATTATTCTTATCCGCTTTAGTTAAATTTGATGTCCAACCACTTGGCAATGTCGTAATAGTTGTACTTTTTATACCAGAATGTCTATCAGAGACACCCATAGTAAAGCTAACTTCATCGCCACGATAATATTTCGCATTTAATCCAACTGGATTATTAATTGTCGGTGGAATATCATCCGGCAAAATTGTAACTGCATTACTCATATTTGAGGCAACTACGTTATTGTAGTATATTAACGCTCTAATTTGATGACCTACCGGAGGTATGAATACTACATAATCTTCTGGTCGTATCGTTATCGTTGAATGAACCCCATCAGGTGTCCCCGTCGCAATTTTCGTATAGCCAGATGGTATTTGATCAGCCTCAGAACCACCATCTCTTGTTTGAGACGTAGGTATAACTAAATATACTAATGCTGAAGGATCTAATGGAACCCCTGAAACTGTTACTGGTACCTTTTGTAATGCTGTACCTCTTAGTTGCTCAGCAGTTGTAGTAATTGTTGGTGTATGTGGTTTAACACGAATCTCGAATAATTGTTCTTTACGTCCAAATCGTATTGTTCCAAAGTAATCACCCGGTAATAAATTACCAACCAGTTCAATGTTACGTTCTCTGGCATTATTAGTTCTATTTGTTGAATTCTCAATGTGTAATGTACGTGGAATACCTGTAATTTGCCAATCTTTATCTGTAAAATTTTCATTACTTGTTAAATTAATACGTAACGGTTGTATAGATGTTACACTACCACCTAAGTTTACTGAAGCATTCCCTTGATTACCTGCATATACATAGAAAACCGGATGTCCAGCTTGTTTTGAAGCTGGTTTATCAGCAATATTTTGGCCGTCATCATTTTTAAAGAATTTGATGTTATGTTGGATTTCGGGCAATACTGTTAAGTTAACTGGAACTAACGTTTCAGCGTTACCATGTCCATCTGGATAGTCAAATCCAATCATTAGTTGTATTGGCGTTCTATTTCTAGCAGCCTGTTGTAATTTATCATCAGTAAATAATTGACTTATTTGATATTCATTTAATTCCTGTACGCCACCTGGTCTACGAACATTAGGATTGGCATTCGTTGGATAAAAACCTAATACTTTATTACTCGGTGTCTTAACGTAACTTAAAGGATCGTCGATGAAATCATCAATGTTTAAGTTTGAACTTTCAAGCACTTTTTTAGTTTGTACATTACCATGACTTATCTCTACTCGTTTAGTTGTACCTAAGCGATAAGTACGGTTAACAGTTTGTCTTAAACCATTAAGACGTTGTTGCTGGTCTTGTGTTGATTCGACATATAACTGGCTATACATAAATAATTGATTGTATTCTAATGCACGACCCCCTGCAGCATAATACAGCTTATCAATTGTTGGACCTTGCGTTTTAAATGAAATTGTATAACTTGCATCACCTTTACCGATGAAAGTATAAACTCTAGGCACACCTGGTGATTCAGTTGGTCTTTCTCCATTAATATATTCGAATATTTGTCTACCAAAAGCTTTAGTAGAAGCTGGTGCACCAGCTTCACTGAAATAATCCCCTGCACGTGCTAAATCTTTCAAGCTATTAATATGGACAGTTGGCCAATCATATATTACTTGTCCGCTTCTATTTCTAATTTTAAAGTCCCACGAACGCGAGTCATTTACACCATTTGGCCACATTTGTGGAAGTGGTTTGTTAGCACCGGCTCCTGCACCATTACTCCATTGTACATTTGTACCGTCTGCATTTACGGTTACAAAGTCTGTACGTCCAACTGGTACTTGATCAGCTGGTAGTGCAAACCAGTAGATCATATTTTCATGTGGTGCGTGACCTTTGTTAAATTTAATCACCCATTGATAGCCATCTCCAGTTTGCTTCGCTGTGATAAGTGCGATTTCTTTTGCGGCGGATGCTTTCAATGTATTCCATGGTGTAGTAGGTAAATTATATGGTGCCCCTTTATTAGAAGCGTTGATATATGTACCAACAGGATACCCTGAACCATCATTAGCATTTTCAACATAGTAAGAAGAGTCTGCATTTTGATAACTTGATACCGATCTAGGTTCAGCCGATCTTGATTCAATCGAACGCGTTTGAATTCTACTTGAGCGTCGACTTGTTTGTTGACGTTGAGGCATTGTACGAATTAGAGCAACAGCTTGTTCTAATTCTTTGTATGCAACTTGCAAGTCTTTATTGTTTATTGGATCATTACTACCTAATAATGTATTGATTTTGTCAAAAATGCCTTTTACATAGTTAAATGTCCCAGAATCTGCATTTTCGCGGTCAATAAAGCGATAATCATGGTAATTAGCATCAAAAAATGCTTGTAATTCATTACGGTCGTGTTGTACGCTGCCACTATCTGATGAATCTGAAGCTGTGACTACATTTGCTTCATGATTTTCTACATGTGTTGCGTTATTGTCGTTTCCCTTTTTGTTAGCAGAACGACTTTCGTTTTGTTCATGCTTGCTTTCCGCTTTTGCCGATTGCGTTTGCGTCGCATCTGCCGTATCTTTCTTAGCTTGCTCATTTTGAGATACTGGTTGATCATGTTTTGTAGTATATGGCTGTGCTCCACTTGCATCTACTTGATTTGTTTGATTATTATTTGGTTGCTCATTTTCAATAGGCGCAGATAATGATTGACCATTTTGTGAATTTTGAGAATTTTGTGTTTGCGATTCTCGATTCTCAGTCTGCGCATCACCATTTTGTTGTTTCTGTTTTAATACACTAGCCAGTTGATTTGTCTCAGCAGCTTGTGCATGTGATGTGTTTAATCCTAAAAATACTAACGTCGCAATGACCGTTGAGAAAGTTCCAACGGTATATTTACGAATACTAAACTTTTGAATTTTATCACGATAATTCACAGCTATTGTTCACTCCTTATCTTGTTGTTATGTCTCTGTTGTGTTGTGAATGTATTTACATTTGATTGCATGTGAATTGTAATGCTCATTCCATTCTCATTTAAAAATTTAAAACAATGACGATTCAATACAATTTCGCAATCTATTTAAAAAGTATTGAAACACATTGCAACTATGTGTTGAACAATTTATTTATGCTCCAGAATATAATAACACAAAATATAATGATAGGTAAATTGAATTTGTGACAATTTATAATAATTATAAATAAAGTAGTGTAAAAGGGTAATAAAAAACCGACCTTATGTAGAATCATTTATAATGATTACACATAAGCATCGGTTTATTTTTTCGTGATGATTTAATATTGTAGCGACTGTCCTATTTTTCTAATTCATAATTATTGTCATGTTGATACATTCTGCTTTGGTACAAGGAACATAATGATAATGAATGATAATATACCCATACCTGCATTCAACCATAGTGCAATCATTGCACCAGTGTATATGTTTGTAATGTTAGATACGATGGCATAAACTGCCCCACTTAGAGCAACACCAAATGCGCCACCTAGCGCAGACGCCATTTTATAAATACCTGCAGCGACACCAACTTTTTCTAAAGGCGCATTGGCAATGGCCGTATCTGTTGATGGTGTCGCATAGATGCCAAGTCCCAAACCAAAAAATAAATATCCTATGATACAACAAATCACGTAAACAATTTCTGGTAAAAATGTTAATGAAATGAGACACTCACCAATAATTAATACACCCGTTCCTATTAACATCGGTTTCTTACATCCAAGGGATTGAAGTAATTTTTCACCGACACGAATCATGATGAGTACCATCACTAAATAAGTAATTGATAAACTACCTGCTTGCAATGAAGAATAACCTAAACCTCGTTGTACAAATGTATTTGCTACAATCAACGTTCCAGCGACACCGTTTAATAAAAAGTTTGAAGCTGTTGCACCTGTATAAGCCTTATTTTTAAATAATTTAAAATCAATCAAAGGATTGTCAACACGCATTTCAAGAACAACAAATAAAATAAAAGTACCGATTGAAATAATCAGTAAGAAGATAAACAGCATTGATGTTATACCTAATTCTGCACCTTTGGTTATTAAAACATTTAAACTTAACAGCATCACAACTAATACAACTAAACCTTTAATGTCAAATTTGTTTATTGATACATCTTTAGCTTTTGTCTCAGGTGTGCCTTTAATTAGAAATAATGCAATGAGCGAGATAACTATGGAAATAATGAAAATCCAACGCCAACCTAAAAGCGTTGCAACTGCACCTCCAAAAAATGAACAAACACCTGAGCCGCCCCATGAGCCAATTGACCAGTAACTTAAAGCGCGTTGTCTATCTTTCCCAATGTAATATGACTTAATAATAGACAAAGTTGCAGGCATAATACATGCTGCTGAAAGTCCTTGAATTAATCTTCCTATAATAAGTAATAAAGGAATATTTGAAATAATGATTAATAATGAACCCAATATATTTAAGATAATACCAATGTTCGTGAGTTTAATTCTGCCATATTTATCAGCAAGACCACCTGCTCCTACTACAAACATTCCTGAAAATAAAGCAGTTATACTAACGGCGATATTAACCGTTCCAATATCTGTGTTGAAACTATCTTCAAGTATTGGTACAACATTAACCAATGATTGTGCAAATAGCCAAAACGTGATAACACTTAAAACAATTCCTATTAACAACTTATTATTGCCTTCAAATGCCTCTCTTGACGGCTTTTCCATTTCTATTTGCCTCCCTATACTTTTGAAAAACAGACAAATTCCATAACAGAAATTTGTCTGTTCGATAGAATAATTGAATGGTTTTCGATTTTAATGTGTAAAACTTTAAATTTATTAGTAGTCCATCCATTTATTCTCAATGCCAATTGTCAAAACTTATGCCGCTTTTTGTTTCTTTTTATAGTAATAAACTGGTATACCAAGTGCTGTGATTAGAATCCCAATAATTGCCAATATAAATTGTGTAAACAGTGTATTAATTAATACAAATGATCCTGCCAAAATAGCAATTAAAGGTATGATTGGATATAACGGTACTTTATATGGTCGCTCCATATTTGGTTCACGTTTTCTTAAAATTATTACAGCAACAAATGACATACAATAGAACAACCAAATAACAAAGATTAACATGTTTGTAATTGTATCAAATGCCCCCATTGACATCATGACGATTGCGATTAACAGTTGAATAATTGCGCCGAACCATGGTGCACCTGATTTTGTTAATTTTGCAAATAAATGGCTAAATGGTAATAATTTTCTTTCAGCCATAGCATAAGGCACACGCATACCTGTCATAGTATAGCCATTGATCGTACCATAAACAGAAATTAATATTCCGATTGTGATAATTTTACCGCCGTATTCACCGAATAATATTTTTGATGTGTCTGATGCTGCATTTAAATTACCTGCAAGTAATTCAATAGGTAATGTTAATAAGAATGTAGCGTTAATTAATAAGTACACAGCCATAATACAACCGATACCTACAGAAATAGCTAAAGGTAAATCGCGTTTTGGATTTTTAAGTTCTCCTGCAACATTACCTACATGAATCCAGCCATCATATGCAAACATAGTTGCTAGTAATCCACTACCGATTGCTGTAAAGAAACCATTTCCTGAATTACCAGTAGTCGGAATTAATGAGAACGTAATGTCTCCTGATTGGAAAATACCAAAAATAACGATAACAATAATTGGAATTAATTTAATAACTAAGGTAACAGATTGTAAAATACCGCCTGCTTTAGAACCAAGGAAATTGATCAACACGATTGATAAGGCCGAAGCGATCGCAATTGGTATTAAAGAACCTGCCGATAAATGGAATAAATTAATTAATTGAGTCGCAAATACGATTGATAAGGCTGCGACGTTTGCTGGAAAATAAATAAATGATTGTGCCCAGCCTGATAGGAAGCCCCAGAAATCACCGTATGTATATTCTATATACTTTGTTAAGCCACCTGTTTCAGGGATCGCAGCAGCAAGTTCTGCTGCTGTTAACCCCGCACAAATGGTAATGATGCCGCCTAGGAACCATACAAACAAGGCCATTCCTGCTGTTCCTGTTACTTCTGTCACGTTTGATATTTTGAAGAACACACCAGAACCAATGACTGTCCCCATTACAATCGCAAACGCTGAGAAGAAACCTATATTTTTTTGTAATTCTTTACCATTTGACATAATTACACCTCATTTTTCAGATTAAATGTTTTAACCTACCACACCCTTGCTTGTATCTGCAATATTTAGTCCATGTTCAATGACACCTGACACTCTAGTTAAGTCAACGTTTCCGCCTGAAACTAATGCCACAACATTTTTATCCTCAAGCCATTTTTTATCAATTTTCCCACTTAAAATTGCAGCAGTCGGCAATGCACCTGCACCTTCAGTAATAATTTTGGCACGTTGCATTAAATCTTTCATTGCATGTTCGATTTCTTCTTCAGTAACAAGAATAAATTCATCTACTAAATGTTTAACTACCTCATATGTTTGTTCACCAGGAACTTTGACATCACAACCATCTGCAATTGTGCTATCATCACGATGCTCAGTTAAATCTCTCTTATAGAATGACTCAGCCATACCGTGAACATTTTCAGATTGAACACCAATAATATGAATTGAAGGATTGAAAGATTTTAACGCGGTGGCAATACCTGCAATTAATCCACCGCCGCCAACAGGTACGATTACTGTATTCACATTCCAAATATCATCTAAAATTTCTAAACCAATTGTTCCTTGGCCTGCCATTACAAACTTATCGTCATATGGATGAACGATTGTCATACCATTTTCTTTCGCTAATTCTTCCATATAAAGTCTAGTTTCGTTAAAGTTTTTACCTTTTAAAATAACTTGAGCACCATAGCCTTTTGTTGCTTGTTGTTTCGCTTGTGGTGCGGTTTCAGGCATCACGATTGTGGCATTTATACCTAATAGTTTTGCTGTTAAAGCTACGCCTTGTGCATGGTTTCCAGCCGATGCAGCGATAATACCTTTTTCTTTTTGTTCATCTGTTAAATGATTGATTTTGTTACTTGCACCTCTGAATTTGAAAGATCCTGTGAACTGCATATTTTCTAATTTTAAAAACACATTACCTTTAGTGATACTTTGACTTAAATACATAGATTTAATGAGTGGTGTTCGTCTAATAAATGGTTTGATGCTTGCTTTCGCTTCTTCAATATCTCCTAAACTTACAATGTGTGCTGTTTGTAATGTAACTGTGTTGGTTGTCATAATGATTACATCCTTCCGTTTTGTAAATTTTTAGTCCATACTATATTGCTTTATTTAAAATATTCATTTCACGCTCATTCAAGTAAATGGGTATTTATTCAATAACATCCTTAATCTCTTTAAAATCTAAATCATGTGATGAAGCTAATCCTTGGTTTGTCACTTGTCCTTTGTATACGTTTACACCAGTACTTAACGCTTCATTGTCCTTGATTGCCTGTTCTAGGCCTTTGTCACAAATTTCTAAAATATAATCAATATTCCCTTGTGCTAATGCCATTGTTGACGTTCTTGGAACTGCACCTGGTTGGTTTGGTACACCGTAATGAATTACGCCTTCTTCTTCATACACTGGATCAGAAATTGTAGTTGGTTTGATTGTTTCAATGGTTCCACCTTGATCAATAGCTATATCGATTAAAACTGAACCTTTTTTCATTGATTTAACCATCTCACGTGTAACTAATTTTGGTGGTTTTGCACCAGGAATTAAAATTGTCGAAATAAATACATCTGCTTTTTTAATTTGTTCTGCTAAATTTTCTGGTGTTGATTTGACTATAGTGACATCTTTGTCTGCATACATATCTTGTAAATATTTAATGCGATCATCGTTTAACTCGATAATGATTACTTTAGCATTGAGTCCTAATGCAACATTGGCTGCGTTTGTTGCTGCTACGCCACCACCGAAGATGACATATGTACTTCCTGGAATATCGACATTGTCATGTACTCCTGTCACTAATGTACCTTGACCACCGTGTTGCGCTTCAGAATAGTAAGCACCCATAATTGCTGAACGTTGACCTGCTATTGCACTCATCGGCGCTAATAATTCGGCTTTACCATTTTTAACAATGGTTTCACCACTAATTGCAGTGACACCAACTTCTTGCATTTTCTCTACAATTTCTTTTGAAGATGCTAAATGTAAGAATCCCCAGATGATTTGGTCTTTTTTAAAATATTGATATTCACTTTTATGAGGTTCTTTTACTTTGATAACAAGATCAGCTTCCCATGCTTGTTCGTGAGTTACGATCTTAGCGCCTTCTTTTTCATACATATCATTAGAAAATCCTGAACCAATGCCAGCATTTTTTTCAACAATTACTTTATGTCCTGCATCCGTTAACTTACGCACATTTTCGGGTGTGCAAGCTACACGTCCTTCACCTTGTTTTAATTCTTTGACTACTGCAACTAACATTTGCAACACTCCTTTTGATTTTGTGAATTATTTCACAATCATTTTATCTTGTGGGTATGCATATGTAAATACCATTAATTAATTATTCATATTTTATCTATAATTTGTTAATAAAGTTTTAATATATAATTCTTAATTTTAAATATAATGTGCAATTCTACTACTATATTTATTTCTTATCCTCAATACAATTTATAGTTGTATTTATACATTGACTCAAAAAACAAATAATCAAATCTGTTTTATTAAGCAATAAAGTTGTATTTATGCTAGTTTGTTGTGTTTGGTAATTTTATGAAACTTTCTCAAATGAATGAACACTCTGAATGGTTGTTCACATTTTTATAATTAGTCTACAAACGTTAAAAATGTTACTATTCCCTTTCAATTTTTCAAATGAGTATATGAATCGTACTATGTATTTCAGCATTGGATAAAGCGTTATTAGTTTAGTCGCTTCCGGTATAAAAGCATATCGCCTTTATTTCAACCGCAATAAAAACATAAAAAAAATGACAATTCCTACTACACTGAGATAAGAATTGCCATTTTTAAATTTAGTTTGATTCATAATTCATAGATTTATGTCATGATATTAAAAATGGGATGAAATGTATTTTCCAGATACATGTAATTCATATTCGTTACAAATCGATAAAATATGATTAAGTGTTGTTGCAAATGCCATTTTTTCAAAAAGCGATTCACTATCAATCGGTACTTGTGTGTGAATTTCAGCAAGTCGCTTCGATAAATATAGTTCATCTAAATTGTCATTAATCTTATTACGTTGCCCAGCTGATAATGCATCGATATTTTCAACTACATTTTCAACACTTTGATATTGCTGAATGAGCTTAATTGCCGTTTTTTCTCCAATACCTTTTACACCAGCATAACCGTCTGCTGTATCACCCATAAACGCTTTAATATCAATTAATTGTTGTGGTTCAAGTGCATATTCTTCATTAAAACGATTCAATGTATATCTATTATAAATGTTAAAACCTTTTTTAATTAGCCAAACTTCAACATTGTCATTAATACATTGCAGTAAATCTTTGTCGCCCGTAATAATATAGACATCGTTATCAGTTGAATATTGTCGTGCTAATGTACCTATAACATCATCCGCTTCATAGTTTTTAACGCCAATATTTACAAAGCCAAATTGCTCTGAAATTTCTTTAACATAATCAAATTGTGGTATCAATTCTTCTGGTGGTGCAGAACGATTTTGCTTATAACCATCAAACATATCATTTCTAAAAGTTGATTGTCCCATATCCCAACATACAGCTACATGTGTAGGGCGTATTTCATGTATTGCCGAAAAGATATGACGCACAAATCCTTGTATTCCATTTGTAGGTACACCTTGTGAATTGTACATAAATTGTTTATGAAGACTTGTAGCATAGAAATGTCTAAATAATAGCGCCATACCATCTACAAGTAATATTTTATTAGGCATTTAAAACGTTCCTTCTTTCTTAATATAAAATAGTTTTCAGTTGTTGATGTTTATCTTTCAATTGATTGATAAGTGTTGTATCTAAATCAAATGCTAATAAATCGTTTATTTGCGTTTGAATATTAGCTTCAAAACTTTCAAATTGCGATTCAGCTTCTACAGCCATTTGCTTTACATATAATTCAAGCTGTTGCCTCAATAATCCCATTTGTGGTTGTAATAATCCTAACGTACTTTGACAAATTGATTCATGTATATCTCTTTGCCCATTTGGATTCAAAATTTTACGTTTTGTTAATTGTTTTGGCAATGCATTTAGCATATCGTTGAAATCGATGTGCAATAATGGTTGCACTATATTAGCTGATTCAAAGTTAAACTGAGGATTAACAATAACATGTAAATCTGCTAATTGTTGAACGATTGGTGCAATTTGCTCAGTAAGTTGCTTATTAAAGTATTTTTTTATACGTTCTGTAATTAAAGATTGCTCTAAAAACAATCGTTGATGAATTTGATCTAAGTATACTTTCGTAGACACTTTCTTTTCTTCATTAAAATCACTATTTTGTGTCATTTGAGAATTAAACACTGATTTAACATCGTCAAGTAGTTGTAATTTTAAACGTGCATTTAAATGATAAACTTGTTCTTCAACTTCGTTGTCTGTATGTTGTAGCGTCGCATCAATTAATTGATGTTGTAAACGCTGTTTATCTTTATAGACTGTTAACCTTTGTTGGCGACGTGAAATATCAGCTTTATTTGTTTCAAATTCTGTAATCATCTCTACATAAGAACGATCCATTTGTTGAAGCTGATGAATCATTTGTTGTTCTAAAATTGATTTAGATTCAACATCAACAAATTGTTGTATGCTTTGTTTTAATTTATCAATGCCCTTATCTTCAGCTTGCAATGCATTTCGACTTGATACAGCAAAAATGTCTGATTGCAAGTTTACTTGTCTTAATGCATCTGATACATATGTTTCAACCGCTTCAAGATCATCTTGACTTTCTGCTAAATCAGCAGCATTAATTACCATTTTAAAAGCTTGATTCTCATTCAACTGATTCATATCTTTCATATGTTCTATAAACGCCTTGTCATTATCAGTAAATGAATGATTAAAATAACTTACATACAATATTAAGTCTGAAGAAGTTAAAATTTGCTCGGTTTCATTTGTATGCCTTTGGTTATTTGAGTGTAGCCCTAATGAATCAACAATTATTTTACCTTTTAACCAATCATGCATTAATGCAATGTGTACTGTTTTAACAAATGTTGCGTATTCATCTTCTGCACTCCACTTTTTCAATTCTTGTTGATTAATGGCATGTTTCTCTCCGTTTTCCAACATATTGACATACAAATTATAATGTTTTTCAACTGCATGAACAAAAGCGAGTTGATTTTTATTTAAATGTGATTTTAACTTTTCTAAATCTGAATTAATAAAGTCTTCTATAGTTGAAAAAGATATATCTTGGTATTCAACTACTGCATTAATTTCATCTAATAATTGCGATTGTGATTTTAGCGTTATATAACTCTCGTCTCCATAAGATATTTCTGTAGTAGCTGCTGTAGTAGGATTTGGAGAACTAACTAAAATATGCTCACCTAATAATGCATTTATCAAACTACTTTTACCCGCACTAAACGTTCCAAATACACCTATTTTTATTAATTTATTATCTATACGTGTTAATGTTTCGTGGATATCCTGCTTTGTACGCTTGAACAAAGGCACATCCGAAATTATATCAAGTGCTTTTTGAATATCTATAGACATATTTGTTGTAGCTGTATTCTGATTTAGCTGCTGATTATCACGATTATCCTGAGCATTATCAGTAGCCACTTGATATGTTGTCTCTTGTCGATCTACTAATTTATCTAGAGATTCATCTAAATGAATATAGTAGTGACGATAATTCTTAGTCGTCAATGACTGACGCAGCTCATTTAATTCTGTATAACGTTGATATTCTTTTAAATCATCACTTTCTTCTATTGGTAATTCATCTGCCTGCACATTTACTATAATTTCTTTAAAAATCGGTGTCGACTGTTGTTCAACGTATTTCTTAATGGCTTTAACCACTTCGTCTGAAAATGTAAGTACATAAGTATTGCTGATTGATGTTTGTGGTTGATATAAACCTTCAATCATTTCCGGCTTAACGTCATAATGCTGATTTAATACTTTATCTGAAGCATCTTTTTTATTGATAAAACGCGTAACAAATGACATATCTTCTCGCATTGGTTGACGAATTTGTTGATTAACATGTTCTTGTAACGCATCTGTCGCTGTTAATAATCTCTGTTGTTGAATTTGTAGCTTTTTCTTCTTTTTATTAAAAAGGCCGCCAACATTAAAGTCTTGAGACATACTTTCCAAATAACTTCGTAACATTTCTCTCATATTATGCGGCATAATGTATGCATTTTCTAAAATATTTTTACGCTTATTCTTTAAAAATGCCATTAATTCATCTGGATTATTTAAAAGTTGCGCCTCTTCACTAATTGCTTGATGTTGTTGACTATTTAAAAATGCTTGTTCAAACTCTGCTTCTTCGATACCTAAATCTTCTAGTACTTCCTGGATTTCAGACTGAATATAATCTAGCTGAGCTTCGGTAATATATTCAACCGTTCTTGATGTATAATCCTCAATTGTCTCTCTATCTTGATCTAATGAAACTAGATACGTTGATAATGCTTCAAGTTCATTTTCAGGGTGATCAAATTTAGATACATAAAAGGTGCGTTCTAATTTAATGCCCCAATCTGCAATTGATTTTTCAACTCGAGATTTAAACGTAGAGAATGACAATTCATCGTCTTGATGCTTGTCAATTTGATTAATGATAAACACAACAGGTATTCCAACATCATTTATATGCTTCATAAACTTAAAGTTAAGTTCAGATTGAACGTGGTTATAGTCAACCGTATAAAATATCATATTACTTGTATACATATATTGTTCTGTTATTGACTGATGTGATGCAACATTTGAATCAACACCTGGTGTATCTTGCAACGTAAACCCATTTTCAAATTTAGCTGATTGAAAATTAATTTCTACAGATTCAACGTCGACATTTTGGCGATTCATTTCCCTTACTTCATCATAATTAGATAATTTGGCATACGTTTGATTCGGCAAATTAGCAATAATATCGTGATTGTCTGAAACTGACACGATAGCAGTATTACTTGTCGTTGGTACAGGTGAACTTGGTAAGATATCTTGTTCAATTAATAAATTTATCAGTGTCGATTTACCTGCAGAAAAATGTCCAACGAACGAACATGTATATTGCTGCAAATATACTTTCTTAATTACTTGGTTAATTGTATGTAAAAGTGCTTCATTTCGCGACTTTTCAACTTCTTTTTTTAATTTATATAAAAGATCTAATTGTTCTTTATTAATCATGTTACTTTCCCCTTTGGTTCGTTCACATAGAAATGCTTGCTTGTTAAAACGAATTCATACAATATCGATGTCCATTTAAACATAAATCGTTAAATGGCTCGCATTGTATTATGTTTAAATTTTATCATAGCTGCTTGATAAAACATACGAATAATCAATTTTCTTCAAACATTCCAACTTAAAAGTTCATTTTTCTAAAAATCACAAATCATCGTTAAATTTTTCTAGAAAATAAATATTGTCACAGTTTGTTCACACACGTCACAGAATTGACACCGTATAATAGCCAATTGGGAGGGAAATATGAAAAATACATTTAATCCATTACAAAGATTACATTTCTACGCAGCAATATTTATTGCTCCACTGTTAATCACTTTAACCATTTCGGGCATTGGTTATTTGTTCTTTCCAGAAGTTGAAAATAATATTTATAAGAATGAGTTTTTTGGTGACAGTAATGTCAAAACGCATCAAACATTAAATGATGCAGTACATCAAGTTGAACGACAATATGAAGGATTCTTTGTAAGTAAAGTTAGCATACTTGATGAACCATATAACAAGCGAATTACACTGAGTGATATGGCAGGAAATCAGCGTTACGTCTTTCTAGATCATAACAATCAATTTGTTGCAGATCAAAATGCGAAACATACGTATTCTAATGTGATGCGAAGTATACATAGTTCTTTGTTTACTGAAAATACTATTATTAATTATTTAGTTGAGTTAACCGCATGTTGGACGATATTCATGATTTTATCTGGTACTTATTTACTCATTAAGAAGCAATTAATTTCTAACAAAAGTAAGGCACTTCGTTGGCAAAAGTGGCACGCAATGATTGGAGTTATCATTGCAATTCCAGTATTTGTATTAGTTTTAACTGGATTGCCATGGTCTGGTTTTATGGGCAGTAAAATTGCCGGTATGATGGACACAAACGGTGATCTTGGTCAAGGTGAATTAGCGATTAATCCACCTAAATCAGATTTGAATGAGTTACCTTGGGCTACACGTAAAAATAAACAGCCAGCTTCATCGGAAAAAGGTTCAAGTAGTCATCATGGCAATGCAGCAATGCCTCAAACCAAATTAGATTATCAAATATCTATTGATAAGGTCGTTGAACAGGCACAAAAATCTGGTATTAAAAAGCCGTTTTCAATCGTATATCCAAGTGATAAAATTGGCACCTTTATTGTATCTAATACTAGTAATTCAGGTGTTACTGGGCTAGATGTATCACCTTACAAGGAACAAACACTTTATTTCGATCAATATAGCGGTAAAAAGCTAGGTACGATTAAATATGATGACTACGGTATTATTGCTAAATGGTTTACATGGGGCATTCCGCTTCACGAAGGTCATTTATTCGGTATTTTAAATAAAATCATTAATTTATTTGTATGTATCGCTTTATTAGTAGCCATTGGTATGGGATTTGTCTCTTGGATAAAGCGTACAAAAAATACTGCAGTAAAAGTACCACATCGCGTAAAAAAACCAGCATCTATATCACTCATCATATGTTTAATTGTATTAGGACTATTAATGCCATTATTTGGATTATCACTTATACTAGTATTTATAATTGAATTAATATTATATGTTAAAGATCGTCGTGCTAAACAATAATGCACTTAAAGTTTTGAACTGACGAAATTTACAAAATGATTCTCGACTCTCTAATTACTTAAAACGGGTTCTATAATAAATCGGACAGATGAAAAGTTTTTTACTTTTCATCTGTCCGATTTTTTGAATTTGAAGATAAAAAAGCATCTAAAACGTATAAGAAGATTACTTCACTTCTTCCAAATTACGTTATAGATGCTTTTTATTAATTCATATGCATGTCGTGAATTTTCATCATTAAACCGTGTGGGACGTCATCATGTTTAACAATTTCTTGTTTATAAAATGTCTTCCCATCATCTTTAGAAACTAATTTTACAAAGTCTCCTTTTTTCGGTTTAAAATCATTTGATGGTTCTACTTTGATATTATGTTTGACTAATCCATCTTTTTCGCTGACAACTTTTTCTGCATTTGTATTACTATTCATATAACCAAAATAAGTCGTTTTTTGACTAGAAAAAATCATTAAACATACAACGGCAATACCAATAACAACCAATGCTATAGATAAACCTAGACCCATTTTTTTACCCATTTATAGACTCCTCCATTTTTCAAAAATACCTATTATCATGAGAACATAATTATTACTAATTTTAGTCACGCATTAGAAACACTTTAGTTTTCAATAGTTTTACGTTCTGTCTTTTTACCCCAGTATTGATAATAAGTACATTCTATATATCCATTAAATAACTTACGTCGCTTCGTTGCTTTACGATCTACTAAATATTCAAATTCTTTATTACTTGTTAAAATGTATGTAGATAAAAATGGATGTTGTTTCATTAGTTTACCAATATAACGGTACATTTCTTCAACTTCTTCACGATCACCAATACGTTCACCATATGGAGGGTTTCCAATTAACGCCACCGGTTCTTCTGTATCAATTGTTAATGTATTGACATCTTTTACACTAAATTTAATAATATCAGACAATCCAACTTCTTCAGCGTTACGCTTAGCAATCTCTACCATTTCTGGATCGATATCAGAAGCATATACTTCGATTTCTTTATCATAATAAGCCATCTTATCGGCTTCATCACGGTAATCATCATAAATATTTGCTGGCATGATGTTCCATTGCTCTGATACGAACTCGCGATTAAAACCAGGTGCGATATTTTGAGCAATTAAACAAGCTTCTATAGCTATTGTACCCGAACCACAAAATGGGTCAATTAAAGGTGTATCACCTTTCCAGTTTGCAAGACGGATTAAACTTGCTGCCAACGTTTCTTTAATTGGTGCTTCACCTTGTGCTAATCTATATCCACGTCTGTTCAAACCAGAACCTGATGTATCGATAGTCAATAATACATTATCTTTTAAAATGGCAACTTCAACGGGGTATTTCGCACCTGATTCATTTAACCAACCTTTTTCGTTATATGCGCGACGTAATCGTTCAACAATAGCTTTCTTAGTTATCGCCTGACAATCTGGCACACTATGTAGTGTTGATTTAACGCTTCTACCTTGAACTGGGAAGTTACCTTCTTTATCAATAATAGATTCCCAAGGGAGCGCTTTGGTTTGTTCGAATAATTCGTCAAACGTTGTTGCGTTAAAACGTCCAACAACAATTTTGATTCGGTCTGCTGTGCGCAACCATAAATTTGCCTTTACAATCGCACTTGTGTCTCCTTCAAAAAATATACGGCCATTTTCAACATTTGTTTCATAGCCTAATTCTTGAATTTCCCTAGCAACAACAGCTTCTAATCCCATCGGACAAACTGCAAGTAATTGAAACATATATGATTCTCCTTTTATACAGGTATTTTATTCTTAGCTTGTGTTTTTTATACATTTCCAACAAATTTAATCGCTGATACGTTAACGCATTTGCTTATCATTTTAAAACAAGGCAGTGTCATTATATCAAGACAAGGCGTTAATTTTAAGTGTTCTTTTCATGAAAAAAGCTCTCCATCATCTAGGAGAGCTAAACTAGTAGTGATATTTCTATAAGCCATGTTCTGTTCCATCGTACTCATCACGTGCACTAGTCACACTGGTACTCAGGTGATAACCATCTGTCTACACCACTTCATTTCGCGAAGTGTGTCTCGTTTATACGTTGAATTCCGTTAAACAAGTGCTCCTACCAAATTTGGATTGCTCACTCGAGGGGTTTACCGCGTTCCACCTTTTATATTTCTATAAAAGCTACGTCACTGTGGCACTTTCAAATTACTCTATCCATATCGAAAGACTTAGGATATTTCATTGCCGTCAAATTAATGCCTTGACTTATTGTTTCATCAAGCACGAACACTACAATCATCTCAGACTGTGTGAGCATGGACTTTCCTCTATATAATATAGCGATTACCCAAAATATCACTTTTAAAATTATAACATAGTCATTATTAGTAAGACAGTTAAACTTTTGTATTTAGTAATTATTTACCAAATACAGCTTTTTCTAAGTTTGAAATACGTTTTAAAATATCTACATTATTTGAAGATGTATTTGTTGTTGTATTATTCGAAGAAAAACTTTTATTGTCCTGAGGTCTAGATGTTGCTACACGTAGTCTTAATTCTTCTAATTCTTTTTTAAGTTTATGATTCTCTTCTGATAATTTTACAACTTCATTATTCATATCGGCCATTTTTTGATAATCAGCAATAATGTCATCTAAAAATGCATCTACTTCTTCTCTTCTATAGCCACGAGCCATTGTTTTTTCAAAATCTTTTTCATAAATATCTTTTGCTGATAATTTCAATGAAACATCTGACATTTTTTCCACCTCATTAGAAACTTTGATCTTCAGACCACTGTAAGTCATTGATGAATGCTGTTAATTCATCGAACGTCACAATATCACAAGTATAGTTTGTTTTATCCATAAAATCAACTAACTTCTGCTTGAAGAACTTAGGACTCGCCTCTTGTTCCTCATCATAAATGAGCAATGTTTGATCCGAATGTTCAAGCATAAATTGATCTGCTTGTTTAAATTGAAAGGGACCTTGATACGACGTATGAAAAATACTATCAACATAATCTGCATACTTAATTATGTTGGCATACTTACTTTGATTATGTTCATTCCACTTTTCTGTATGTCCTTGGAATGGTGTAATTACAGCAAACTTTAACGAATCATATGTTCGTTGTAATTCAATAACAACTTCTGCAGTCCATAATTCTATACCCATTTGCCCTTGTATTAACACCCATTCTAATCCTTCATCCAACAGTTGTTCAATTTTATGTTTTATAAATTGTTTTAAATAATGTACTTCAGGTGCGTCATCTTTAAAAATGTTTAATTCGAATGATTTATAACCTGTTACATAAACTGTTTTAACCATAAGTACCCTCTTTAGTTATGCCATCTAATATATTTTGTAAATCATATTGAACGCTTTTAAGCTTTTCAATAAATAACTTTCGACTTGTTCGCTTAAAATGACATTCGACAGAAAGTTGTTCAATGTTAGCAATCAGTAGCTCAAATTTCCTTGAATTCATATAAGGTACTTCTATAATAAATTCACGATGTAATTTGATTTCATTGAGCAAGCTATCAATATGTTCAGTATATGGCTTTACAGTTTGATAAAAATCATGATCTTGTTGTTGTGATTTCACATTTTCAAAATTTTGTTGCATATTGCTAACTTCATAAATTAGTGATTCGACTACATCATTCATGAGGACGCCTCCTACATTTTTTAATTTATCACAATATACTGTATTCGTCATGTTTTAACACTCTATCTAATTTGATTTAACTGTTTTCTAATGTGTTATCTGTTAAATCAAGTAAACCCAAAAACTTCCTATATAAATATAAAAATTTATCGTGTATGTTGTCATACGATGAATATACTTTGTAATCTAATAAAATCATTTAAATCAAATACACCTCTGCTGATTAACTACACATACTTGTACTTGTCTCAAAAATAATAATTACTGATCATGATTTGACTTTTATAACAAAATTCAAAAATATTGTAATGAGTATTCATTTTTATAAGCAAAACTTTTCAATCAATTAAAATTGTGTGTAAAATTCCAACATTAACGGTAAATGTATTATAATATTATTGTGTTAATGCTGAAATCACGTTAAAATAAGCTTTGGTGTATTGTGTCTTTCGCATTTATACTAATTTAAGTTTGGTGTTTCACTATAATGTTGTGTATAATAAACAACGTTTACTACCAAACTTGTGTGGTGAAATTTATGAATTATCCAAATGGTAAACCATATCGTAAAAATAGTGCTATAGACGGAGGGAAAAAGACCGCTGCCTTTAGTAATATTGAGTATGGTGGACGTGGTATGTCACTTGAAAAAGATATCGAACATTCAAATGCGTTTTATCTTAAAAGCGACATTGCAGTTATTCACAAAAAGCCTACGCCAGTACAAATAGTTAATGTCAACTATCCTAAACGGAGTAAAGCTGTGATTAACGAAGCTTATTTTCGTACACCTTCAACAACTGATTACAATGGCGTTTATCAAGGTTATTATATTGATTTTGAAGCAAAGGAAACTAAAAACAAGACGTCCTTTCCTTTAAATAATATTCATGACCATCAAGTCGAACATATGAAAAATGCATATCAACAAAAAGGTATTGTGTTTTTAATGATTCGTTTTAAAACGCTAGATGAAGTTTATCTTTTACCCTATTCAAAATTCGAAATATTTTGGAAGAGGTATAAAGATAATATTAAAAAGTCTATAACAGTTGATGAAATACGAAAAAATGGTTACCATATTCCTTATCAGTATCAACCAAGATTAGACTATCTAAAAGCAGTTGATAAGTTGATATTAGATGAAAGTGAGGACCGCGTATGACGGAAAACAAAGGATCTTCTCAGCCTAAGAAAAATGGTAATAATGGTGGGAAATCCAACTCAAAAAAGAATAGAAATGTGAAGAGAACGATTATTAAGATTATTGGCTTCATGATTATTGCATTTTTCGTTGTTCTTTTACTAGGTATCTTATTGTTTGCTTATTATGCTTGGAAAGCACCTGCTTTTACCGAAGCTAAATTACAAGATCCGATTCCTGCAAAGATATATGACAAGAACGGAGAACTTGTTAAAACATTAGATAATGGCCAAAGACATGAGCATGTAAATTTAAAAGACGTGCCGAAATCAATGAAAGACGCAGTACTTGCAACTGAAGACAATCGTTTCTACGAACATGGCGCACTTGATTATAAACGTTTATTCGGTGCAATTGGTAAGAACTTGACTGGTGGATTTGGTTCTGAAGGTGCCTCAACATTAACACAACAAGTTGTTAAAGATGCATTTTTATCACAACATAAATCTATTGGACGTAAAGCTCAAGAAGCATACTTATCATATCGTTTAGAACAAGAGTATAGTAAAGATGATATCTTCCAAGTATATCTAAATAAAATTTACTATTCTGATGGCGTAACGGGTATTAAAGCTGCTGCTAAGTATTACTTTAATAAAGATTTAAAAGATTTAAACTTAGCGGAAGAAGCTTATTTAGCCGGTTTACCTCAGGTTCCAAACAACTATAATATTTATGATCATCCAAAAGCTGCTGAAGATCGTAAAAACACTGTTTTATACTTAATGCATTATCATAAACGCATTACAGATAAACAGTGGCAAGATGCTAAGAAAATCGATTTAAAAGCGAACTTAGTAAATCGTACTCCTGAAGAACGTCAAAACATTGATACAAATCAAGATTCTGAGTATAATTCATACGTTAACTTTGTAAAATCTGAATTAATGAATAATAAAGCATTCAAAGATGAAAATTTAGGTAATGTATTACAAAGTGGTATTAAAATTTATACAAACATGGATAAAGATGTTCAAAAAACATTACAAAATGATGTTGATAATGGTAGCTTCTACAAGAATAAAGACCAACAAGTTGGTGCAACGATTCTTGATAGTAAAACTGGTGGTTTAGTTGCTATATCTGGTGGACGTGATTTCAAAGACGTCGTTAACAGAAACCAAGCAACAGATCCTCACCCTACTGGTTCATCTTTAAAACCTTTCTTAGCGTATGGACCTGCCATTGAAAATATGAAATGGGCAACAAACCATGCGATTCAAGATGAATCTTCATATCAAGTTGATGGTTCTACATTTAGAAACTATGATACGAAGAGTCACGGTACTGTATCTATTTATGATGCTTTACGACAAAGTTTCAATATCCCAGCTTTAAAAGCTTGGCAATCAGTTAAGCAAAATGCTGGTAATGATGCACCTAAGAAATTCGCTGCCAAACTTGGCTTAAACTACGAAGGCGATATTGGTCCATCTGAAGTACTTGGTGGTTCTGCTTCAGAATTCTCACCAACACAATTAGCATCAGCATTTGCTGCAATCGCTAACGGTGGTACTTATAACAACGCGCATTCAATTCAAAAAGTAGTTACTCGTGATGGTGAAACAATCGAATACGATCATACTAGCCATAAAGCGATGAGTGATTACACTGCATACATGTTAGCTGAGATGCTAAAAGGTACATTTAAACCATATGGTTCTGCATATGGCCATGGTGTATCTGGAGTAAATATGGGTGCTAAGACAGGTACTGGTACTTACGGTGCTGAAACTTATTCACAATATAATTTACCTGATAATGCAGCGAAAGACGTGTGGATTAACGGCTTTACACCTCAATACACTATGTCAGTGTGGATGGGCTTCAGTAAAGTTAAACAATATGGTGAAAACTCATTTGTGGGACATAGCCAACAAGAATATCCACAGTTCTTATATGAAAATGTGATGTCAAAAATTTCATCTAGAGATGGCGAAGACTTTAAACGTCCTAGCTCAGTAAGTGGTAGTATCCCATCAATCAATGTTTCTGGTAGTCAAGATAACAACACTACAAATCGTAGTACACACGGTGGTAGTGACACATCAGCAAACAGTAGTGGTACTGCACAATCAAATAACAATACTAGATCTCAACAATCTAGAAACAGCGGTGGATTAACAGGTATATTCAACTAATCCACTCAACATAAAATCCTCAGTTATACCATATTTATGGTGTAGCTGAGGATTTTTTTATAAGTATTCATACGCTATTGCTATATTAGTAGAAACCGTAAAATCAGTCATTCACATATATTTTGAAACATCTAAACAGTTTTCATATGCACATCTTTAGCTATGTAAAATTATTGAATTTGAATAAGTGGTTGTTCCCATTTTTAAAATTATGATTATATTTTCTCATAGTCATCTTAGACGCTGTTTTAAATTGATATGTTTATCAATTCCCGGAGCACGTTAATCAGTAAAATATCAACATGTTTGAAATGTATTTTCATAATCATAAATATAAGAAATCCACCTACGATTCGAAATAGATATCTTAAACCATACCTCAAGATATCCATTATGATGTAGATGGACAGTTATTATATTAAGACGTTATAATGACACGACACCTAACATAAATACAAATATGTGTGCATGAATTAGTTTTACATATTTTCAATATTAGGAAATGATCAAACTTATCTATACCTGCTTATTCTTTAATCTTGTTTGATAACTAGCATTCATTTTAATCAATTCAGTTTTAAAGGTCTTCATTTGTCGATAGCCCATAAAATGATATTTACGTTCAATCATATATTCATATCTTTCTTTAAAATTCATTGGCACAACAGGATATTGATTTAAATTATCAAAATCAATATTGCCAGTTATGTCATTAACCTGCTTAAAATAATCAATAATTTTACTATGGTATTCATCCAAGTAGGGCTTTGCTTCACTAGAACCTAATGTCTTATTTTTGGCAAATACATCAATCTCTTGTTCTAAATTATCAAATACCTCTTTTGTAATATTTGTCATGTTATCACGCTTCTTTCAAACTAGCTTTATAACGTTTTTGTCCTTCTCTACAATCTTCTAATAATGGACAAATATCGCATTTAGGTTTTCGGGCTAAACAGTGGTATCTTCCAAAGAAAATGAGTTGATGATGGCTCCTATTCCATCTATCTCTAGGTATGACAGAACATAAACGGTCTTCTACCTGTCTCACATTATCTTTCCAACGATTAATACCTAAGCGTTTAGAAACACGTTCTACATGCGTATCAACAGCTAATGAAGGTTCATCAAATGCTACACTCATGACTACATTAGCAGTTTTACGTCCTACACCTGCTAAACTTTCTAATTCCTTATGTGTTTGTGGTATTTCTCCATTAAATTGATCAATCAAAGATTGACAAAGTTTCTTAATATTCTTAGCTTTGTTACGATACAGACCGATGGAACGAATATCATTCATAAGTTCTTCATCACTGACTGCTAAATAATCTTCAGGCGTTTTGTATTTTTTAAACAGCTCAGTTGTTACTCTATTTACTAGAACGTCTGTACATTGCGCTGACAATAGTACAGCAATAGTTAATTCGAACGGATTATCATGTTTTAATTCACATTCTGCATCCGGAAACATATTTGCTATAACATCAATCATTTCTAATGCTTTTTTCTTACTTACCATCAAGGTTCTCCCCGTTTAACCAATCAAATTTAGGTACCGTTTTAACTGTGTGCGTCATTTTCGGTTTATTAAATTTTTCTCTTATTTTTCTAGAATCGTCAATTGTTTTGACATTGTTTTTTTTCCAATTAAGTAAAATACGATCCATATATTTAAAGCTAAGTTTATTCAAACTATTCGCCTCGTCTAATGCCGCTTGTATAATTGCAGTATCGTGTCTATCAACATCAATCCATTGATTTAATGTTTCTATTTCATATGGAGATAACGGCCTTGCAAATGTATCCTCTAAAATTCTAAATAATTGTTTAAATTTTTCTTTACTATTTTGCTCTTTCGTTTCCATACTTTGTTGCTTCAATATATGACTTAATTTTTCGAAAAAAGGATCTAGATTCATATATTCGGTAAATCTACCTTCTTCATCTTTTTGAACTTGTAATTCTAGCAATTCACGTTGAATCAAATTTTGAATAACCATTGTAATATCACGTGGTTGCATAGTTGAGCCCTTCTGAAGTAATTCAATTGAAGGCTGTTTGTTTGATGTTTCGGAAGCATAAATCAATTTAAGCAAAATGACTAAATCTTGCTCATCTAAACCTAAGTCACTGTAATGGTCTAATAGTTCTCTTCGTATCACTACAGGTCTTGCTTTTAATTGATATTTATCCATGTTCGTGCCCCCTTTTAAATTTAACCATTACTTAATAGTATAAATCATTTTCTTTAATTTTCGACTAAAATGCTTAATATATTTAACTAGTAGCAAACAAATTTTAAATAACCGTATTTTTTTAAAACTAGATTTTAACAATGAACTTTATGTATAATCAGACGAGCTATTTATTTTCCAAATATAGTTACTAAACAAAAGTTTGTTCATCATTAATATAAGCCGTTATCAATCTACATTTTCCAAGCATAAATCGCCCAGCTATTAATATAGGCTGGACGATTCTTTTTATTATCATAATATAAATTTTAAGTAACGACCCTAAAACTTATGGATATAAACGGTTTAATAATCTTGGGAATGGCGCTGTTTCACGAACGTGTTCAACACCAGAAATCCATGCTACTGTACGCTCTAAACCTAAACCAAATCCACAGTGTGGCACACTACCATAACGACGTAAGTCTAAGTAGTAACTATATGCTTCTTCGTCTAATCCATGTTCTTTAACGCGTTGTTCTAACAATTCTAAGTCATCCACACGTTCAGATCCACCTATAATTTCACCGTATCCTTCAGGTGCAATTAAGTCTGCACATAATACAGTTTCTTCATTCTCAGGATTTGGTTGCATATAGAAAGGCTTAATTTTAGTTGGATAATTAGTAATAAACACCGGTAAATCATAATGATTAGCAATGGCAGTTTCATGTGGCGCACCAAAATCTTCGCCCCATTCAATATCATCAAAGCCTTCTGCTTTTAAGAATTCAATTGCATCATCATATGAAATTCTAGGGAATGGTGTCGCAACTTTTTCAAGTTTTGATGTATCACGCTCTAACATTTTCAACTCTAGTTTACAATTTTCTAAAACTGATTTTACTACATGTGTTACATATTGTTCTTGAATTTCTAAACTTTCAGCATGATTTGTGAAAGCCATTTCCCCTTCAATCATCCAGAACTCAATCAAGTGTCTACGTGTTTTTGATTTTTCAGCTCTGAAAGTTGGACCAAATGAAAATACTTTTCCGTGTGCCATTGCTGCAGCTTCTAAGTATAACTGACCACTTTGAGATAAAAACGCATCTTGATCAAAGTATTTAGTATGGAATAATTCACTTGTACCTTCTGGTGCACTTGCTGTCAAAATTGGTGGATCAACCTTTGTAAATCCATCTTTGTTGAAAAATTCATACGTTGCACGAATAACTTCATTTCTAATTTTCATTACAGCATGTTGTTTTTTAGAACGTAACCATAAATGACGGTGATCCATTAAGAATTCCGTACCATGATTTTTAGGTGTAATCGGATAGTCATGCGCTTCTGAAATAACTTCAATTGACTTCACTTGCATTTCGTATCCTAAGTCAGAACGATTATCTTCTGTAATTGTGCCTGTAACATATAGAGATGATTCTTGAGTAATTTCTTTCGCAAGTTTGAATACCTCTTCATCAACTTCTGATTTAACTACTACGCCTTGCATAAAGCCTGTTCCATCACGTAATTGTAAAAAGGCGATTTTACCACTTGAACGTTTATTTGTTAGCCAAGCACCAATTGTAACGTCTTGATTTAAATGATCTTTCGCTTGTTTAATCGTTGTTTTCATAACCATTCTCCTATTTATTTTTTCGTTATACAATACTCATTCATTTTAACAAAATCCGCTTTCAAGTTCTAGAACTAGACTAAAAGATAACGTGTAAATGGTAATGATTTAAGCACAGATTTGAACATTAATTTATATTAAGACAATACAATCATCAGTTTCAGACAAAATATATAATAAAGCCTCAATATTATTAGTATGAAGGTCGTTTTTTGTGCCAACATTCAAGTTTAATTATAAAACTCAAATTTTGACGACCAAACAAAAATTCTTGTAACAGAACATAGCACATGTCATGTCACAAGAATTTTACTTTGTATTTTACTTTTTCTTCTTTTGAATTTGTCTTAATAATTTTCCAAACTGTTGAATGTCACCTTTTTTCTGACGATAATTTTCAAGTGTTTGTTCAAAAAAGTTTTTATAATTACTGTTTATGAGTCGATCATCAAATGAAACTATTATACCGCGATCATTTTCATTTCTAATTAATCTTCCAAGTCCTTGTCTAAAACGTGTAACTGCATCAGGTAATACATATTCCTTGAAAGTTGAAGTGAATTCAGAATCCATAAGCCAATATTTTGCATTATGCTTGTTCATAAACGGTAACTTCGCTATCATCACACATTTAATACCTTTTGCTTGAAAATCAAAGCCTTCAAAAAATGTTGACGTACCAAGCAGTATGGCCTTATCAAAATTATTAAACTGTTGTACTATTTTATAATTTTGGTTCTGCTGTTGTGTTAACACAACATAATCTTCAAATTCTGGCAATTCATTTAGCATATCTTGTACCATATGCATCATTTTATAACTCGTAAATAAGACTAAACATTTTGATGACGTTATAGTCGTATATTCAATAATATAGCTTACAATCGATGCTACATACTCATCTATATTTTTATATTGATAAGATGCTACATCACTCGGTATAAAAACACTTGTATTTTTTGCACTTTGTAACGACGTGTTAACTTCAAATGTATTAAAGTGAACATCTTTGTTGAATAACTGTTTAAAAGCATCAAACGAATGATTAAATTTTAAAGTACCAGATATAAAAATAAGTGATTTAAATTTTTCCAATACTTGTTTCGTTAATACATCTTTTACAGCGTAATCTTTCACATATAAACGTATTGTTGATTTTTGAGATAAATTTTTAATTGAAATGAAACTAGTATGTCCAGCTTTTAAACTTTGTTCGATATTTTTAAATTTATCTTTTAAATACAACAACTGTTTCCGTAATGATTTAACTGTTTTATGACTAATGCCATTGAATATTTCTAGCGTTTTATTTAACTTATCGATAATCGCATGTAAATCCTTCAAAATGTCTTTTGTTTCAAAAGTAAATACATTATGGAAGCGATGAATATCATCATCATAAACATCAGAATCATTGATAATCGTAAATATCGTTGAGAACAATTGCTCATTTAACTCATGAATCTCATTCATACTAGCCTTCAAGCCAAAAATATCAATTGGTGCAATATCTAATTTTTCCAAAATCCGCTGCTTTTCCAGTTGATCAATTGCCTTTAACAATTTTTCATTTTCGTTTTTACCAATCAAACCAAGCTGATATTTAATATCAGCATAACTCAACTCATTTGTCACTTGATTTAAGGCATAGTCTGGTAAGCGATGTGCTTCATCCACTATACAATCATCAAACAATTGATATATTGAATTTTCAACATCAGAATGAATTAAATGTGCATGATTTGTAATACCAATTTGAATGTTCTGTGCATTTCGCTTAATAAAATTATAATAATGAACATCGTGACGTGCCGGTACATATGTTTCAATTTTCTGGTCAAAATACATCTTTTGACCACCTTTTAAATTTAATTCCTGTATATCTCCGGATGGCGTCTCTGTAATCCAAATCAGCAATTGCATTTTCAAGATATTCACTTCGTAATTACTTGTGTCATCTTTTAAAATTTGACTAATAAGTCCCAATGAAATGTAATCACTTTTACTTTTAATCAATAGTGCATTAATTTTAAAATTTAACGCTTCATTCATTGCTGGAATATCTTTTTCTAACAATTGACTTTGCAGTAACTTGGTATTGGTAGAAATCATGACATGTTTCCCAGTTTCAATATTATACATCAAGGCCGCAAGTAAATATGCTAATGATTTACCACTGCCTAGTGATGCTTCAATCATTGCTTTTTCACTATGCATGAGCTGATCTAATATAGTTTCCGCTAAATATAATTGCTGTGGTCGATATGTTAAGCCAAGTTGATCTACAGCTTTGCTATATAAAGACTTCAAACTGCCATTATAATTTGTTGTCGGCTTTTTAAAATCAACTTGCTTACGATAGATAATCTGTTCGAACTTTTCGTACGATTTATCCAATGGCTTTGCATCATATTGCCTAACCATCTCAAAGAAAATATCATACAAATCGTATTTCAACTGTTTACTTAAATAATATAGTTGCTTTAAAGTATCTAACGGTAACTTTTCAAATTTTTCAAAAGCTAAAATCATCAATTTAGCAGTAGTAGCGGCATCTTCGTCAGCTCGATGGGCATTTGCTAAGGTAATACCATGTGCCTCCGCTAATTCACTTAATTGATAGCTTTTATCTGTAGGAAAAGCTATTTTAAAGATTTCTAGTGTATCTATAACTTTTTTGGGACGATATTGAATATTACAATCTTTAAATGCCTTTTTAATAAAATTTAAATCAAAATCTACATTATGAGCGACAAAAATGCAATCTTTTATCTTATCGTAGATTTCTTGTGCAACTTGATTAAAATATGGCGCTTGTTGTAGCATCTTTTCTTCAATGGATGTTAACGCTTGAATGAATGGCGGAATCTCTAAATTTGTTCTAATCATAGAATGATATGTATCAATAATTTGGTTATTGCGCACAAACGTTATACCAATTTGAATGATATCGTCAAAATCTAATTGGTTGCCTGTTGTTTCCAAATCCACAACGGCATAGGTTGCCATACCCATAGCTATCTCTCCTTGCTTTAGTGTTAAAAATCTATATCTGCACTAATTAAACGGTGTGATTCACCCGCTTCATCTCTAACAATTAGATAGCCATCGTAATCTAAATCAATTGCTTGTCCTTTAAACTGTTTATCATTTTCTGTAAATAGCAACGTTCTATTCCAAATATTAGAAGCTGCAATATATTCTTCACGAATTTCAGAAAAAGGTAACGTTAAAAATTGATTATATCTTTTTTCAATTTCTTGAAGTAATCTCTCTAAAAATTGATATCTATCTAATTTATTTTTATCATGTAATTGTATACTTGTTGCTCTATGTCTAATACTTTCATCAAAGTTTTCTAGTTGTTGCGTCAAATTAATACCTATACCACATATTATTGCTTCTATACCATCATTATTAGCAACCATTTCAGTTAAGAAACCACACACTTTACCATTATCAATATATATATCATTCGGCCATTTCACTTTGACTTCATCTTGACTAAAATGTTGAATCGCATCTCTTATCCCTAATGCAATAAATAAATTAAATTTAGATATCATTGAGAATGCAACGTTAGGTCTTAACACGACAGACATCCAAAGTCCTTGCCCTTTTGAAGAACTCCAATGTCTATTAAATCGCCCACGACCTTTCGTTTGTTCATCACTCAAGATAAAAAATGAAGATTGATTTCCAACAAGTGACTTTTTCGCAGCAAGTTGTGTAGAATCTATTGAATCGTATACTTCACTAAAATCAAACAAAGCAGAACTTTTTGTGTATTGGTCTATTATACCTTGATACCAAATATCTGGGAGTTGTTGTAATAAATGTCCTTTATGATTTACTGAATCTATTTTACATCCCTCTAACTTTAATTGGTCAATCACTTTTTTTACTGCAGTGCGCGATATATTAAGTGATTCCGCAATGCTTTGTCCAGATATATAATTCGGTTTATTTTTATAGAGTAATTGAAGTACATCTTGACTATATTTTGACATGATTATCCACCCATTTCAAAATTTCAGTTTCTTCGTTGCTTACTTTACCTGTTACAATCGCTATCTCAATTTGTCTTAGCACATCTTTTAACCACGGACCACTTTTGGCATTTAAATGTGCCATAAGTACACCGCCATTAACCATCATGTCTTTTCTATAATACATAGGTAAATGATGTAATGTTTCATAAATCGTTTGAAGGTTAACGATTAATGGTTCATGTCCTTGAATATCATTTGCCTTTAACACGTCTGCTGCAACCATTACATTTTTAATGAGATTCGTATCATAATCATAAACAAACATTTTTAATTGTTCTTTTGTAATAATAATTGGTAATGCATTCATAATTTGAATATATTGATTGATATCTTTTACTTGTCGGTTACTTAGCTTTAAAGGCTTTAATGAGTAATTTATATCAAATTTAACTGACACTATAGCAATCAACAATTCTAAATCAATTGGTTCAGTCACATTAATTTGATTCATATCAAGATGTTCGAAATATGGCATATAATTAAATGCTTTCAGCGATTTTAAATGATTAAAACTCTCTTCAACATTAATTCCTCGCATTAATTTAGTTAGTTCAATCACTATACGCTCAATTGATAAAAATTTAATATCTGCCATTTGTGTTCGCATCGCTTCAAATGTTTCCGTTGCAATATCAAATGATAATTGTGACTGAAACCTTAAACATCGAATCATACGTAAAGCATCTTCTTGGAATCGTTCCTCAGCTATACCTACAGTTCTTATTATTCGATTATTAATATCTTGTTGACCATCAAAATAATCATACAATTTGTATGCTGTATCCATTGCTATCGCATTCATCGTGAAATCTCTTCGTTGCAAATCTTCGTATAAATCACGAACAAATGTAACACCACTTGGTCTACGGTGATCGACATAATCTTCTTCAGCCCGGAATGTTGTCACCTCATAATTTTCATCATTAAAAACTACATTTATGGTGCCATGTTCTTTACCTACAGGTATCGTATGACTAAAGATAGATTCTATTTCATCTGGCGTTGCACTTGTTGTGATATCTATATCATGAATATTTCTTCCCATGACATAATCTCTTACAGAGCCACCTACATAATATGCTTCAAAACCATTGTCTTGAATTTGTTCTAATATAGGCCTTGCCTGTTCAAATAATGATTTATCCATATTATTACTCGCCTTTACTTTTGTTATGCTCATTTAGCATTTTTTGATAATAATACTCATATTGATCTGTAATGAGTTCTGATCCAAAACGTTCAGCAATATCTGCTAGCATGTTTTTCTGAAGTTTGTTGTATAACACCTTATCTTCAAGTAATCGGATAGCATAGTCACTCGCTGAATCACTATCACCCACATCTACGACAAATCCAGTTTCACCATGTTTAATAACCTCTTTAATTCCACCGGCATTTGAACCAATTGGAACGACGCCTGTTTTCATAGCCTCAAGTAAAGTTAGTCCAAAGCTTTCTTTTTCACTTAATAATAATACTAAGTCAGATAATTGGTAAAATTCACTTACGCAATCTTGTTTCCCTAAAAATAAAACATCCTCTTCTACGTTTAACTCTTTCGTCTTTTGACGCATTGGCACTAATTCAGGACCATCACCAAGTAAAATTAATTTACTAGGTATCTTTTCACGTACTTTTGCAAATGTTTCTATAATAGTATCTATGCGTTTTACTTGTCTAAAATTCGATACATGTATTAACACTTTTTCATCTGGTGCTATACCAAATTGTGATTTTAATGCTGTGTTATGTTTAGTTGGAAACTCATTTTCACGTACAAAATTATAAATCGGTATAATTTCTTTGTTAGTTTCGATAATTTCATGTGTTTCTTGCGCTAAAGATTTACTCACACTTGTCACAATATCACTTTTTTCAATGCCAAATTTAATTGCACCTTGGAGTGAATGATCATAGCCCAAAACAGTAATATCAGTACCGTGTAACGTTGTCATAATTTTTATATCTTTACCTGACATCTCACGAGCTAAAATCCCACAAATTGCATGAGGTACAGCATAGTGCATATGCAACAAATCAAGATCATATTCTTTAATAACTTCAGCGATTTTAGTACTTAACGTAATATCATACGGTGGATACTGAAAAACTGCATATTGATTCACTTCAACTTGATGAAAAATCATATTCGGTAATGGTTTTCTTATTCTAAACGGGATATTTGAAGTGATAAAATGTACTTCGTGACCTCGCTCTGCTAATTTAATTCCTAATTCTGTGGCAATAATTCCAGAACCACCCATGGACGGGTAACATGTTATACCTATCTTCATTCGCTTGCCCATCCTTTCTTTCTATTTCTCTTTCTATTATTCTCGATGCGTAGATAATTGTTTAAATTTAATTTTACAATTTAAGTTTATAGTAATGTTGAGTTTATAATTTCAAATATCTAAAAAGCAGGTGTTGTATATATAATCATTTATCTAGTTATACTTACTTTAAAAATAATATGATTTCATGCGATGCAATTCATTGATGGATATTTTTAATCTTAATCAAATCCAAATAAAGCAAATATTTTTATATTCACTTTCTTTCGAATCGATTTTTATCTCTTGTATTAAACTTTTTCATTGTTTCATTAAAGCTCTCTGTCATATCTATTCCCATTGAATTCGCTAAACATAACAACACAAATAAATTATCACCTAATTCTGCTTTAATCGTATTTGCTTCCTCTGAATCTTTCTTCTTTTTTTCACCATAGGTATGATTTATTTCACGTGCAAGTTCGCCCACTTCTTCAGTCAATCTAGCTAAGTTAGCTAGTGGTGAAAAATATCCTGTTTTAAATTGTCCAATATATTCATCAACTTCACGTTGCATTTCTACCATTGATTTCATTTCTACGTTCTCCTTATATTGCATTTCTAATATAGTATATATCAATTTGAAGTCTCATGCATGTTTAGTGCAATCTACTGACTCTAGCTAAACTAGATGACAAGTTGTTTATTTTAGAAGTTTAATAATTCAGTTTATATAAATGTAATGCATTCCTAACTAAATTAAATCAATTGAAATTGGGATTATAACTTTATGATACGTACCACTACAATAAAATAATATAGTGAATAATCTACTATTAGAAAAATAAGCACAAAAAAACTAGCAACCACACAAAAATGTGATTAGCTAGTTAATAAGTGTCTAATTTAAGTTAATTGTTAATCTATAAGATTAATCACTTGAACGCGCAATCAAAATAATACGTACAAGCTCTGCTACAGCGACAGCAGTTGCTGCAACATAAGTCATTGCTGCTGCAGATAATACTTTACGCGCATGTTTGTATTCCTTTTCATTTACAATGTTCAATGCCGTAATTTGTTTCATCGCTCTTGAACTCGCATCAAACTCAACTGGTAACGTAACAATTGAGAATAATACCGCTAATGACATTAAACCAGCACCAATCCATAAAGCAGTTGAACCAAATGCACTACCTATCGCTGTTAAGATAATACCTAACATGATGATCATATAACTTAATGAACTCCCTAGGTTTGCAACAGGTACTAATGCTGCTCTGAATCTTAAGAACCAATATCCTTGGTGATCTTGAATGGCATGACCAACTTCGTGGGCTGCAATTGCAGTTCCAGCAACTGATGGTCTGTCATAGTTTGCAGGAGATAGTGAAACAACTTTCTTTTTAGGATCGTAATGATCTGTTAAGAATCCTTCACCTTTAACAACTTCGACATCATAAATACCGTTTGCATGTAAAATTTCTAATGCAACTTCACGACCCGTTTTACCACTAGTTGATCTAACTTGTGAATATTTCTCATAGTTAGATTTAACTTTGTGTTGTGCCCATAAAGGAAGCACCATTAATATTACGAAATAAATTATCATAGTAAAAATTGAAGACAATAAACTCACTCTCCTTTATAGATATTTTACTGTCATTTGCCGTTTTTATCAAATCATTTACACTTTAATAATTTGTTTAATTCAATATAAAGCAAAAGTCCAAAAACACTCAGACAACATGATAATACACCAATTTGCCACACATGTGTAGTTATAAAATCATAATATGGAAATTGAAGGTGAAAATAGTCAATATAATCATTCAAAAATACCCAAGTCATCGCTACGCTGATTCCAATCATAGAACGTTTAAACCTAGGATAGAAGTAAATTGCCTGAACAGCCATTATACTGTGAGAAAACATTAATACCAGGCCATTTACTGTAATATCACCTTGTTCAATAATAAATAATATATTCATAATAACTGCCCAAATCCCGTATTTGAATAATGTTACAAATGCCAGTGCATCGATAATACTATTTTGTTTTCGGATTAATATCAATGAGATTGAAATAACTAAGAATAATATTGCAGTTGGGCTATCTGGAACAAAAATCTTAAACTGCCACGGCGTATGACTTAATTGTTCACCATACCATATATAACCATAAATCATCCCTAATATATTACAAATGAGGAGCATCATTAACCAAGAACGTTGATAAAGTGTATATTGCCAAAATGTATTAATCGTCATCTGCTAAGTCCTCAAATTGATTATGTTTATTTACTAGCTTGAGTGTATTTAAAATTTGCGTTAGTTGATAAAAACGTTGCTTTTCATTCATCTGTAAACTTAAATCAATATTGTGTAACAAGTAATCTATTAATAACGCATGTTTATGTCGATCTATAGCCATACTATTTAAGTCATGAAGGTAAGTTTGATAACTGGGCGATTCCGTTAGTTGAGCAACTATTAAATCATCTAGCCTTTGCTCACGCTTTGACACGTTTGCGAAGTGAATTTGAATATCAAAAGCACAGTTATGATTAGCGATATAATCAAATATTTCATTTGTATTCATTAACTTTATATTACGCTTAGTAAATTGAATTGCAGAAGCGTGACTTCCCACTTCTGCAATTTCTAATGTTTCATGATGATTAATTTTTGTATCTACAAAATGAATGTTTGCCAATTTCGCCTCATTCACTTTTATATAGTTAAGCACCCAAACTGCAATACGCGACTTAAATCGATATTGAAAAAGTAAATATTCAATAAAACTTTCTTTAATTTGATTGAGTGTCTCTGACATCAAATACCCCATTTTAAGATTGCAATCTTGATAATTCGTCATGCCAATTTTCGTTACTTGGCTCTAGTTCCAACAATTGATTTAAAATAGTAATTGCTTGTTCCTTTTGACCAATTTCAATTAAATAGAAATAATAATCACTCATAAAATCAATATTTGTTTTCATCGTTGGATATGCTAATTCAAAGAAATGTTGAGCTTCTTTATCTCGCTCTTCTTGACCATAGGCGAACGCTAAATGCCACATGAATGTAGGATCCAAATCTTCTTCATCTACATATGTTAATAATTCAATGATTGCTTCATAATCTTCTTCATTACGATATAAATCGCTTAAAATCAATAAAGGTTCTTGGTAAGCATTATCAACCTCTAATGCTTGTTTTAACAATAATACACCTTCATTAGCATCGCCGTGTTCTATTTCCAAACATCCAGTTGTATACATTAACTCTTTATAAAATTGACTTAGTCGTAATCCTTCTTTACCCGTTTCAATGGCATCTGGATAATTTTTTTCATTTTCATATAATGATTGTAAATACAGGTATCCTTGAATATAATCAGGATCTTTAGAAAGTAATGTAGTCATTATTTTAATTGCTTCTTGAGTGATGTCATTTTTATCATAAGAAATAGCTTTTTTGAGATAATCTTCTGAAGTCATCTCATCTTCATTAATTTCATCGTATAAGCGAATCGCATCACTATAGTTACCACTTTGTAAACTACAATCTGCCATACGAGAGAATAAATTTACACCATTAACTTGATATTCACCAGTTTCTAAAACAGTTTCGTATTCAGAGGTAGCACGTAAATATTGACCATCATAATATAACATTTCAGCCAATGCAAAATGGATTATTGGATCATTTGGCTCTAGTTCAAGTGCTTCTTGTAATTTATCAATAGCAACTTCCATCATATTAATTTGTTGATATAAATCTGCTTCTAACATCAACTTTTCAGGTGATGGTTCAACATAACTTAAATATTCTAACGCTTCGTCAGTTTGATTTTCAGACATTAAACCTTCAATAAAATAAATCAGCAATTCACTTTCGTCTGGATATTTGTGATATAACACGCGGAATACTTCCAAACCTTGTGGCATTAATCCAAAATTATAAAGTGTCTCTCCTAGAATAAATAATGCGTCATCGTTGTCAGTAGTTATTGCTTCATTAACACGAGAGTCTAAATTTTCTAGTTTTTGTAGATTGATATCGTCTATTAATTTATAGATATCTTCCATTTTATATTATCCCTCATTTTCTAAAAGCTTTAGTTTTGGTAAAAATCCTGGAAATGATACATTTACAGCATCAAATTGTTTAATTTTGACAGGTTCGCTTGAAAGTAGAGAAGCAACTGCAAGCATCATTCCTATTCGATGATCAGTTAAACTATCAACTGTTGCATTTGTTTTAAATTCTGACGGATGAATAATCAATCCATCATTAGTTGGTTGTAATTCAAACCCTAACAAGTTTAACATATCAGCCGTTGTATCAATTCTATTTGTTTCTTTTACTTTTAATTCCTCGGCATCTTTAATTGTGCTCGTGCCAACTGCTTGTGTACAAAGTAATGCTATTACAGGCAGTTCATCAATTGCTTTTGGCACTAATTCTCCTTCGATTGTTATTGGTTGAAGCATTGGTGTGTATTGAATACGAATAGAAGCAGTAGGTTCAGCACCAGTTGTTTGATTGAAAAGTTGAATATTACCGCCCATTTTTTCAACAATATCAATAATACCTGAACGTGTTGGATTGATTCCAACATTATGAATTGTTACATCACTTCCTGGTGTGATAAGTGCTGCAACAATAAAGAACGCTGCAGATGAAATATCGCCAGGAACATGAAAATCTGCAGGTTTAATGTATCGAATTGCTTCAGGAGTTGTAGTAATTGATAACCCTTCCGCTTCAATTGGAATATTAAAATGTCTGAACATCGTCTCAGTATGATTTCGACTTACATCTAATTCTTTAATGATGGTCGCTTCCTTAGAAAATAGACTTGCGAATAAGATGGCACTTTTAACTTGTGCACTTGCCACTTCCATCTTGTAATTAATACCTTTAATTACAGATGGTTTAATGATTAATGGGGTGTAATTGTCTTCAATTCCTTCAATATTTGCATTCATACTTTTTAACGGTCTTAAAACACGATCCATCGGCCTTTTACCTATGGAAACATCTCCAGACAAGACACTTTCAATACCTAAACCACTTAACAAACCTGCCAATAATCGTGTTGTCGTACCAGAATTACCTGTATACAATACTTGATGTGGCGTGTTAAAAGACTGATATCCTGGGGAAGTCACAACTAATTTTTCATCATCTTCTTTGATTTCTACACCTAACAGTCGGAAAATGTCCATCGTACGACGACAATCTTCACCAAGTAGTGGCTTATATATAGTAGATACACCTTCAGCTAGCGACGCCAACATGATTGCACGGTGTGTCATTGATTTATCGCCCGGCACTTCAATTTCGCCCTTTAACGGACCTGAAATATCAATGATTTGTTCATTTACCATTTCATTCACCTACTTAAAATATGTTTTTAATTGTTCACATGCATGTTGTAATGTTAGTTGATCAACATGTTGTACAACGATATCTCCAAATTGTCTAATCAAGACCATTTGTACACCTTGCTTATCATTCTTTTTATCACTTAGCATATATTGGTATAACGTTTCAAAATCCAAGTCAGTTATCGTGTCTAAAGGATAACCAAGTTGTATTAAATATTGAATATAGTGATTAATATCATGCTTAGAATCAAACAAAGCATTCGCAACTATAAATTGATAGATAATGCCAACCATCACTGCATGACCATGAGGTATTTTATGATAGTATTCAACAGCATGCCCAAATGTATGACCTAAATTTAAAAATTTACGTACACCTTGTTCTTTTTCATCTGCAACAACAATATCCAGCTTCGTTTCAATACCTTTAGCAATATATTTATCCATACCATTTAATGACTGTAATATCTCTCTATCTTTAAAGTGCTGTTCGATATCTTGCGTCGCTGATTCACCATTCAATAACGCATGCTTATAAACTTCTGCATAGCCACTTAATATTTGCTCAAATGGTAACGTCTTTAAAAAGTCTAAATCATAAATCACAGCAGTTGGACGATAAAATGCACCGATAAGGTTTTTACCTTGCTTTGAGTTAATACCCACTTTACCGCCAACACTAGAATCATGCGCCAAAATCGTTGTGGGAACTTGTATAAAATGGACACCTCTTAATAGTGTTGCTGCTACAAATCCTGCAAAATCTCCTGTCGCACCACCACCAACAGCTATAATCGCTGTATTACGTGTTACATGATGCGACAAAATGTATTCTAATGTTTCTTGATATTGCTCAAATGTTTTCGTCTTTTCACCAGCTGGAATAATGACTTTATGTACATTTTCATATGATAAAATATCATCAAATTTATTCGCAAAATATTGATTTACATATTCATCAATTAACAAGAAACTTTGGTCAAATTGATTTAAATATGTGCCTATATACTTGATTGCACCGTGTTCAACATATATTGGATAATTGTTTGAAGGGTATGTTGTTTGTAATTTCATGATTACACCTCAATTGTTCTTGTTGTTAAAACTCAATATTTAATTGTCTGCGCTCAATAATTTGTTGTTTAAGTTGCTCAATATGATTTGATTGGAATTCTTCCAATAATGCTTTTGCAACTTCAAATGCTACGACATGTTCGCAGACGATACTTGCTGCAGGAACAGCACAACTATCAGAACGTTCAATTGTTGCTTTAAAGTCTTCTTTAGTATTAATATCTACTGAATTTAGTGGTTTATATAACGTTGGAATTGGTTTCATTACACCATTAACGATAATTGGCATTCCATTTGACATACCGCCTTCTAAACCACCTAAGTGATTTGACCCACGATAATAGCCCAATTCAGTATTGTAGAGAATTTCGTCTTGAATTTCACTACCAGGCTTTTCAGCTGCTTTAAATCCTTCTCCAAAACTTACACCTTTAAATGCATTAATACTAACGACACCCTGTGCTATTCTTCCATCTAATTTACGATCATAATGTACATAACTACCTACACCAACAGGCATATTTTCAACTACAACTTGAACTACGCCCCCTATTGAATCACCATCGTTTTTCGCTTCATCAATTTTATCGCGCATTGCTTGTGCGATGCCATCATCAATTACACGGACGTCATTTCGATCAAGGTTTGCTTTAAATGTTTCTGAATCATAAAAATCTTTATCTTTAATGCCACCTATCTCAACAACACGACTGTATATTTCGATATCTAATTGTTCTAATAAAACTTTGCATAGTGCACCGACCGCTACACGTGCTGCTGTTTCTCTGGCAGATGAACGTTCTAATACATTTCGTAAGTCACGATGATTATATTTCATACCGCCAACTAAATCTGCATGTCCCGGTCTTGGTTTCGTAATTGTACGTTTCATATTTTCTCGTTCTTCGTCGCTTATTGGCGCAGCGCCCATAATTTTTCGCCAATGTGTAAAATCATCATTAGTAACAACCATTGTAATAGGGCTACCTAATGTATAACCATTTCTTACACCCGAAACAATCTCCACTGTATCTTTTTCGATTTGCATACGACGTCCACGTCCGTAACCGCCTTGACGCTTAAACATTTCTTTATTAATATCCTCAACCTTAATTTCTAAATTTGCAGGTACACCTTCAACAATAACTGTTAATTGAGGTCCATGTGATTCTCCTGAAGTTAGGTATCTCATACACACTCGCTCCTTTCATACTTCCACGATAACATTATAATATGTTGTTAATCTTATCATATTCATTGTGCATTCATAAATGTTTGTTTTCAAGCTCAATTAAGAAATTGATTTATATCTCTTTTTAAATGTCAGAATTATCTTAATATTAAACGAACTAAGATTCATTATAATATATTCACAACGAGAAAAGTATTATGAATTTCTAATATTGTTATATTGTTTAAACAACCATTTGAAAATTTAAAATTTATTCGAACAACTTATACCGCATATAATCGTAGCTAACCACGAATAAATAATATACAAGCTATATTTCTTTATATAAAAGAAAATGGACTGATCATTTTTTATAAAGTTAATCAGTCCGTATAAAAATAGTTTATGATATTAAAAATATGCATATGTTAAGCGTTTTTGTTATACTTCGACTTCAAAAATATAATCAACTCTTTTACTAATACATAAAAAATATAAATGAGAGTCAGTATAAAAATAATTTTTGTTAAAGGATTAAGTGGTTTGTCTAAAAATATAGCACCATATAATAATTCCATTAATTTTAAGAACATTAAAATCCCCAAAATAATTGAAATAATATTCTTCATTTTAACAACCCCTTCTTTCTGTTTAGTTTCATTTGATAAAGAATATTCCTCTCTTTTTAATAAGTGTTACCAAAAAAACTATAAAATTTTTCAAGTAATTTACTACAACATAAAAAACGGGTCTTGTTATGTATAATCATAATGACTAACCACATAACAAAACCCTTTCTACCTTTATAAATAAATCATAAAGGTTTATAGCTTATATTTTATTCGTATAACCAAGCATCACGTGGTGAAGCATAGCTAGTAATTTCATTTTCATTAAACCATAAATTAATTTCACGTTCAGCAGACTTTAATGAATCTGAACCGTGAATGATATTTCTACCAACAGTTAAACCTAAATCACCTCTAATTGATCCTGGTGAAGCTTCTGAAGGATTGGTGCTGCCAATAATATGTCTAGATACATTAACTGCATCTTCACCTTCAACTACCATTGCGAACACTGGTGCTGATGTAATAAATGAAATTAAATCATTATAAAATGGTTTACCTTGGTGTTCACCATAATGTGTTTCAGCAAGTTCCATTGGTACTTGCATTAATTTACCACCGACAAGTTTTAGTCCTTTTCTTTCAATTCTTGAAATTACTTCACCAATTAGATTTCTTTGTACTGCGTCTGGTTTAATCATTAAAAATGTACGTTCCACTTTATGTATCCCCCTGTGTTTAATAGGTTTATGTATATTACTATTATATATTAACAGGTTGGTAAAGCGCTTTCAATACTTTTCATAAATACTATGTGTTTCTTGACCCCATTTTTTTCGTCAAACTTAAAAGTAGTGATTTCGGATGTCCATCTGGTAACTCAGAAATCAAATCCAAAGCTTTACTTAAATACTTAGAACTTACTGCCTTAGCCTCATCGATGCTGTCAGATTTTCTAATGATTTGGATACATTCTTCAAATTCTTTGCGTTCACTATCACGACGTAACTGTTCGATTTTCAATTTGAAGTCTGGATTTTTACGCATTTCTAATAAAATCGGTAACGTAATATGACCATTAAGCAAATCACTTCCGACCGGCTTACCTAATTTCTTTTCGGTACTTGTGAAGTCTAATACATCATCAATGATTTGGAAGCTCATACCTATATAATGACCAATCATTTTCAATTTTCGTACAGTCTCTTTATCAGATTGTGATGTAATTGCACCAACTTCAGTTGATAATTGAATTAACAGTGCTGTTTTGCGATTGATACGTCGTAAATAATTGATAATTGTCTGTTGACTGTTAAATTGGTCTTGAAATTGGAAAAGTTCCCCTCTACAAACATCAACGATAGATTCAGATATTAATTGATGTACACGATTATCTTTAACTGCCATTAAGTGTTCAAGTCCTAATGCCAATAAAAAATTCCCAGTTAAAATAGCAGTTGTCTGATCCCATTTCTTTGATATGGTTAACTTGCCTCGACGCTTGTCGCTTTTATCAATAACGTCATCATGAACAAGTGTTGCCATATGAATTAACTCTAATGCGACTGCAACTTGATACGTTTGTTCAGACGTTTGGTCATCTTTGCCAAATTGGCTACTCAGAATTACAAATGCTGGGCGTACTCTTTTACCACCAGATGACAATAAATGTAATGATGCCTGTTCTAATACAGAATCTTTACTTTTTATTGCCTTTTCAAGTCGTTGTTCCACTTTCTTAATTTCATTGTTCATGTTTAACTTTGCCACGTTAATCACCTTTGGTATTATCTTTTTCTTTATAGCCAAGGTGCATTGCAGCAACGCCCCCTGTAAAACTACGTACTCTTACATTTATGAAATCCGCTTCTTCAAACATGCGCTTCAACTCTTCTTTTCCAGGAAAATTAAACGTAGATTGCTGTAACCATTCATATTCTTCTTTTGATTTTGCAAATAATTTTCCAAAAATAGGCATAACAAATTTAAAGTATAATGCATACATTTGTTTAAAGACTGGCAAAGTTGGTTGGCTCGTTTCAAGACATACCACCATACCACCTGGTTTAAGTACTCTATTCATTTCTTTTAACGCGACTAAATAGTCTGGCACATTTCTTAATCCAAACCCAATTGTTACATAATCAAAAGAATTGTCTTCAAACGGCAATTCCATTGCATCACCATGAACAAGTTTAACATTTTCCATTGAAGCAGTTTTTTCTTTTCCTACTTCTAACATATTCTCACTAAAATCAATACCAGTAACTTCACCTGTTGGTCCTACAGCTTTGCTTAATGCGATTGTCCAATCACCAGTACCACAACAAACATCTAATGCTTTCGTACCTTTTCTAACACCCATGTCTTTCATGACACGTTTTCTCCATACTTTATGCTGCTCAAAACTAATAATATTATTTAATCTGTCATATTTTTTTGAAATATTTTGAAAAACGCGATGTACTTGCTCTTTATTTGCTTTATTGTCAGCCATGCTTAATTACCTCTACTTTTTAAATAACTTTTTTGGATATCGTGTAAGTAATGCTTTACTTCACTTTGATTATATTTCTTGAAGTATGATGGATAGTAATCAGACATATCTTCAAATAAATAATTATATATTTCCGACTCATCAATATTGATACCGAAATGAGATAACGTAATATATGGGAAAAGTGTTTCAATTTTTACTATTGCTTGAGAAATTTCATAATCATTTAAAGCTTGATGATGTAATGAAGATTTCAATTCATTAATTTCAACAATTGCTTTACTAATTTCATTTTGAAATGATAAATCATTGATTTCTGCTAGTAGCGTATAAAAATGTGCACTAATTAAATCTCCAATCAAAATGGAATGCTTAGACAAATGATTATATGTAATGTCATCAAGGTGTCTCATTGATGTGTCAATTGTGAGGCATGCTACTTTGGCAACATCTGGAATATCATATAAATCGAGTAACTTACCTAACCGATGATTAATATTAATGGATTCATATTCTGATACGCCCTTTAATCTTTCTAATATTTGTCTTTCCAATTTGCTAACAGTTGTTTCCATGTCTACACCTCACGATATTATCACTATTCATATTAACATTATATGTAAGAAATTAAAATCTTTTGAAGCATTAAGATTACTTATCATTTTTAAATTTCAATTTAAACTAACAGTAATTTATGTAGCTTTTGTAATTCTCATAATAACCCTTACTTCATTTACATTATTCATCACTTTAAATAACATAAAATACTATAGTAGACATGGTTACCTTTTAAGTAAATTCAACACTACCAATTAATCTAATTATTCATATGTATATTTTGTAGTTGCTATTTTTATCAAAACTATTATGTCATGAAATATTTTGAACGCTTAAACAATGGATGTTCCAAAGATTAAAAACTTAGAAGAACATTACAATTTATGTACAGTTTGTAAGTATTAAAAGCAAAATAAAAAGCCCTTATTCAGGGCTTTTTAAGTAAAATTATTTTACAGCATCTTTTAATGCTTTACCAGCTTTGAATGCTGGAACTTTACTTGCTGGGATATCAATTTCTTTACCAGTTTGAGGGTTACGACCTTTACGTGCAGCACGTTCACGTACCTCAAAGTTACCGAAACCAATTAATTGTACTTTTTCACCTTTAGCAAGTGAGTTTTGGATTGATTCGAATACAGCATCTACTGCTGAACCAGCTTCTTTTTTAGTTAAATCAGCTTGCTCTGCAACTGCATTGATTAAATCTGTTTTGTTCATTAGACATTCACCTCCTGAGGTTTGATAATGATATGTTTATATCATTATGGTAAAACTTTAACACAAGCATTACATAAATCGCAATCATTTATGTGGCAAAAACGTTGAATTTAAGCCATTTCTATTCATTTTACGTAATTATTAGCTGTATATGTGTAATAATACACATTTTATTCAGATTTTTTATCGCGCTCCATTAAATCTTTTACGCATTCTTTTACTGATATATTTTCAAATAACACTCTATATAATGCATTTGTAATTGGCATATCCACATTTTTTTCTTTAGCTAAATGATAAACGGATTTAGTTGTATAAATACCTTCAACAACCATATTCATTTCAGATAATGCTTGATCCATTGATTCACCTTGTCCAAGTTTATATCCTAATGTGAAATTTCGAGAATGTGTTGATGTGCAAGTAACGATTAAGTCACCGATACCACCTAAACCTAGAAATGTCATAGGATCGGCACCTAACTTTTCACCTAATCTGCTAATTTCCGCTAAGCCACGAGTCATTAATGCAGCTTTTGCATTATCACCGTAGCCAATTCCAGCTACGATACCACTTGCAACTGCGATGATATTTTTCAATGCACCACCAAGTTCAACACCAATCAAGTCATCATTCGTGTACACACGTAAATAATCATTCATAAATAAATCTTGTGTTAATTTACTTACACTTTTATCTTTTGATGATGCCGCAACTGTAGTTGGTTGCTTGACTACCACTTCTTCCGCATGACTTGGCCCTGACAACACGCCAATACCTGCATTATATTCAGGTGAAATAGAATCTTCAATCATTTCTGACACACGTTTAAACGTCCCATTTTCAATACCTTTAGCAACATGTATAAAAGTCTTTTTAGATGTCAGCTTATCATTAATTTGAGTAGCAACTTCTCGCATTGCTTTAGTAGGTAAAGCCATTAAATAAATGTCAGCAAATTGAATTGCTTTGGTCATATCTGAAGTAGCGATAATGCTATCATCTAATTTCGCGTATTTTAAATACTTTTTATTTGTATGACATGTATTTAATTCATCAACAGCATCTTGATTTTTACCCCACATCAAAACATCATGTCCATTTTCTGCAAGAACATTGGCAAGGGCTGTTCCAAAACTTCCCATACCAAAAACGGTAATTTTAGTCATTGTTATCCCCCAATCGTTAATTTCTCTTTCGAGCTATAATATGAATTGGTGTACCTTCAAAACCAAAAGCGGCACGGATTTGATTCTCTAAATAGCGTTTATAAGAAAAATGCATTAATTCTACATCATTAACAAATACAACAAATGTCGGTGGCTCTATAGCAACTTGTGTTGCATAAAAGACATTCAAACGTCTACCTTTGTCTGTTGGTGTAGGGTTCATGGAAATTGCATCAGTAACAACTTCATTTAAAGTTGAACTTTGTACACGTTTTTTATGGTTTTCACTTGCTTCATTAATGTAAGGGAATAATGTACGTAATCTTGTGCGTTCTTTAGCAGACACAAAAGCAATTTGTGCATAATCTAAAAATTGGAATTCTTTACGTACTTCATCCTCAAATTTCTTCATCGTTTTACTATCTTTTTCCACAGTATCCCATTTATTTACGACAATCACGACTGCTTTACCTTGTTCATGTGCATATCCTGCAACACGTTTATCTTGTTCAATAATGCCTTGTTCTGCATCAATGACCACTAAAACAACATTTGAACGTTCAATCGCTTTTAAGGCTCTTAACACTGAATATTTTTCAGTTGATTCATATACTTTACCTTTTTTTCGCATACCAGCAGTATCAATCAAAACATAATCTTGTCCATCATAACTATATTCAGTATCGATTGCATCTCTTGTTGTTCCTGCAACATTAGAGACAATGACACGATCTTCACCTAAAATAGCATTTACTAAACTTGATTTACCTACATTCGGACGTCCAATTATTGAAAGACGAATCGTATCTTCATCATATGGGTCTTCTTCCTCTTCACCAAAATGAGAAACAACTGCATCTAACAAGTCACCAAGCCCTAAACCATGTGACCCTGATATCGGATACGGTTCACCAAATCCTAATGAATAGAAATCATACACGTCTGTACGCATTTCCATATTATCTACTTTGTTAACCGCTAATACGACCGGTTTTTTAGATTTGTATAAAATTTGAGCGACCATTTCATCGCTTTGTGTCAATCCTTCACGCACGTTAACCATAAAAATAATAACATCCGCTTCATCTATGGCGATTTCTGCCTGCGCTCTAATTTGTGTTTGGAATGGTGCATCACCAATTTCAATACCACCTGTATCAATAATATTGAAATCATGTGTTAACCACTCACCTGAAGAATAAATACGATCTCGTGTTACACCTGGCGTATCTTCAACAATCGAAACACGTTCTCCAACTATTCTATTAAAAATTGTAGATTTACCTACGTTAGGCCTACCTACAATAGCTACTATAGGTTTAGTCATAAGCTAACTTCCTCTCTTTCTTATATCTTTTTAATAATATCACATGAGACTGTGTATTCAAAATGAGTTTATTACTGTAATGATAAAAATCAGCACTTAAAACTTTATCTTATAAAACACTTAGTTAAATTTGTCCACGTTATCATTCCGAATATATTTTGTTACAAAAAAATACTCCACATGCAATCATAAACATGTGGAGTTGACTATTAAATATTAAATTATAGTTTAAGATTTTTAAGTTTATCACCAATCATATCGCCAATTGTTGGATTATCTTCTTCTTCGCTTTCTAAGTACGCCTTAGTCGTAGAAGGATCGCTTTCAACAACATCTTCGTTTGGTAATGTTGCTTTAATAGATAGTGATACTCTTTCATTCTCTTCATCAATACCTAATATTTTAACATTTACTTGTTGACCAGGTTCTAACACTTCACCTGGCGTACCAATGTGTTTGTGTGCAATTTCAGAAATATGTACAAGTCCTTGTACACCTGATGCAATTTCAACAAATGCACCAAAGTTTGCCAATCTTACTACGACACCTTCAATGACATCATTTTCGTGGAATTGACCTTTAATATTTTCGAAAGGTGTTGGTAACGTATCTTTGATTGATAATGAAATACGTTCTGTATCTCTATCAATAGATTTAATTTTAACTTTAACATCTTGACCAATTGAAACTACTTCTTCTGGTGTTTGAACATGTTCGTGAGAAAGTTCAGATACATGCACTAAACCATCAACACCGCCAATGTCTATAAATGCACCAAATTGAGTTAAACGCGCTACTTTACCATCAATAACATCGCCTTCATTTAAAGATTGTAATAATTGATCTTTTTTAGCATCGTTTTCTTCTTGTTCAACTGCTTTACGGCTTAAAATGACTCTATTATTTTCAGGATCCAATTCTTCAACTTTAATACGAATTGTTTGTCCATCAAACACAGAGAAATCCTCAATGAAGTCTGTTGAAATTAGTGAAGCCGGAACAAAACCTCTTTGTCCTACATCAACAACCAAACCACCTTTAACTACTTCTGTTACTTTTGCTTCGATGATTTCATTATTATCTAATTTTTCTTGTAAATAACTATAAGACTTCTCAGTTTCAAGTTGTCTTCTAGATAAGATGTAAGCTCCAGTTTCATTTTCTTCATCAAACTCAACTTTAGTGACATATGCTTCAACTTCGTCGCCCTCTTTTACAACTTCACTTGGGCTATCAATATGATGCGTAGATAGTTGACTAATAGGAATAATCCCATTAAATTTACCACCGTTGATATGAACAACAACTTGCTTGTCTTCAACTTGTTGTACCTCGCCAGTGACTTTGTCACCTTCTTTAATATCGTTAATCATTGATTCATTGAATTCTTCAGTCATCTTGTTTGCCTCCTTATACACTACATATTTATAACATCTTATAAACTGACAGAATTGTCAAGAAATTCTACCTTTATTACATTTAGTAAATTAGTTGTATCCATAAATATGTCACTTAATCTCATTCTGTGAATTAGTTGGACATATATTTATTACAACCATATATTCAAACAAGTAATAAAGTCCGCTATGTTTATACATATTTTTTGTATAAAAATTAGCATAGCTCACTATTTTGTTTTATAAGTCTGTCATTTCATTGTTCTCTACAAGATATATTATAGTAAAATTTTATACTTTTATAAAACAAAAAGCCACGCAAATAAGCAACTTTTACATTTGAATAGTAAGAAGACCGTATATAGTGCATCTTTCTCGAATTATTACATAGGTCATTTTTTGTGACTAAAACAGCTTCTTTTGCAATACTTAGATTTGTAACACTCATTTTCTTACCATTTGTAAAATGCTTTATGAATGTAATGAATTATTTTTGGAATTCTAATAATTTACCTTTATTATTTCTGTTTACTTTTTAAAAAACTTACACAATTGACTGACGCATTAACTTTCACCAAAAGTAAAAAGGCAACTTTTATTCATCGTTGAATAAAAATCACCTTTTAATTTGAGTAAATCATTATCAGCACATTCAATTTGCATATGCGTTAAGCGTTGCACATTACAAATAGATAGTTATGACTTACTAGATTATTTAATTTGACTAACCATCGCTAAAATTTCGTCAGTAACTTCTTCAATCGTCTTGCCTGTCGTATCTAAAGTCACTGCATCATCTGCTTTTCTTAATGGTGATATTTCACGGTTCATGTCATATTGATCACGTGCTTCTATATCACGTTTTAAATCTTCAAAATTTGATTCGATACCTCTTAATTGATTATCTTTATATCTTCTTTCTGCTCGCTCTTCAACTGATGCAATCATATATACTTTTAAATCTGCATCTGGTAGCACTACAGTTCCGATATCGCGACCATCCATTACGATACCTTTTTCTGCAGCTAACTCTTTTTGTTTTTTAACGGCGAATGAACGTACTGGCTCTTTAGATGCAACGTATGAAACATGTTGCGTCACATCATTGTTTCTCAAAAAGTCTGTTACATCTTCGTTATCTAAAATGACACATTGACCTTTATCTGCTTTATAAGTTAAATCTAATGTTGTTTGGTCAACTAGTTTTGCAAAGTCCTCAGTTTTGTTTAATTTTAAATATTTGTATGTTAATGCACGATACATTGCTCCTGTATCTACATAAATCATTGATAGTTCACTGGCTACACGTTTCGCAATTGTACTTTTTCCGGCAGCAGCTGGACCATCTAATGCAATATTAATGGCTTTCATGCGTCATTTCCCTTCCTTGTCGTTTTATGAATAATATTTTATCATAATTAAGTAAATGAAATATAGGAGGAAATATATGAAACATCTACTTGTTATTCATACTGGTGGCACCATTAGTATGTCACAAGACCAATCTAATAAAGTAGTAACAAATGATATCAACCCTATTTCAATGCATCAAGATGTCATAAATCAATATGCACAAATAGATGAATTAAATCCTTTTAATGTACCTTCACCTCATATGACAATCCAACATGTTAAACAATTAAAGGATATTATTTTAGAAGCAGTATCAAATAAATATTATGATGGTTTCGTTATCACGCATGGTACCGATACGTTAGAAGAAACTGCCTTTTTACTTGATTTAATATTAGGTATCGAGCAACCTGTTGTTATTACTGGCGCAATGCGCTCGTCTAATGAAATTGGTTCTGACGGATTATATAATTATATTTCCGCTATTCGCGTTGCCTCTGATGAAAAGGCCCGTCATAAAGGCGTGATGGTTGTATTTAATGATGAAATTCATACGGCGCGTAATGTTACCAAAACACATACGTCTAATACAAACACATTTCAAAGTCCAAATCATGGTCCGCTAGGTGTATTGACAAAGGATCGTGTGCAATTCCATCATATGCCATATCGCCAACAAGCATTGGAAAATGTCAATGACAAACTAAATGTACCATTAGTAAAAGCATATATGGGTATGCCAGGTGACATTTTTAGTTTTTATAGTCGTGAAGGTATCGATGGTATGGTTATTGAAGCGTTAGGACAAGGTAACATACCTCCAAGCGCATTAGATGGCATTCAACAATTAGTATCTTTAAATATACCTATTGTGCTAGTTTCACGTTCCTTTAATGGCATTGTGAGTCCAACTTACGCATACGATGGTGGTGGTTACCAACTCGCACAACAAGGTTTTATTTTTTCTAACGGTTTGAATGGTCCAAAAGCAAGATTAAAATTATTAGTCGCGTTAAGCAACAATTTAGATAAAGCTGAAATCAAATCATATTTTGAATTATAATGATTACGTAACATAAAAAGGTCTATGTACAATAATTAGTCATCAACCTCATTTGACATCTCATGAATGTCAGTCGTTGTAAAACTAAGTTATTTAGTACATAGACCTTTATTTTTATGATTCTAACGGCGTTTGTTTCTTAGCTAGCATGCTTTGAGCAATAATGCCACCGTGGAATTTACCATTTTCAATAAAAATGGTATTCGCATCGTTCCCTGCAGCAATCACACCTGCAATGTAGCAATTTTCGATATTTGTTTCGTATGTTTCTTTATTATACATAGGCGCTGTTCCAAATTCATTTGTATTAATTTGAATGCCTACAGATTTTAAAAATTCATAATCGGGATGATAACCAATCATCGCAAATACATAATCATTGTGTATTGTTTTACTTTCACCATTTACTTCATAAGTCACAGTATCTTCAGTTATTTGGGTAACATTAGCATTAAATTCCATGTCAATTTTTTCATGATTTACTAATGCTGTGAAATTTGGAAGTATCCACGGTTTAATTGAAGGCGAATAATCTCCACCACGATATAGAACCGTCACGTTAGCACCAGCTTTTTCCAACTCCAAAGCAGCATCGATAGCCGAATTCTTACCACCAATAATAACAACATCTTGATCAAAATACGGATGTGCCTCTTTAAAATAATGGAACACTTTAGGTAAATCCGCACCTTCAACTTCTAATGTATTATGCTGACCATAATAGCCTGTCGCGATTGTTAAAAATCGACATTCATAAACATCTTTCGTCGTAGTAATTGTAAATTTATTATTCATTTTTTTAACAGTTAATACTTCTTCAAATGCATTTACTTTTAATTGATGATGTTTTACAACTTCTCGGTAATAAACTAGCGCTTGATTACGTCTTGGTTTACTTTCTTCAACGATAAACGGTACGTCCCCAATACTTAATTTATCACTTGATGAGAAAAATGTTTGGTGAGTAGGATAATTGTAGATTGATTCAACGACATTACCCTTTTCAATAATTAAGGTATCAATACCTTTTCTTTTTTGTTCAATAGCCGCACTTAATCCGCATGGCCCTCCACCAATTATGATACTTTCAACTTTTTGCATTGTTTCGGCCTCCTTTAATCCCAAACTATTATAACAGTTCAGTGATTGATGTGCTAAGTCTGTGCTTGAAGATTTATGATATATTTTTGACAATTTGTTTAATGTGAATATAGAATTGTTAGCTACGGAGTTGAATAACACTACAATTTAATATGTTGATTTATTTTTTATTCTTCCTTGTTAAATTTGTTGATTATGGTGTTTTATCTTTTTGATCTATGTAAAAAGTTAAATTGATATGTCAATATTTGAGACAACACCTTGTTAAATAACAAACTTTGAAAATGAAAAAACTGCTACATACTTATAAGCGCAATTTAAGTTTTCTATAATATTTAGAGAAACTTTATAATATGCACGTTTGTATATAGCAGTTCAGTTACAATTTATATAGTTATATTATGGAATAACGATTTGTTGACCGTTTCTAATATTGTTACCACTTAAACCATTGGCACGTCTAATTTTTTCAACATTTTCCGGTGAACCTGAACCGTAGTATTGAATTGCGATACGGTATAAGTTTTCTTGACCATTCACTGTATGTCTTTGGCCACCACCTTGACGTTGTTGTTGCTGTTGTTGATTTTGATTAGCTTGTTGTTGATTTTGATTATTTTGTGCTTGATTGTTCGCTTGATTAGCGTTGTTTTGATCATTATCAGATTCATCTTTAGTCGCTTTGTCTTGATCATCTTTTGATTTATCACTGTCTGTAGATTTTGATTTATCTTTAGAAGCGTCTTTAGATGTGTCTTTGTCTTTACTTTCATCAGCATTATTTTTATTTGTATTCGCGATTTTATTTTCTTTTGTACCATTATTATGATTGTTTAATGCCATGCCTCCAAATATCGCTAATGCACCGATAATTAGTACAGCTGCAATTAATGGTAACAATACTTTGGCCATGCCACCTTTTTTACGTTCTTTATCTCTATCATGATGGTCATGTTCATCATGGTTTTGACTTGCATTATTAGAGGCATGTGGTTTTGAAGCGGCAGAAGCACTTTTACTTGCTGCGCCTCCAGCCAAACCTGCTGTTCCAGCACCGATTGCTGCACCTTTTTTACCATTATGATGATCTTTAGACTTATCTTGAGACGCTTTATCCTCAGTCGAGTTATTCGCCTTGCCAGAATTACTTTTCTTTTGAGCGTCATTTGAATGTTTCTTAGCTTTAGAAACACCCATTGCACCAGCTGCACCTGCTACACCCGCTGTTCCAGCACCAATTACTGCACCTTTTTTACCACTATGATGATTTTTAGATTCATCTTTGTCTTGCTTAACAGTTACATCATCATGTTTATCTTTTGATGTATTTGCTTGGTTAGCACCTGTTGCAAAATATGGTTTAGGTTGCTGAGATTGTTCAGCTTCACTCTTATCAGAAACTGTTGAATGCTCAGTGTTATTTTCTGCATCTTTAATAGTCTCGTGTTTATCATTGTCTTCGATTGGTTCTGGATGTGATTTATCCATTGCAAAAGCATTCTTATTATAATATTCCTCTTCATGTTGAGATGTACTGTCTTGATGGCTAGGTTCTTGATTTACAGAACTATGCGCTGATGATTCGACTTGACGATCATCTAATGTGCCAGCCTCATTGTGAGCATTGTCGTCAGATGCTTGTGATTCATCGTGATGTTGTTTGTTATGATTTGTTGCTAAATCACGGCGTCTTTTTCTTCTTTGGGCATTTCTTGGTGGGAACTGTTGCTCCGTATTCTCTGTTGTATCTTGATGTTCTAATTCTGATTGGTCTTTTTCGACATCTTCCGTATGGTCTTGATGTGAATTTGTGTCTATCGATTGACGATTTTTTTCAAAGTCATCTTTAAAATTATTAGACATAGCCATCTTCCTTTCTATTCTATTACAATGATTTTACATAAAATATACCCGTATGACACAAGTTTATGTATATTTTTCAAAATTATTTCAATCATTTTTCAATTGTGTATACACTAATTATAGCTTGTCAATTTTCTTTTAGTAAAGTAATACTATCTGAGAAATAAATTTTGCAACTTTTCATCAAACCCAATACTTCTAATTACCTTCTTCTTATTTAAAATTACGATATCAGTTATATTAGAATCATTGTCACAACATCGATCTTGTGCCGGTGGATATTCACCGAAAAATTCTAATAAATACTTCCGTCTACATTGATCCAATTTGCAATAGCCAATCATGCGAAAGAATCCTAATTGCTTTCGTTTAAATGATTGCTTAAATATCTGTTTCAAGGCGCCGATACTATAGAATGAATGCAACGTTGTCAAAACGTCTTGTTTATCGGGTGCTAAAAATTCTCCTATTTCGAATTTTTGTACATCTTCTTCTGTTATCATATCTGCAAATAATAACGTTTCTAAAATATATTTATCGTCCGGTTGAAATAAACTAATTGCCTGACTTAGTTCACCATCGCGACCCGCACGGCCAATTTCTTGAATGTAGTTAGAAGGACTTGTTGAAAGATGAAAGTGAATGATTGTGCGAATATCTTTTTTATTAATTCCCATACCAAAAGCACTCGTTGCGACTATAATCGGAATATCATTATTTAAAAATTGTTGTTGAACTGTGTGTCGCTCTTGATAATTCATATCACCATGATAAATGCCAGTGAGAAAACCTGAATCATAAATAAGTTGCGCTAAATTCAGACACATCTTTTTCGATGAGACATAAATAATCGTTGGTCCCGACTGTTGTAGAAACGGTAGCAACCACTCAATTTTATCTTCATCATCATGAAAATTAAGATGCTTAAAGCTTATGTTTGGGCGATTCATTGTAGTTTTAATAACGTTGAATTGAATTGCTAACATTTCCGTCAAATCATCTTGTAAATGCGGTGGTGCAGTTGCTGTCAATGCTAAGACTACCGCTTCTTTAAAATGCTTTGTTACTTTTCCTATTAGAGCATAATGTGGTCTGAAATCATATCCCCATTCAGATAGGCAATGTGCTTCATCTAGAACAATCATGCCAAAGTCTATCATAGATATTAATTTAAAATTTGACGGTTGCAGGAGAAATTCTGGACTTAGAAAGATGAAGCGGCTATGTCGTAAACATTTAATATTATGCTTTTTCTCAATTTCATCCATACCAGAGTGAATACATGTTACACGTTTTTCTCCATTTATTTTCAACTGCATAACTTGGTCATCCATTAAAGATATTAACGGTGAGATAATTAATGTCGGCTTACCTGATAAATACGTAGGTATTTGATAACACAAACTCTTTCCGCTTCCAGTTGGAAGAATACCTAGAGTGTGTTGTTGAGACATTATACTTTCTATAATTTCCTGTTGTCCCGGTTTAAAACTCTCGAAACCAAATTTGTTTCGTAAAATATCATGCAACATTCAAATCACCTCTTTCAAATCCAACGATTAATACTTTTAATTGAAAATATGATAACGTGTCAAATTGTTCTTTGTAAAATTTTAATCGTTCGCCACGATGCTGTTGATAAAAATTCAAAAATTGCAGTTGATCTTCTTGTTCAACATAATCATCGTAATTAGACATATAACCTTTGATTAAGATTTCAAGTACATGATCTTCGATAGTATTGATTTTAACTTGTTGTTGAGCCGCTATATCTTCCATCGTGAATTGTTCAAGCAATCTTGTATAAGTAATATAGGTTTGATTTAATAATGTAGGTTTCATTATTATTTTTGATAAAATAGTATATTCTCCACTTTCTAATTCAAACATCATTGTCACTAAATTATTCATTTCGTATTCAAACAATTGCTGTTGAGATAGTTTTTCTATTAAACTAACTTGCTGTCTCGTATACATTGGTTCATCATAGCCTTGCAAATAATAATGTAAGTAACATGGCCCTTTTAAAGTTATTGCTTTAAACAAGTTATGTAGTTCATTTTCAAAGTCAATTTGTAATTGGTTTTCTTTAATATAGTTATAGACAATTTTTACAGTTTCTTGTATCTTATTATTTTGAGAGATTGGTACGAAACGAAAATCTTGCTGCATAGTATTAGACATGGTTTGCACTAATAGTTGAATTGCTTGAAATGTTTGCCCCAGGCTTTCAAATGTATATCTAGGATGCAACATAATTTCCATTTCAGCATTAAATTCAGTTATATTTTCTAAAAATAGCTCAAAAGACGGATATTTTAATAGTGGTAAACTGTGATATAATGACAACTGTTGTTGACTACAAGCGTCAAAAAAGGTTTGGTGAGATTTCTTACCAACTAAGATATTGTAAATACTTTTATTTGTTTTATAGTTAAATGTTTGTTGTAATGCTGTTTTTATAATGTGTTGCAAGTTTAACCCTCACTCTGTAAAACGGATAATTTGAAAATAAAAATGATGCTGTCTAAAATTTTAGTCACATTACTATTTTAGCATTTTTATCAAAGGAGGCGAAGACATTGGCAAAATATACAATCGTTGATATGGATACTTGTATTGCATGTGGTGCATGCGGTGCAGCAGCGCCAGATATATATGATTACGACGACGAAGGTATTGCTTTCGTAATCCTTGACGATAACCAAGGTACTGCAGAAGTACCAGAAGAATTATATGAAGACATGGAAGATGCATTAGATGGTTGCCCTACAGATTCTATAAAAATTGCAGACGAATCATTTGACGGGGACGCTTTAAAATATGAATAATTGATTTTTTAGACAAATGTTCCATAGAAAAAGCAGGTAAGCTATCGTTTATTGATAGTCACCTGCTTTTTATTATTATGTGTATATTATTTTGCTTTAATTTGATTAAATTCTTTTCAAGAAATTCGCAAGCCTTCTATATAGTAATATAAATACAATAGAAATGACGATACCTTTAATAATATTGAATGGTATAATTCCTGAAACAATGATTACTTTAAGATTATTTGCGATATCAGCTAAGTTAAATATCATACCGTACAAAGGTAATAAAACGAAATAGTTCAAGATACTCAAAACGATAGTCATAATGATTGTTGCAATGATTAATCCAGTAATCAAAGATTTTGTTGAACGTTTATTTTTATAGATGGCGTAAGCAGTTAATAAGAAACTTGCGCCTGCTAAAAAGTTAGCAAATGGTCCAACTGGATCGCCCATACTAAATAAGTAGTTCAATAAATTTTTAACCAGTGCAACTATGATACCGGCAACTGGTCCAAACGTAAATGTAGCTAGTAGTGACGGTACATCACTAAAATCTAAAGTTAAGTATGGTGGCAAAAATGGTATAGGAAACTTGATAAAAGTTAACACAAACGCAATCGCGCTCAACATACTTATTGTGATAAGACGTTTATTTTGTTGCATATTCAATTTTCTCCTTCCATTCATCTCGTAAGAATAGGAGGATTATTGCACAACAAAAAACCTCCATCTTCTCCCATCCAGACTATACTGTCGGCTCTAGAATCTCACTAGATCAGCCACTAATATGAAACATATTAGCAGGTCGCAGGCTTTATTTACTGCCGGTTGGGAATTACACCCGACCCCGAAGATGAATTTTACATTATTAAATTTAATTCTCATTAATTTTATACTATATATCACAAAACCTCAATAACTATGCTTTAATTAGATCATAGTTACGTAATTGGAGAGTGATACATTGGTGATTTGCGAGCATTGTTTGAGTAGGTTTGATTGGTTTGTGGTTTTGTCAGTTGTTGGGATGGTTTTTTGATTCTATCACTCAATTGGGTCAAGATCGTCATAAAATGGAAAGCAAATTATAAGAATCTAGTAGGTCAAAAAGTTTTATATCAGCACTTCCATTTATATTATTATTTAAATCGCCAGAAGTTATACTTAAAACCTTCTACTTATTTGCCTTCACAACAATAGTAGAATTGTCTTTCAATACTTAATCTATCCAATATACACTAATCTCCGTTAAATATTCATCATTTATTTTATTCTTGATCAAACACACCATATTCTGAAGTGCTTTTACCGTTATAATTTGGTTTAACTGTATTTATTTTATTGTCCGAAAATTTTATACTAAGATCTATACCGTTTGGTATCTCTTTTTCTTTTTTTATTTCTTCTGCCATTTTTATTACATTTTCACTGTTACTTTTTTTAGTATAGTTCTTTTTTTTACTAAATAGAGTAGTAGTTACCGAAACTTTAGACTTATCTTTTAATTGCTTCTTAACATTTGACAATTCTTTTGAAAATTCACTGTCACTTTTGTTTAATAATGGTTCAAAATAGTCTCTATACTCAGTTAAATTATACGGTATAGTCGTAATATAAAAATATTCATTTTCACATCCACTATTTTGTGTCTTGTTAATTGCCTCTTTTGTAAATCCTGTATATTGATATTTCTTTTCATTATCTTTGAAAAATTTATATAAATTGTCATACTTTTCTTTTTGTGCTCGATATTCAAAGCCACTCAACACTGTACCTACTAAAGTACTCATATCATCGCCTTTGTCCTCACTTCTTAATGAGCTATTACTGTCAATAATTGATTTGTCAAATGGAATACTCGCATTAAATACGATGTCGTGGTCATCACAATGCACGAATACTTCTACGCCGTCGCCACTACCTACAACATTGGTAGCTTTAACTTTTAGACCGAAGTTATCCATAAAAAATTGTTCACTACGTTTAGCTATTTTATCTTTATGCTTCTTTGCAAATTCAATCGCATCTTTTTCTGCAGGTGGTTGGAAGCCTTGTCCTACATATTTGGAAGCTTCCATTTCTTCTGGTACTGATTTTGTTTCATTGTTGGATTCGTTATTGGTAGTTGAACATCCTGATAGTAGTATCGTTGCTATTAAGATTAGTTTAGTTCTTTTAAACATAGCACATCACCCATTTATGTGTTTGTAAAACTTTTATGTTTGAAAAAACTACTTATTCTCAATGAAAACAAGTAGCTTTTAATAAATTAATTAGTATACTGCTAGTTTTTCTAATTGCTCTTTAACTTGAATTAAGTTTGAACGAATTAACGAGGCAGATTGATCCATTGTTTGAATAGCTTGTCCTTCATTTTCGTTCAAGCCATTACAAACAACTTCAAACTGTTGTGCCATTTGATCAAGACGCGCATGAGCTTGTGTGTTTAAAATAAACATATCGTCATAATGTGATGGTTCAAAAATCTGATTAACAATTAACGGTTTCATATTTCTAACTATATCATCTAAGTGATTTTCTAAAATCGGCGATGCTGCCTTTAAATCATGTAAAAAATCTGTCCATTTTGTTAGGTTTATTTTTAATTCTTCTATTGAATTTTCAAATTGTTTTCGATCAATAGAGGATTCTTTTAAACCATCAATGATTCTTTTTTCGTATAACATTGTAATTAATAAATTAAGACCATCTATAATTCCTTTTATAATTTCTGTTGTGTTATTTATATTTCTTACTAACTCTTTGAAATTTTCATTATAAACTTTTTGAATATAATCAGATAATTCTTCAACAGCATTATCAATATGATTTTTTAAAATAGTCATTTTTCTTGATAAATATTTTGAAAGGTTAACTTTACCCGAAACCATATGTTGACCATTATAATTGATATTTAGGTTTCCATCCATAATAGTAGCATCTTGATAGGACATGATACTTTTTATATCAGCAATTTGATTACCATAAATGTCATTTTGATTTTTAATTAGAACGATATTTTCGCTAACGATTTTTAAATGTTTCATCATTTCTTCCGTCACACCATCTTGTAAATCATGATCTAAATTTTTAAACATTTTTACTAATATTTTATCGATTGAGTCGTGAATTCTTTCTATTCCACTCTGGAGTTGACTATCGACCTTATTAATACCCCACTTTAACGGTTTCAAGTTTAAAGCTGGAACTAAAATTGCAATAGGTCCAATTTTATCCATAAAAGAATCTATACTTTCAAATAACTCATTCTTTTTAGATGTAATGTCTCTACTCATATTTTCTAAAACATCAATTTCAATTACATTCTTAAATTTTTGTTTTAACTTATGCTTTCTATCTCCAAAATAAGAATTTTCCGACTGAGATATATTAAAACTTTCATTTAAAAATGTCACACATTCTTGTAACATAATGCTTGTTTCCCCTGTAACAAGTTGGTATAAATCACCTAATTTCTCAATATCTAACTTAATATTTTCCCCTTTACCTGACCTCGCTATTGAATCCCCTGTCCAAACATTTATTGGAATTCTACCATCCATGTCTAGATTTATATTTATAACCTTTTTCACTTCTTTTCCATTTTTAATCTCTGTATCCTTGACCGATTCTATTTTATGAACAGGTATATCCTTATATTCATTAGATTTCGAATTGAATTCCCTTTTAAAACCAAGATGACTATCAATTAATCCATTTAAAGTTGGAACACCATCTCTTATATTAATTCTTTTACCTGGCATTTCTTTCGCAAATGGATCTTGTAACCATGATAGTAAGTCATTTGTACTATGAAAACTAATCATATTTTTAAATTTTGAATTTTTATATTGTTCCCATGAAGCATATGGTAACATAGCAGGATTAGAAGCAACTATATTTTCATTTTGATGTTTGGCCCCATGATATTTTGCTCCTGCGCCACCTTCGGAATTACCACCGTCAGCTACAATGCTTTTGTGCTTGTAATTTTTAGGATTTGTATTATATTTTCTAAGAAATTCACTTTTTGATAATTTATTTGCATCTTCTATTTTTTTCTTATATTGATTTGAAAATTCATCCGCTTGATTCAAATATTGTGTGGACATATTTGAATCATTCATTAATTTGATGTTTTGTATCCAATCATCACCGATATTTTTAGACCTAAGTGGGTTTTTAGGATTAATTGCCTCATTAGAAGTTCCTTGATAGACGATAGTCTGTTGGCCTGTTGGTTTACTTTTATCATCTAACAACTCATATATTTTAATATCAGCAGCACCATTCAAATTCCTATTTTTATCATCATTGTAACTATCTACTTGCATAAATCGTTTTCCATTAACTTTAATTTCTTTATTTGTATTTATATCTTGATAAACCCAGTAACCACTTAACTCAGTTAAATCTCTATCATTAATTTTATTCATCTTTACGATACACTCCATATTCTATTGGATCATTATCATCATAAAAGGCTTTTTTAGTATTAATAGTAGGCTTTCCTATTTGAATTGTAATTGTAGATTTTTCTGGCTTATTTTTAAAATTATATAATTTATCACTCAGTTCAATTACATCATCAACTGTATTATCTTTAGTAAAATTTTTCTTTGTACTAAACAATGTTGTTACAGATACAGTATTAGCAGCGTAATTCACTTCTTTTCTGGCTTGTTCCATTCCTTCTTTAAATTCTTTATCATTTTTATGAATCAATGGTTCGTAATACTTACGATATTCTTTTAAGCTTCTTGACGAGTAGGTGATATAAAAATATTCATTTTTATATCCGACATTTTGCGTCTTGTTTATTGCTTCTTTTGTAAAGCCTGTATATTGGTATTTCTCTTCATTATCTTTGAAAAATTTATATAAGTTATCATACTTTTCTTTTTGCGCTCGATATTCAAAGCCACTTAGTACTGTACCCACCATCATACTCATATCATCACCTTTGTCCTCACTTCTTAATGAGCTATCACTGTCAATAATTGATTTGTCGAATGGAATACTCGCATTAAATACGATGTCGTGGTCATCACAATGCACGAATACTTCTACGCCGTCGCCACTACCTACAACATTGGTAGCTTTAACTTTTAAACCGAAGTTATCCATAAAAAATTGTTCGCCTCGTTTGGCAATTTTATCTTTATGCTTCTTCGCAAATTCAATCGCATCTTTTTCTGCAAGTGGTTGAAAGCCTTGGCCTACATATTTTGAAGCTTCCATTTCTTCTGGTACAGATTTTGTTTCTGTTTTTGTGTCTTTTTTTGATTCATTTTCCATCGTGGAACATCCCCCTAAAATTAATGTCGTAGCTAAAACTGATCCAATGAATTTTTTCATATGACACCTCGAATAATTTAATTAATACAATATATCTATATTTTACCCTATTTTTATAATCAAATAAATAACTTTATCAAACTTTATATTTTTGTATAAATTAGTAATATATTTAATAGTTGATATTCGCAAAAACCTTAAACCCTAAGTCCTAATCCACATACAAAACTTTCGACATCAATCAAAAAACGCATGCTATAAATTAGAGTCTCTAATCAATAACATGCGTTCTGAAATAACTATATTCAGTTTTATTCCGGCTTTGGTAGTTTGATAATAAACGTTGTGCCTTTTCCTAATTCGCTTTTAACATCAATGGAACCACCATGCTCTTCGATAATCATTTTACAAATGAACAAACCTAAACCGGTACCTTGTTTACCTCGCGTTCTCGCTGCATCAACTTTATAAAAACGATCAAATACTTGTTGTAAATGTTCTGGTGCAATGCCTGTGCCTGTATCTTTAATGTATAAAATATCTTCGCTTTCATTTTCATCACAAGTAATTGCAATTTCATCACCAGGTTTCGTATAACGTGATGCATTATCAATTAAGTTCGTTAGTACTTGGTCCATTCGATCCATATCATAACTCCAAACACGCTTCTTACAATAATTAAAAGTCATATTTAGACCTAAATCATCAGCTTGTTGGCGATACTTAATTTTCATCTTATCTAGTAACGCTGCAATAGGCTGAATTTCTTTATTTACGGATAACCCTTCAGCATCCATGCGAGCGACATTTAACAATTCATTAACTAAACGATTTAAACGTTTCGATTCATCAAGGACAATGGCAAGCGATTCTTTTATTTCATCCGGTTCTGTAACAATACCATCTACAATTGATTCAGTATAGCCTTGAAGTAATGATATCGGTGTACGTAATTCATGTGATACATTAGCAATGAAATCTTTCTTCATTTGATCTAGATTGTGCTCATTAGTCATATCACGAACTGTCACAACAACGCCACTTTTACCTCCCTGTTCAATCTTGTCGATATAGCTTGTGGTCACAACAAAGAATCGTGCATTCATTTCTAAATCACGCATTTCAGTTTGTTTTGATTTAAAAGTATCTTCAATTTGTCTTAATAAGAAAGCTTTGGCATCTTCATCAATATTGTCCATAATATCATTCGCCATCTTATTCGATAAGATAATTTGTCGACTCTCATTAATACCTAGGACACCTTCTACCATAGAGTTAATTAAGCTGTCTCTAATATTTTTAGATGTGGATAATGCGTCGACATGCTCTTCGATTTCTGTACTCATCTGATTAAATGCCTGCGATAATTGACCAATTTCATCTTTCGTTGTGACAGAAGGTTTATAAGAGTAATCCCCTTCAGATACACGTGTAGCTTGGTCTCTTAAGCGCCTTAAAGGTTTTGTAATTCTTGACGATAAGAAAAAAGCAAAGACTGTTGTAATTGTTAAGAAAATAACAGCCGTAATTATAGTGATAATCGTAATAGCATTATTTGTATCTTCGATTGATTTCAAGTCTTTATATATAAAGACTCCACTATATTTGCTATGACTATTCTTCTGTGCTTTTGTTGGATAGCCTAACAAAATATATGTTTGAGATGAGCCCTTTTCTTTAATCGTTACATTTCGAGTAACAGATTTACCTTTATCAAACACATCGTCAAAATGGTCGTTGTTGACTACTTCATTCAACATTTGCTTTTTAATATTAGAAAGTGAAGCTGAAGATTGACGATGTTTATTATTTATAATCATTAACCCACCAGGGTTTTCAATTAATGTTTGACTATATTTGATTGCTTCTTCTTTATTGTGCGATTGTTCGACCAGTGAACTAATTCGTCTAGCATCTTCTCTTATGGCATTTTCGGTTTCTTGTGTGAAATAGTATTGCATAAAGGTAATTAACGCAATACTTAATAAAATTAAAACTGTCGTCACTATTAAAATAATAGTTAACCACAGTTTAATTACGACACTATTTAGCCGGCTCATCATTAGATTTAACCTCAAATTTATACCCAACGCCCCAGACTGTTTGAATCATATGCGCAGCTTCGCTAGACACACGATTCAACTTTTCTCTAAGTCGTTTAACATGAGTATCAACTGTTCTTAAATCACCATAGAATTCATAATGCCAAACTTCTTTTAATAATTGTTCACGGTCAAATACTTTATTTGGTGTTTTAGCTAAATATATTAATAATTCGTACTCTTTAGGAGTCAAATTGACTTCTTGATTATCAGCAAGTACGCGATGTGCATCATTATCTATTTCTAAATGTTTAAATTCAATCACATCACGTGCGTGAGGTTCGCTTTGTTCTACAGTTGTAGATTGCGTTCTTCTTAGAAGTGCTTTAACTCTTAAGACTACTTCTCTAGGTGAAAACGGTTTGACGATATAATCATCTGCACCAGATTCAAAACCTTCAACACGGTTTGTTTCTTCACCTTTAGCAGTCAACATAATAATTGGTGTTTGTTTATGTTCACGCAATTTAGTTGCCACCTGGATACCATCCATTTCAGGCAACATTAAATCTAGTAGTATGCAAGCATAATTATTCTCCATTGCAAGATCATAAGCTTCTTGCCCATTACTCGCTTCATGGATTTCAAAAGATTCTCTTTCTAAATACATTTTAAGTAATCTTCTGATTCTATCCTCATCATCTACGATAAGTATTTCGTTCGACATACAGGTCATACCTCCCACACATGCTTTTCTTTACAAAAGTATTATATCACAGGAAAACGCATACAGTTATTAAAAACCTAAAATTTTGTGAAAAAATTCTCAAACTTTGTGATAAATACATATTTTATCTAATTATTTTCCGTGTTCAGCAAGATGACGCATTACTTTAACTTCATGAGGTGTCAATACGCGGCCTTCGCCAGCATTTAAACCAACAACATTTAAAGGTCCATATTCAATACGAGATAATTTTGTTACTTGATGACCAAAGTGTTCAAACATTCTTCTAACTTGTCGATTTCGTCCTTCTGTAATTGTAATTTCAACCAAAGTTGTATTTTTATCTTTATCTTGTTTTTTAACTTTTACATCAGCTGGTTGTGTTAAACCATCTTCTAATTCTATGCCTTTTTCTAATGCTTTTACTTCTTCTCGCATAAGATAGCCTTTTAGTTTCGCAACATATTTTTTCTTAATTTGATATCGAGGATGTGTCATTAAATTAGTAAATTCTCCATCATTTGTTAATAATAACAATCCAGATGTATCATAGTCTAAGCGTCCAACAGGATAAATACGAGCATCAATATCTTTAAAGTAATCAGTAACCACTGTACGTCCTCTATCATCTGATACACTTGTTATCACTTGTGTTGGCTTATGGAATAATATGTAAATCTTGTCCTCTTGTTCAATTTTAATACCTTCAACTTCAATCGTGTCTGAAGGCTTCACTTTTGTTCCTAATTCAGTGACAGTTGTACCATTCACTTTCACTTTTCCTTCAGAAATTAAAGTTTCTGCCTTACGTCTTGATGTATAACCACTGTTCGCTATACGCTTTTGTAATCTCTCTAATTCTTTAGTCATTATTTTCTCCTTTTTGATTGACTAGATTGCTGAAAAAAACATCCATTTCTTCATCGTCTTCTTCAGTTGTTGGCAAATCATCTATACTTGAAATACCAAATACATTTAAAAATAAATCAGTAGTGATTAATTGTTGGCTACGCTGTTCATTGACCACTTTAGCCTCAACTAGTCCTTTGGCAATCAATGTTTTAACTGCACCATCTGAATTGATACTACGAATTAATTCAATATCACTTCTTGATAATGGTTGGTTATAAGCAATAATTGATAGTACTTCCATTGCTGCTTGTGATAATTTCATTTGTGACTTTTGTTCAATTAATTGTTCAATGTACGTTGCCGCTTCTTTTTTAGTCGTTAAAACATACGTCATTCCAAATCGTTGTATTATTAATCCATGTGATGAATAATTTTCAATTAATTCTACGAGTTGGTCTTTCGATATATCTAAAATTTCTAATAGCTGTTTTTCATCTAAACCTTCATCGCCAGCTGTAAATAATAGCGACTCTAATATACCATGATTATCCAAAATGGTAGTTCACTCCTCTAACAATGTTAATATCTTCAAAATTACGTTGTTGCTCAATATTAATTATTCCTGCCTTTGACATCTCTAAAATAGCTAAAAAGTGAGTGACTACTTGTTCAATTGGCTCAGAAAACGTAAACAGACTAAAGAAGTTAAAATGATCTTTATCTTTCAATCTCGATGTCACTTGTTCTGTAGCTTGTTGAATGGTAAATGTCTCTTTTCGGATTTCAACAGATTTAGGTGTATTTAACTCAACTCTATTTTTAACTCTTTGATAAGCTACAATTAATTCAGTTAAGTCAATCGTATGATTTGGATCCCAAGATTCATCTGTTTCCAAATGAGATAAATCTGTCGGTCTTTTTGTAAAATAAAAATCTCTTTCTTCTTTCATGTCATTTAAAATAGCAGTATATTCTTTATAATTTTGATATTCTATTAAACGCCCAACTAAATCTTCACGTGGGTCATCATCAACATCCATATCTGATGTTGATTGTGGTAAAAGCATCTTACTTTTAATCATTAAGAGTTCTGACGCTAATACTAGGTATTCACTTGCAATATTAATTTCAAGCTGTTTCATTGCATGAACGTACTGCATATACTGCTCTGTTAATGCTTGCATTGGAATATCATAAATATCTATTTCAAATTTTTGGATAAGATGCAGTAATAAATCTAATGGTCCATTGAAAGCATCTAATTTAACTTCATACATAATATCTACCTCGTATTGCGTCATATGTGCATAATTCTCTAAAATATTATAGCATGAAAATAACTTACTTTTAAATTGGGGTGATAACAAAATGCAACAGGCACTGATAAATTTCTATTATCAATTTCATACTAAGCAACATTATTTCCTATGTCATGACATTTTAGAAGATGCATGGAAAGCTGAAAATAACTACAGTAAGCAAGATGCAGTTGTTAGTTTAATCTTGTTTGCAACTGCTTGTTACCATTATCGCCGCAATAATTTAAAAGGCGCCTATAAGTCTTTTAATAAATCTAAAGAAATAATACAAAATGCTAAAGATAGAGATGCGTTATACCTTAATTTAAATGATTATCAGTTGTTAATTGAGCAACAGATAGCAAAGTTGAATACAGCAAAGCCTTTTTCATCAGTTATATTACCAATAACTCCAGACTTTGAACGCATCATCAAGGCCAACTATCCAGATTATGATTATAATCACGAAACAGCAACAGATCCTTTTATTGTAGACCATCACATGCGGCGTGATCGTTCAGAAGTGATTGCAGCAAAAGAAGAAGCGATTCAATTAAGAAAACATAGACGTAATTAATTAACCAATTTAAAAAAGCCACAATAGCACAGACATTTTTAGTCATGTGTATTGTGACTTTTGAGTTATGGTTCACTTTATGCTCTAGGATGAAATTGGTTATACATTTTTCTAATTTGAGATTTTGAAACATGTGTATAGAGTTGAGTAGTAGATATGTCAGAGTGACCTAACATCTCTTGCACTGCTCTTAAATCTGCGCCATTTTCCAATAAATGTGTCGCAAAAGAGTGGCGTAACGTATGTGGCGTTAACGTCTTTTTAATGTTTGCCTTTACACCATTTTGTTTAATCATTTTCCATATTGCTTGTCGTGATAAAGGTTTACCATGCATATTTAAAAATAAGACTTCGGTAACAGTCTTTTTTAAAAGTTGCGGTCTAATCGTTTCAATATAAGTAGTTAAGTACTCAATGACTGCGTCGCCTAATGGTACAATTCTTTCTTTATCCCCTTTACCAAATACGCGTACAAACCCCATTATTAAGTTCACGTTCTCTAACTCTAAATGTATCAATTCAGATACACGCATTCCCGTTGCGTACAGAAGTTCTAACATCGTACGATCACGATAACCATTAATTTTATTTAAATCCGGCGTTTCTAATAAAGCCAACACTTCGTCAACATTTAAAACGTCAGGCAATTTTTTGTCATATTTTGGTGAATCTAATAATACCGTTGGATCTTTCGCCGCATATTTTTCTCTTATAGCAAATTGATGAAAACTACGGATTGTTGAAATAAATCGCGCAATAGATTTAGCAGATTGCCCTTGGTCTATTAAATGCCCCAAACACTCTTGAATTAATTGTCGATCTATAAAATCAATATGCGAGATATGATGTTCAGTCATATAATCTTGATACTTTTTCAAATCACGTCTATAAGCACCAATTGTGTTAGAACTTAGTCCTTTTTCAATTTGTATAAAGCGCAAATATTCTTCAATAATTGTTTCCATAACCACACCTCTAAAAAAAGCGAAGGTTAATTTAACCTACGCAATTTACTATCCTTTACCTTTAGCTTGGCACGTTTCACACACACCATGGAAAGTTAAACGATGATCTAAAATTTTAAAATTGAACTCATTTTCAACTCGATTTTCAACTTCTGGTAACAAATCTTCATCGATTTCATCTACACGACCACATTCCATACATACTAAATGATGGTGGAAATGTTTTGCGCCTTCTTTTCTTAAATCAAAACGAGCGACGCCATCACCAAAGTTAATTTTGTCGACAACTTTTAGTTCAGCTAACAACTCTAACGTTCTGTATACTGTCGCCAAGCCAATTTCAGGCGCTTTGTCTTTTACTTTTAGATATACGTCTTCAGCACTTAGATGATCTTTTTCATTTTCAATTAGTACTCTAACAGTAGCTTCGCGTTGTGGCGTTAGCTTATATGATGATTGTTGTAATTGTTGCTTAACGCGATTTAATCGTTCTTCCAACGATGTCCACTCCCCTACTAATAATTAAAATCATTACAAATTATTTCAAACTTCACAATTAAAACTAACAGTTTTCTCAATAAAATGCAAGCTTTTCTCATTTGTTATTTAGAATGATTATAATTTAATAATAGGTGTTGCAATGCAATGATAGTCTTCGCATCTTCTATTTCTTTATTCATTAGCATCGATTTAACATTCTCAATCGGAACTTTAATGACTTCGACAAATTCATCTTCATCTAAGTGAACTGTGCCTTCTTCTAAATTATCCGTAAAATATATTGATAATTGTTCATCACAAAAACCTGGTGAACCATACATATCTACAACATGTGTTAACTCTTTGGCAATATATCCTGTTTCTTCTTCTAATTCACGATTAGCCGCTTCGACTCTATCTTCATCATCTTCTAATTTACCAGCTGGAATTTCTAGCAATGGTTTTTCTACTGGTTTACGATACTGTTTCACTAATAAGACTTCTTTTTTAGGCGTCACTGCACAAACAGCAACTGCACCATTATGATAAACTAATTCTCTTGTTGACGTTTCACCGTTTGGTAATGTCACTGTATGAATTTCTACATCTACAATTTTGCCATTATAAATAACTGTTCGATCAATTGTTTTTTCATTTAAATCCATTATAATCACGTTCCTTTAAATTCATATTATATATTGATACACTATGCTTGTTAGCTAAAGTGTATCGAAAGGAGAACAGACATGCAAAAAAATATATTAAAAAGTGGTATTGCATTATCTGAATTAGGTCTAGGTTGCATGAGTTTAGGTACAGATTTAAAAAAAGCCGAACAAATTATAGATTGTGCTGTTGAAAATGGTATCACTTATTTTGATACAGCAGACATGTACGATAAAGGTGTAAATGAATCAGTTGTTGGTAAGGCACTTCTTAAATATCAACAACGCGATGATATTGTCATTGGTACAAAAGTAGGCAATCGTTTAACAAAAGATGGCAGTACAACATGGGATCCGAGTAAATCCTATATTAAAGAGGCAGTTAAAGGTTCACTAAAGCGTTTAGGTATAGATCATATCGATTTATATCAACTTCATGGCGGAACCATTGATGACCCATTAGACGAAACAATAAGCGCATTTGATGAATTGAAACAAGAAGGAATTATACGTGCTTACGGTATTTCTTCTATTCGCCCAAATGTAATTGATTATTATTTAAAACATAGTCAAATCGAAACGATAATGTCTCAATTCAATTTGATTGATAATCGTCCAGAATCATTATTAGATGCAATCCACAACAATGATGTTAAAGTATTGGCAAGAGGACCTGTGTCTAAAGGATTATTAACTTCAAACAGTGTTAATGTGCTCGACAATAAATTTAAAGATGGTATTTTTGATTATTCTCATGATGAATTGGGTGAAACAATAGCCTCTATTAAAGAAATTGAAAGTAATTTATCTGCATTGACATTTAGTTATTTAACATCACATGACGTGCTTGGTTCCATCATTGTAGGTGCAAGTAGCGTCGACCAATTAAAAGAAAATATTGAAAACTATCATACTAAAGTTAGTTTAGATCAGATTAAAACAGCAAGAGCTCGTGTAAAGGATTTGGAATATACCAACCATTTAGTGTAGAAGTCATTTTCAGTAATAAAAACAGCGGCATGAGGCGTTTCATTATAAAAATGCCTTACTGCTGTTGTTTATATACAATTCGCTATAATTTATGATTAAGATTACTCACTTATGATAGTAATTAAAGAGTTGTCCTCACGCATCAGTATTTAGTAATTTCGCCCTGCGGCAGTGCCTTAAGCAAACTTCTGCCACTTCATCTTTTAATAATTTTATTAAAACATCTTTCTATATTTCACTTCGCATGTTGATTCATCATTATTAGTTATTATTTGTACACCCAGCACATTTCCTTGCAACACAAGTAGTTTGAATTTTTCACAAGTATAATATAATGTACTGTCTGAAATTTGGTCTACAGAAATATCGCCTAAAATATCCAGCACTGTAAATTCTTCAAATACTGATAGTTGTTCCGCATATCGCACACAAAATCTTACCACACTCTCCGATTGACAGTTCATTGCCATCCCACCTATTTATGCTTTATTTTTAAATAATTTAGGAAAACATCGTTCAAAAAATCTAGGCGCAATTTGATACATTTTCAACGCATAATGCATCCATTTAGGCAGATTAATTTCCAATTGTTTTGTTTTAATACCATAAATGATATCTTCTGCAAGCTGATTAGCATCAAGCATCATTTTCCCCATCTTTTTAGCATACTTCATTGATGGGTCGGCTTTTTGATGAAAAGGTGTATCAATCGGGCCAACATTAACTGTCATGATATGTAAGTTTGGTGACTCTAGTCTTAAAGCATTCATTAATGCATAAAACCCTGCTTTCGATGCCCCATAATGTGCAGCATTTGCTTGTGTGGAAAATGCAGCTTGACTTGAAATACCTACAATATGTGCGTTAGATGTTAAATATGGTCTCAAAACAGTATATAAAACATTAAAACTAATTAAATTAAGCTGATACGTTTCAATCATTTCTGAAAAACTATGGTCTGAAATAGATTTGAAATAACCTAAACCTGCACTATAAATAAATCCATCGAATGATGTATTGTCTTCAAATTGCAGTGCCTGTATCGACTTCATATCATTTAAGTCACACGGAATAACATTTATAGTTTTCCCCAATTCCTGTTCAAAGATTCTAGTTGCTTTATCAACATCACGCACCAACAATGTTACATGCACTTTATTTTTTAGTAACTTTCGGACAATCGATAAACCTAAACCACTCGTACCACCAGTCACTATAAAATGTTGTCCTTTCATCAATTAACCTTCCTTTTCCATTATATAGAATGCAATTTATCAACTTTACATAATTGAGACAAGTTGATTATCTTTCCTAATATATATACAATAATAAGAAAATATAACATACAAATCAAAAACTAAAGGGATGTGACGTTAATGAAACTCGTATTTTATGGAGCTGGTAATATGGCACAAGCTATATTTACAGGAATTATTAACTCAAGCAACTTAGATGCCAATGATATATATTTAACAAATAAATCTAATGAACAAGCTTTAAAAGCATTCGCTGAAAAACTAGGTGTTAACTATAGTTATGATGATGCGACATTATTAAAAGATGCAGATTATGTATTTTTAGGTACCAAACCACATGACTTTGATGCTCTAGCAACACGCATCAAACCACATATTACAAAAGACAATTGCTTCATTTCAATTATGGCAGGTATTCCGATTGATTATATTAAACAACAATTAGAATGCCAAAATCCAGTTGCTAGAATTATGCCAAACACAAATGCGCAAGTTGGACACTCAGTTACTGGCATTAGTTTTTCAAACAACTTTGACCCTAAATCTAAAGATGAAATTAACGATTTAGTTAAAGCATTTGGTTCAGTAATTGAAGTATCAGAGGATCATTTACATCAAGTAACAGCTATCACCGGAAGCGGTCCAGCATTTTTATATCATGTATTCGAGCAATACGTTAAAGCTGGTATGAAACTTGGTCTAGAAAAAGAACAAGTTGAAGAATCTATACGCAACCTTATTATAGGTACAAGTAAGATGATTGAACGTTCAGATTTGAGCATGGCTCAATTAAGAAAAAATATTACCTCTAAAGGTGGTACGACACAAGCTGGCCTTGATACATTGTCACAATATGATTTAGTATCTATTTTCGAAGATTGTCTAAATGCTGCCGTCGACCGTAGTATTGAACTTTCTAATATAGAAGACCAATAAAAACAAACCCGCCAACACATGTATGCATCATCGCAAGCACTGTGTTTGACGGGTTATTTTTATAAATTATTACTATTTGGCAAGCATTGTTTATTACTTTGTCATTAGATTTTAAAACTATCAAAATCTTTCACAAAATTAAAATTTGGTGTATCTTCATTTTGTATCAATGTTTGATAAATTTCATTTATATCTTCTGTATTATAGCGATTGCTCAAATGTGTAATCAACGTACGTTTAACATTGGCTTCTTTTATCAATGCAAATACGTCTTCAATATGGCTATGCTGATAATTGTTGGCTAAATGCTTTTCACCATCTATATAGGTCGCTTCATGTACCATCACATCAGCATCTCTAGAAATCACACGTTCATTTGAACATGGTTTTGTATCACCAAAAATTGCTACAATTGGACCCTGTTTGGACTCACCTCTAAAATCTTTTGATTGATAAACTTGACCATTATGTTCAAATGTATCATGAGATTTTACTTCTTGATATTTAGGACCTGGTTCAAGACCAATGTTTTTTAACGCTTCAACATTGATTGTACCTGTAGTTTCAGGTGCCATTACTCTATATCCATATGATGGAATACCATGATTAAGTAAATGCGCCTCTACAGTAAAACCATCATGATGATATGTTAGATGATCATCGATTTCAATATATGTAATTGGATAGTTTAAATGTGACTCTGATAAATTCATAGACATTTCCACATATGCTTTAATTCCTTTTGGTCCAACTAATGTAAGTGGCTTTTGTTCACCGCCCTGAAAAGAACGACTAGAAAGTAATCCTGGCAAACCAAAAATATGATCGCCATGCATATGAGTAATAAATATATGTGTCACTTTTCCTAATTTAATTGCATGATGTAAAATTTGGTGCTGTGTACCTTCACCAACGTCGAAAAGCCATATGGAATTGGAATATGGTTCTAAATTTAATGCGATTGCTTGTGTATTTCTTTCTTTAGTTGGCAAACCTGCACTCGTTCCAAAAAATGTAACTTCCATATATGCCCCTCCTTTTCTTCAATTCATTTTATCATAAAATTTGTATCAATTTAGTTTTAATTTATTCTTTAATCAAATTCTGTTAAAAATTCGTCTTTGCTAGTTAATTTTTCTAACTTTAACGTAGACATAACTATATAAATTTTGATAATTACGTTATACTTATCATTAATAAGTATCACATTAAACATGATACATGAATCGATATTTCATTTAAGACACTGCATACTGTCGAGCATATTGAATGACCTGCTGAATGGATTATCTTATAATAATAAATCATATATCTAATTAAGAATTGAGGTTTTAATCTTGAGTACTAAAAACAAACACATCCCTTGTTTAATCACAATCTTTGGTGCAACTGGTGACTTAAGCCATCGTAAGTTGTTTCCATCAATATTCCATCTCTACCAACAAGACAATTTAGATGAACATATTGCCATCATCGGTATTGGACGTCGTGACATTACTAATGATGATTTCCGTAATCAAGTAAAATCATCAATTCAAAAGCACGTAAAAGATACAAACAAAATTGACGCGTTTATGGAACATGTCTTCTATCATAGACATGATGTTAGTAATGAAGAAAGCTATCAAGAATTATTAGATTTTAGTAATGAATTAGACAGCCAATTTGAATTAAAAGGTAATCGACTATTCTATTTAGCAATGGCACCACAATTCTTTGGCGTTATTTCTGATTATCTAAAATCTTCTGGTCTTACTGATACAAAAGGATTTAAACGCCTTGTTATCGAAAAACCATTCGGTAGTGATTTAAAATCAGCCGAAGCATTAAACAATCAAATTCGTAAATCATTTAAAGAAGAAGAAATTTATCGTATTGACCACTATTTAGGAAAAGACATGGTTCAAAATATCGAGGTATTACGTTTTGCGAATGCGATGTTTGAACCATTATGGAATAACAAATATATTTCAAACATCCAAGTTACATCTTCTGAAATACTAGGTGTTGAAGATCGTGGTGGTTATTATGAATCAAGTGGTGCGCTAAAAGATATGGTGCAAAACCACATGTTACAAATGGTTGCATTATTAGCTATGGAAGCACCTATTAGTTTAAATAGTGAAGATATCCGTGCTGAGAAAGTAAAAGTACTTAAATCACTGCGTCATTTCCAATCTGAAGATGTTAAAAAGAACTTTGTTCGTGGTCAATATGGCAAAGGCTATATCGATGGTAAACAAGTTAAAGCATACCGTGATGAAGATCGCGTTGCAGATGACTCTAACACACCTACATTTGTTTCAGGTAAATTAACAATTGATAACTTTAGATGGGCTGGCGTACCATTCTATATCCGTACTGGTAAACGTATGAAATCTAAAACAATTCAAGTTGTCGTTGAATTTAAAGAAGTACCAATGAACTTATACTATGAAACTGATAAACTGTTAGATTCAAACCTATTAGTAATCAATATTCAACCAAATGAAGGTGTATCTTTACATCTAAATGCTAAGAAAAATACACAAGGTATCGAAACTGAACCTGTTCAATTGTCTTATTCAATGAGCGCTCAAGATAAAATGAATACTGTAGATGCATATGAAAATCTATTATTCGATTGTCTTAAAGGTGATGCCACTAACTTTACGCACTGGGAAGAATTAAAATCAACATGGAAATTTGTTGATGCAATTCAAGATGAATGGAATATGGTTGATCCAGAATTCCCTAACTATGAATCAGGTACTAATGGTCCATTAGAAAGTGATTTATTACTTGCTCGTGATGGTAACCATTGGTGGGACGATATTCAATAATTGAATTAAAACGCACATGTTAAACAAAAATAAATGAGCGAATGACAAGGATTGATTACGAATCAAGTATATCAATTGTTCTATCATTCGCTTTTTTTCTAGACTATATTATGAAATTATATTTTACAATGCCCAAAACTATTTTAATAATCATTGAACAAATGGGTGTATAATTTATAGAAATAATGTAGAATAAAAATAAATGATTGAATTAATTGGAGTGAAAGTTTTGGACGTTATCAAGCAAATACAACAGGCAATTGTTTATATTGAAGATCGTTTATTAGAGCCTTTCAATTTGCAAGAATTAAGTGATTACGTTGGTCTTTCGCCATACCATCTTGATCAATCATTTAAAATGATTGTCGGCTTATCTCCAGAAGCTTATGCACGCGCGCGTAAAATGACACTCGCTGCAAATGATGTGATTAATGGTGCTACACGACTAGTAGATATCGCTAAAAAATATCACTATGCAAATTCAAATGATTTTGCAAATGATTTTAGTGATTTTCACGGCGTATCACCTATTCAAGCTTCTACTAAAAAAGATGAATTACAAATTCAAGAGCGATTATATATCAAATTATCAACTACTGAGAGAGCACCCTATCCATACAGATTAGAAGAGACAGATGATATTTCATTGGTTGGATATGCACGATTTATAGACACTAAGTATTTGTCACATCCTTTTAATGTTCCGGATTTTTTAGAAGACTTGCTCATTGATGGTAAAATTAAAGAGTTACGACGATATAATGACGTTAGTCCATTTGAACTATTTGTTATTAGTTGTCCTCTTGAAAATGGTTTAGAAATATTTGTAGGTGTACCAAGTGAACGTTATCCTGCACACTTAGAAAGTCGATTTTTACCTGGCAAACATTGTGCGAAATTCAATTTACAAGGTGAAATTGATTATGCAACTAATGAAGCTTGGTACTATATTGAATCAAGTTTGCAGTTAACATTGCCATATGAACGAAATGATTTATATGTTGAAGTGTACCCTCTCGATATTTCATTTAATGACCCATTCACTAAAATTCAGCTTTGGATTCCTGTTAAACAGAGTCCTTATGACGAAGATTAAATAATTAAAAACAAAGAAGCCCCCTAATATATCTATAGGTCTACAAATGGCCTTAGATACTATTAGGGGGCATATTAATATGTTAATTTAATTCGATAACACATGCTTCATATGGACGTAACTGTTTTAAATTAACTTTGGCATCATAATTAAATAGCTTCACTTCTCCATGACTTACATCAAATGGTACAGTTAATTCTGCTTCGTGGTTAGTAAGATTACCTACAATAAGAACTTGCTTTTCATTTAATGTTCTCGTGTATGCAAAAACTTGTGAATTTTCAGCATCTACTAAATCAAATTGACCATATACGTATACATCATTAGACTTTCTTAATTGAATTAAATCTTTATAAAATTGTAATACTGAATGCTCATCTTCTAATTGTTGTGCAACATTAATAGATTTATAATTCGGATTCACTGGGAACCAAGGTTCACCATTTGTAAATCCTCCATTTAACGTATCATCCCATTGCATTGGTGTGCGAGAGTTATCTCGGTTCTCATCTTTATATTTCGCAAGTAAAGCGTCTACATCTCCACCTTGAGCTTTCACAATTTGATAGTCATTCTTAACAGCAACATCGTTAAATGTTTCAATACTTTCAAATGGATAATTCGTCATACCAATTTCTTGACCTTGATAAATGAATGGCGTACCTTGTTGCAAGAAATAAACTGCTGCATGACTTGTTGCTGATTCATACCAATACTTGTCATCGTCACCCCACGTCGATACACGTCGTGGTTGGTCGTGATTTTCAATAAACAACGCATTCCAACCTTTATTTTCAAGTTGTTTTTGCCATCTATTTAATACAGATTTATACGAATTTACATCAAAGTGAGAATCACCACTATTCCACAGTCCCAAATGTTCAAATTGGAATATCATATTAAATTTACCATTTTCTTCCCCGACCCAGTCATCAGCATCATCAGGGCTTACACCATTCGCTTCACCAACAGTCATAATGTCATACTTACTTAATGAGCGATCTTTCATCTCTTGTAACCAAGTTTGTATACCTGGCTGATTCATATCTACATCAAATGCTGGGGCATATGTTTTACCCTCAGGTACAGGTAAGTCACCCGCTTCAAACGTCTTTTTAATATGTGTAATTGCATCTACTCTAAATCCATCAATGCCTTTATCAAACCACCAGTTCATCATTTCGAATACAGCATCTCTAACTTCCGGATTATCCCAATTCAAATCAGGTTGTTTTTTACTGAATAAATGGAAATAATATTGCTCAGTATTAGCATCATATTCCCATGTAGATCCATTAAAGATACTTTCCCAGTTGTTTGGTTCAGAGCCATCTGGCTTTGGATCTTGCCAAATGTACCAATCACGTTTGGGATTGTCTTTACTAGATTTGGATTCTATAAACCAAGGATGTTCATCAGATGTATGATTCACAACTAAATCTAAAATAAGCTTCATACCTCTATCATGAACACCTTTTAATAAACGATCAAAGTCTTCCATCGTTCCAAATTCATCCATAATCTCTTGGTAGTCACTAATATCATAACCATTGTCATCATTAGGTGATTTAAACATTGGACTGAGCCAAATGACATCGATACCTAAATCTTTTAAGTAGTCCAATTTATCAATCATTCCAGGTAAATCCCCAATACCATCGTGATTACTATCATTAAAACTTCTTGGATATACTTGATATGCTACTGCTTCTTTCCACCATTGCTTATTCATTTTAAAACTCCTTTGCTATCGTTGTGTTGATTTTCTTATTTTTAATTCTGTATCTATAATGACGAGTTCAATAACATCCTGTGCTTTGTTTTTTAATATATTTAAAATTGCTGCACCAGCCTGTTGACCTAACATTCGAGGCTTGATGTCAATACATGTTTGAGGTGGTGACGCAATTTCGGTTAAATAAGAATCATTGAACGTTGCTGTCATTACATCTTTCGGAATTTCAATATTAAGTTCATATAGGACACTTAAAATCGCTAAATGTAACATAGCATCTAACGAAATGATTGCCTGTTTAATATTTGGGTCCTTCAAACGCGTATGTAGATTTTGCATGTAATTAAAAATAACTTCTCTTTCATTACTAGTCTCAATAATTTGATAATTAATTTTATTTTGAGAAGCTATCGTTTCAAATCCTTGAATCCTGTCTTTCGAAACTTCAAAATCGCCTTTTTCTGTAATAAATATTAATTCATCTACACCTTGTTCAATAACATGTCGTGTCAAATTTTCAGAAGCTAATATATTATCATTATCAATGTGTGTAAATTGATGATCTATATCCGATGTAGGCTTACCAATCACAATAAATGGCATGCTTTCATCAATTAACATTTGTTTAATCGGATCATTTTCTTTTGAATAGAGCAGTATAAACGCATCAACCATTCGTTGTTTAATCATTTTATAAACTTCATCCATTAAATCATTCATATTATTTGAGACTGTCGTTTGTGTACCATAGCCATGCTGGTTACACGTTTCAGAAATTCCTAGCAATACATTGATGTAGAATGGATTCAGTCGAATAGGCTCCTCAGAACCTTTTAACACTAAACCAATTTTATATGTTTGGTTTGTAATTAAAGTTCTAGCAGCGGTATTAGGAAAATAATTCAATTCTTCCATAACTTTCTTCACTTTTGAAATTGTCGCTTCGCTAATACGTTGATTTCCTTTTATAACTCTTGAAACTGTCGAAGGAGAAACACCGGCTTTTAGTGCAACATCTTTAATCGTAACCATTTAATCACCTCCTGTTAATCACTGCACTGGAAAACGCTTCCAACCTTTGTATAATATCAGTTTAGTCACACTTTCTAAAAAAGTCAAAAGATTTGTGCAAACGATTGCATAAAACGATAAAAATAAAACCTTCATACTGAAATTCAATCCGAAAATCAATATAAAGGTTTGTATAAAAATTAAAATCGATTGTTTAGTCACTAACTGCAAAATAGTTACCTTGGCCATCTTGGAAATTAAATACACGTTGACCATTCATTTCTACTATATCATGCCCAGTTAAACCTAAATCATTTAATTTTGAGTATAATGCATCAAAGTTTTTCTCTTTAAACATTAAAGATGGTGTTCCTAGGTTCACCTCCGGGCTATACTTTTCAATAAATTCTTTTGCCATAATCGTCAATGACGTTTCAGCATCTTTCGTAGGTGATACTTCAACTGCAACATAGTCCTCAGCTAACGGTGTTTCACTTACAACAACAAATTCTAAAGTTTCTGTCCAAAATGCTTTCGCTTTTTCAACATCATCAACATATAACATAACTTGATTTAACTTTTCCATAAAATAGTACCTCTATTTCTCTATAGTACATGCTATCATAACACAGTAAATATTTTATTACTTCACAAAATGCTTAAAAATATGGCGGGATGCTTTTAAGGTAATAGATATTGCTTGTGTAATTTTTTATAGGTTGTAGCTACTCTATCACACTCTCTTTTATATTTATCAAAAGATATAAAAAAGGATAGTATCTTTCAACTATCCTTTAATCAATATTATTCTTCAATCCATTGTGTATGGAATACGCCTTCTTTATCTTTTCTTTCATAAGTATGTGCACCGAAGTAGTCACGTTGTGCTTGAATTAAGTTTGCAGGTAAATCAGCTGCACGGTAACTATCATAGTAATTAATACTTGATGAGAAACCAGGTGTTGGTACACCATTTTGAACACCAGTTGCGACAACATCACGTAACGCATCTTGATATTCAGTAACGATGTTTTTAAAGTAAGGATCTAGCAATAAGTTTTGTAATCCTGGATTATTATCGTAAGCATCTTTGATTTTTTGTAAGAATTGTGCACGGATAATGCAACCTTCTCTCCAAATCATAGCTAAATCACCAAGTTTTAAATTCCATTCATTATCTTCACTTGCTTTACGCATTTGCGCGAAACCTTGTGCATAAGAACAAATTTTACTCATATATAATGCTTTACGAATTTTTTCTAAAAAGTCTTTCTTGTCACCATCAAATGATGCTTTTGGACCATTTAATTCTTTAGAAGCATTTACGCGCTCTTCTTTGATTGAAGAGATAAAACGTGCAAATACAGATTCAGTAATAATGGTTAATGGAATACCTAATTCTAATGCATTAATTGAAGTCCATTTTCCTGTACCTTTTTGACCTGCAGTATCAAGAATTTTTTCAACTAATGCTTCTTTATTTTCATCTAATTTCATGAAAATATCACCAGTGATTTCAATTAAATAACTTTCTAATTCACCAGCATTCCAGTCTTTGAACGTTTGAGCAATGTCTTCATGAGACATACCTAATAATTCTTTCATCATAGCATAACTTTCTGCAATTAATTGCATGTCAGCATATTCGATACCATTGTGTACCATTTTCACATAGTGTCCAGCACCATTAGGTCCAATATAAGTAACACATGAAGCACCGTCTTTTGCCTTTGCAGCAATTGCATCAAGAATATCTGCAACTTTGTTATAAGCTTCTTCTTGTCCACCCGGCATTAATGACGGACCAGTTAACGCTCCAATTTCACCACCAGAAACGCCCATACCAATAAAGTTGATTGCACTTTGTGCTAATGCTTTATTACGTCTGATAGTATCTTGATAGTTTGTATTACCACCATCAATTAAAATATCTCCATCATCTAATAAAGGTAACAAACTATCAATCGTAGCATCCGTAGCTTTACCTGCTTGAACCATTAATAAAATTTTACGTGGTTTTTCTAAAGAATTAACAAATTCTTCCAATGAGTATGTTGGATGAATATTTTTTCCTTTTGATTCTTCAACCATTAAATCAGTTTTTTCACTTGAGCGGTTAAATACAGATACACTATATCCGCGTGATTCAATATTCCAAGCTAGGTTTTTACCCATAACGGCTAAACCAATAACTCCAATTTGTTGTGTCATATTACTTACCTCACTTGTTGATTTTTCATTAGTATTGTATCACAAAATAGACATACACTACACTATATCATTTCGATTGTCGCGCAACTATTTTGATTATTTCTAACACTTGACTTGCAAGCAAGTTCAATGATTTAATCGGCATTCTCTCATTTGTTGTATGGATTTTTTCATAACCCACTCCTAAAATGACTGAAGGAATACCAAATGTATTAATAATACTGCCGTCTGAACCGCCACCAGAAATAATTGTATTTGCAGATAATCCTAAATTACGAGCACTTTCTTGTGCAATTTTAACAACCGTTTCATTATCATTAATTTTAAATCCTGGATAACTTTGCTCCACTGTAACTACTGCTTTCCCACCTAATTCTGATGCAGTAGTTTCAAACACATCAGTCATATGTTTGACTTGTGTTTTTATTCTTTCTGGATCGTGAGAACGTGCCTCTGCTTCTAAGATGACTTCATCTGCAACAATATTCGTAGCTGAACCGCCATGAAACTTACCAATATTTGCAGTAGTTATTTCATCAACTTGTCCTAATTTCATTCGACTAATTGCTTTCGCCGCAATATTAATAGCACTAACACCCTCTTTTGGCGTACTTGCATGAGCCGTTTTGCCAAAAATTTTAGCTGAAATTAACATTTGCGTCGGTGCACCTACAACCGTAGTACCGACATCAGCACTTGCATCAATAGCATAACCAAAGTCCGCGTCCAACAAATCTGAATTTAATTCTTTAGCACCAATTAAACCTGATTCTTCTCCAACAGTAATCACAAATTGAATTTGTCCATGTGAGATTTGTTGTTCCTTTATCACTTGCAAAACTTCAAGCATAGCTGCTAATCCTGCTTTATCATCTGCACCTAGAATAGTCATACCATCAGAGTAAATGTAGCCGTCATCTTTTACAATTGGCTTTACATTAATTGCGGGTACAACAGTATCCATATGGCTCGTCAAATATAATTTAGGTACTTCGCCTTCTTCGATAGTACTATTCATTGTACACACTAGATTATTGGCACCTAATTTAGGATGTTTAGCCGCTTGATCTTCTTTAACATCTAACCCTAATGCTATGAATTTTTCTTTTAAAATAGGTTGGATTGTTGATTCATTCCCTGTCTCAGAATCGATTTGTACAAGTTCTAAAAACGTATTAAGTAATCTTTGCTCATTAATCATAATGGAACCCCTTTTATCCAAATTTTCAAGTACGCCAAACGGTAAAAATTGATGAAATAAAATGTTACAGTAATTGACGTTACACAGATTTATCAGGCTTGTAAATTGTGTCATATTATTTTCAATTTAATATATATATTTATTGTAACTCAAACTAAGCTTTGTCAAAAATATATTGATTGATTTTTCAAAGATATCGTATAATGAGGAAAATGACATAAGCAAACTTACTCATGTTTTTTATAATATTCCTTTATGATGATTGCTAGTTATATCGTCTCAAGTTAAAAGTTTTATATCTTATGTCGTAATTATTAATACAAAGGTTATTCATTTGGAGGCACACAAAATGCAAAATAAAGTTTTAAGAATTATCATTATCGTTATGCTTGTATCAGTTGTATTAGCATTGTTATTAACGAGTATCATTCCAATTTTATAAACTATATCTCAACTACCTATACAAAATCATACAATTAAAAATCCATCCGTTATAAACACATGTATTAATAAGTTATCGTATTGCAACGATTACTTTCAAACATGGGTCATACGGATGGATTATTTTTTAAGCTACTTCACTATGCATTTTCAATGAACCAAATTGCGATTTGATTTGTAAATATTCTTCTAATTCATTTAATATTTGAATAATACTTGCTCTCGAGTTAAGCGCTTTGTGTGTTGTTGGCAATGGCAGTTCATCCAATTTCAAACGCGTCTCATACAAATTGTGTAAACGCATTGCTGTATAGTCATTACTATTCACATTTAGACCAATTTCTTTCAGCAGTGACGCAACATCATTTAAAAGTGGATCTTTATGACAGATACTTTCGATGAGCGGTTTCATTCTCATTAACAATTCCACTTGCTCTTCTCGCATATCAAAATAATGATAGTATGAATTTTCGTTTCTAACAAAATGATTTTTAACATCTCGGAACGCGATAGACTTCGCCTTTTTAATATTTAAAAGTAACGCTTCAAATTCAATCGCAATGGTATCTTCATATTTTTCACAAATATAACTATATTTACTAAAAATATCAGCAATTTGTTGCTCAATTTTACATTTGTATTCGTCTAGCTGTTTGTCTAAACTTGGCATCATTAAATTCATTGTAAATGCAATACTTAGTCCAATTAACAGTAATAATGTTTCATTAACAATTAAATGTGTATCAATTGATTTTGCATTAAAAACATGAAGTAATATAACGCAACTCGTAATGACACCTTCTTGTACTTTTAATACGACAGTTAATGGTATAAATAACAATACGATAATACCGAGTACAATTGGACTCTGACCTAATAAACTAAATATTGCTGAACCTAAAAACAATACTAAAAAACATGATACTAATCTTGAAATAATCGCTTGTAGCGAATGTACTTTTGTATGTTTAATACATAATACGACTAATATGGCGCTTGAAGCATAATTATCTAAACCTAACAGCTTACTAATAATTACACCTAAAGTCATACCCACTGCTGTTTTTATTGTTCTAAATCCAATCTTGTAAGGATTTAACTTTAACATGGGTTAGCGCCTCTTATCTTTCTTCACAATATTTATTGAATAATGTTTGTAATTGATTAATTACGTTCATCACATCATGACCTTCGATTTGATGTCTTTCAATCATTTCTGTAATCTTTCCATCTTTTACTAATGCAAATGACGGACTTGAAGGCGCATAACCTTCGAAGTATTCACGCGCTCTTTGTGTCGCTTCTTTATCTTGTCCAGCAAATACTGTCACTAGACGATCAGGTAATACGTCATAATGTAAAGCATGTGATGCTGCTGGTCTTGCGATACCACCTGCACAACCACATACAGAATTGATCATAACTAGTGTTGTACCATCTTGTTTAAGAACTTTGTCAACATCTTCTGCAGTAGTTAATTGCTCATATCCCGCAGATTCAATTTCATTCCTTGCTTGTTCTACAACACCGTTCATGTATAAATCGAAATTCATGTCCATAAGTTCAATCACCTATCCCTTTATATTTAAACTATCCTCATTCTACTAATTAATAACATATTGTTCAATAAACTAATCTGAATCACACCTATATTTAGACACAATTTTAACAATATACCAAACATTATTGTGCTTAAAATCATGGAAACTAATTTGTTCACCTGTTTTCATTAATATGTTTCAAGTATGATGTCTTATTTTGACTTTACTGCAAAAATGTATTCAACCATGTTGATTATTGTTCTTTACCTTTTTTTGAATATATTGCAAATATTTTATTGCCCAAAAAAACATCCATCGACAAGAACAAGATAAAACAAGTTGTCGATAGATGCATCTATGTTATCACTAATATATATTTGTATTTTCTAAAGTATACTGTTCGATACGCTGTTTAATATGATTCATAAATTTACCAGTTTGTAAACCATCTAAAATGCGATGATCTATTGAAATACATAAATTCACCATACTTCGAATTGCAATCATATCATTAATTACTACTGGCTTTTTAACGATTGATTCTACTTGTAAAATCGCTGCTTGAGGATGATTTATAATACCCATTGATGATACTGAACCAAATGTACCAGTATTATTTACCGTAAATGTACCGCCCTGCATATCTTCAGCTGTCAATTGCTTATTACGCGCTTTTGTTGCTAAAGTATTAATTTCTCTAGCTATACCTTTGATTGACTTTTCGTCTGCATGCTTAATCACAGGTACGTATAATTTATTTTCATCAGCAACAGCAATTGAAATATTAATGTCTTTATGTAAGACAATTTCATTTCCTTGCCAGCTACTATTTAATAATGGATATGCTTTTAAAGCATCTGCTACAGCTTTTACAAAGAAAGCAAAGAAAGTTAAATTATATCCTTCTTTATTTTTAAAGTTGTTTTTATAATGGTTTCTCGTATTCACAAGGTTTGTAGCATCAACCTCTATCATCATCCATGCATGTGGAATCTCCGTTACACTATTAACCATGTTTTGTGCAATTGCTTTACGCACACCATTTACTGGTATTGTGCTATTTTCACTATTGTCTTCAGATGATTGGTTACTTGATGTATCTACTGAAGTTGATTGTGTTTGAACTTGTTTGTCAGATTGAGCTGTGGTACCACCATTTTCAATAACTGACATTAAATCCTTCTTAGTTACACGACCTTCAAATCCACTACCTACAACTTGTGATAAATCAATGTCATGCTCTGAAGCGAGTTTAAATACAACAGGTGAAAAGCGACCATTATTTCGTGGTTGATTTTGTTTAGAAGTAGATGTCTGTTCCACTGTTGAACTAGCTTTTTTAGTAGATTTCTGAGTATGCTCATCCACTTTTGCTTGTATCTCTTCAGTTGTTTCATTTGTCTTTTCATCAGCAGCTTCAATTTTACAGATAATTGTATCAATAGCTACCGTCTGCCCCGCTTCAACTAAAATTTCTGTAATTGTTCCTGATATCGTGGAAGGGACTTCAGCCGTCACTTTATCTGTAATAACTTCACATAATGGTTCATATTCATCAATATGATCACCAACAGAAACTAACCATTGTTCAATGGTACCTTCATGAACACTCTCACCTAACTTAGGCATTGTTATTTCCATGACTTTCCCTCCCTAGAATTCTGCTAATTCACGCATTTTATTTAAGATTTTTTCTGGATTCATCATAATTTCATTTTCTAATACAGGTGAAAATGGCATAGATGGTACATCTGGAGCAGCTAAACGCATGATTGGTGCATCTAGTTCAAACAGACAATGTTCTGCAATAATCGCTGACACCTCAGACATAATACTACCTTCTAAATTATCTTCAGTTACAAGTAAAACTTTACCTGTATGTTTAGCACGATCAATAATTGTTTCTTTATCTAATGGATAAACAGTTCGTAAATCTACGACTTCAACATTGATACCGTCTGCTGCTAAAATATCCGCTGCTTGTAAACAATAATTGACCATTAATCCATAACAAAATACTGTTAAATCTTCACCTTCACGTTTAACATCTGCTTTTCCTAAAGGTACAGTGTAATATTCTTCTGGCACTTCTTCCTTTAAGAATCTATAAGCCTTTTTATGTTCAAAGTATAAAACAGGATCATTTGATTCAATTGAAGATAATAATAGACCTTTAGCATCATACGGTGTTGAAGGTATAACAATTGTTAAACCTGGTGATGAAGCAAATATACTTTCAATACTTTGTGAATGATATAGTCCTCCGTGAACACCTCCACCAAATGGTGCACGAATCGTTAATGGGCATTGCCAATCATTATTTGAACGATAACGCATTTTCGCGGCTTCACTAATAATTTGATTTGTTGCAGGTAAGATAAAATCTGCAAACTGAATCTCAGCAATTGGTCTTTTACCAACCATAGCTGCGCCAATGGCTGTTCCGACAATATTTGACTCAGCTAATGGTGTATCGATAACTCTGTCCTCACCATATTGTTGTTGCAGTCCTTGAGTAGTACCAAATACGCCACCTTTTTTACCAACATCTTCACCAAGAATAAATACATCTTTATTTTGTTGTAATGCTAAGTCTTGTGCCTGGCGAATCGCCTCTAAATAAGATAATTTAGCCATTAGTTAAGACTCCCTTCTTCGTACACAAATGCATAGGCTTCTTCGACGCTTGGATATGGCGCGTCTTCAGCAGCCTTTGTCGCTTTATTGATAATGTCTTTATGTTCTGCTTCTATTTCTGTCAACCAAGCATCATCGATAATGCCAGCTGAAAGCAACTCTTTTTTGAACTTTTCGTTGCAGTCTGCTTTTTTAAGCGCTTCACGCTCTTCTTTCGTACGATATTGGTCGTCATCATCCGATGAATGAGCTGTCATACGAGAAGTTACTGCTTCAATCAATGTTGAACCCTGTCCAGAAATAGCTCGTTCTCTTGCTTCTTTCATCGCTTTATACATTGCTAAAGGATCATTACCATCTACTTGTTCACCATGTATACCGTAACCAAGTGCTCTATCCGATAATTTTTCAGCTGCGTATTGTAATGAATCAGGTACTGAAATTGCATATTTATTATTTATAATGACACATACAAAAGGAAGTTTGTGTACACCCGCGAAGTTTAAACCTTCATGGAAGTCACCTTGGTTTGAGCTACCTTCACCAACAGTTGCTGTTGCAATTTTCTTCTTACCATCCATTTTTAAAGCTAAAGCAGCACCAACAGCATGGGGTATTTGGGTTGCTACCGGTGAACTTTGTGACAAAATATTCTTAGCTCTACTACTAAAGTGTGATGGCATTTGTTTTCCACCAGAGTTAACATCGTCTTTCTTTCCAAACGCTGATAAAAACGTATCATACGCTGAGATACCCATATAAGTAACGAAAGCTAGATCTCTATAATAAGGCGCTGTAATATCACCTTCTTCTAATGCGTATGCCATCCCAATCTGAGTTGCTTCTTGTCCTTGACCACTTACAACAAATGGAATTTTACCTGCACGGTTCAATAACCACAGTCTTTCATCTATTTTTCTACCTAAATCCATCCATTTATATATTACTTTTAGGTCTTCTTCGCTAAGGCCTAATGATTTATAATCAATCATGTTAAATCCTCCTATTTATACGTGAATAGCTCTACTTTCTGCTTTCAATCCTAATTCCATCAACACTTCAGAGATGGAAGGATGTGCGTGTGTTGTTAGTCCTAATTCTAATGCCGAGCCATTCATGAACTGTAACAGTGATGCCTCATTAATCAATTCTGTTACATGTGGACCAATCATATTAATACCCACAATTTCTTCAGTTGATTGATCAATCACCATTTCGCTATACCCTTCGTTTGCGTCATGGCTATCAATCACTGCTTTACCAATTGCTTTAAATGGTACTTTAAAACTTTTAACTTTCATTCCCTCTGCCTTTGCTTGCTCAATGTTTAAACCGATAGAAGCAATTTCAGGTTGTGAATAAATACACTTAGGCATCATGTTATAGTTTACTGGGATTGGGCTCCCTTCAAACATATGATCGACAGCCACAACACCTTCTTTTGATCCAACATGTGCCAATTGTAATTTTCCAATACAATCACCAGCTGCATAAATATGTTTATCTTCAGTTTGTTGAAATTCGTTCGTTAAAATATGTCCTGATGTTGAAAGTTTTATTTTAGTGTTGTTTAAACCAATATCTGATGTGTTAGGTTTTCTACCAATCGATAGCAACACTTTATCTACTTTAATTATGTCTGAGGTAATTTCAAATGTAACACCATCATCGTTAACATTTATATCATTTTCAGAAAGTTTTATTCCCTCATAGAATTTAACACCACGTGCTGACAATGATTTTTTTAATAGTTGTGAAGCTTGTTTACTTTCAGTTGGTAAAATTCTTTCACCAGCTTCTATAACTGTTACGTCAACACCTAAATCTATCATCAATGATGCAAATTCCATTCCGATAACACCACCACCAATAATACCAATACTTGATGGTAACGTCTTTAATGATAATATATCATCGCTAGATAAAATTTTATCATGATCAAATGATAAGAATGGCAACTCTGCAGGCGAAGAACCAGTTGCAATTAATACAAATTGGTTGGGTAATAAGTCTGATTCACCATCTTCATATTCGACAGAAATTGTGCCAATTTGAGGTGAAAATATAGATGTACCTAGAATACGTCCCGTGCCATTATAAATGTCAATGTGATTGTGTTGCATTAAATGCTTTACACCTTGATACATTTGATTAATAATGTCTTCTTTTCGTGCCAACATATTTTCAAAATTAACATTAGCATCTTTGACATCAACGCCAAACATTGCTGCCTGTTTTACTGTTTGAAATACTTCAGCAGATTTAAGCAGCGATTTAGTAGGAATACAACCTTTATGGAGACAAGTACCTCCTAATAGTTGTCGTTCTACTATTGCCACTTTCTTACCTAATTGAGACGCACGTATCGCAGCAACATATCCTGCAGTACCTCCACCGAGAACGACTAAATCATATTGTTTCTCTGACATGTTCTTACTCCTAACTAATGATATATATCCATTGAAAATTTATTAATACATAGTTTTCATGTCCATTAATTACCTATTTTACATGATTGTCTATTTAGTTTGAATGCACATAAATAAATCCACAAATGAGTATTCAACACACTTTGGAAATTATCTATGTCTTTGATTGTGTTGTATCATTTCTCTTGCATTTTCTCGAGTTAAATCAGTAACACTTGCACCTGAAATCATTCGTGCAATTTCATCTACTTTATCATCGCCAATTAACTCTTGAACTTGTGTTGTTGTACGATCATCTTTTGATGATTTCGAAATTAATAAATGATGGTCACTCATCGATGCAACTTGTGGCAAGTGAGAAATACAAATAACTTGTATATATTCTGCTATATCTCGCATTTTCTCTGCCATTTTTTGTGCGGCTTGTCCAGATACACCTGAGTCAACCTCATCGAATAAAATTGCAGTTTGACCTCTCGATTTAACAAAAATGCTTTTTAACGCTAACATAATTCTAGAAAGTTCTCCACCTGACGCAATTTTATTTAAACTTTTTAATGGTTCTCCTTTATTAGGACTGATTAAAAATTCTACAAATTCAATTCCATCAATATTCGGTTCTTCTAATTTTTTAAATGAAATCTCAAGATTTGCATCTTTCATTTGTAAGTTTTGAATTTCCGATACAATGTGGTCTCTTAACTCCCTAGCGACTATACGACGCTGCTTAGATAACGCTTGTCCAACCTCTATAACTTGATTATACAATGCATTTATTTCTTCTCGTAACTGCGATGTACTTTGTTCATAGTTTTCAATTTTATTGATTTCATTATTAAGTTTTTCTTGATATGCGATTAATTCTGAAATATCTTTTCCATATTTGCGTTTTAAATTATTCAGCAAATTCATACGAGATTCATACTCGTTTAACACTTGTTCGTCGAATTCTGTATTAGCCATTTCATCATATAACTCATGTTTTGCATCTTCTAAAATGTAATAAAATTGATCAATATCTTCTTTTAATTTGTCATATTTGTTTGGAACTATATCGTTTATTGTTAACAAATGGTTGCTTAGTTCATACAAACGATCAGTGATAGCATTTTCATCCGTTAATGTCATATGTGCGTTATTAAGCGCTAAGCTTAATTTTTCAGAGTTTTGAATGCGTTTAATATCTATTTCAAGTCGCTCTATTTCGCCTTCTTTTAGATGTGCTTCAGACAATTCTTCTAATTGGAATTTCATTAAATCTAAACGCTGCAGCAATGCTTGGTCTGCTGATTCTAAATCTTCTAACTCTTTCTTTTTGGCTTTATAATTTTGAAAAGTTTGGTGATATTTATCCAACAAATCTTGATAACGTGATTCTGCGTAATTATCCAATAATGTTAAATGGTATTTTTGTTTCAACAAAGACTGCGTTTCATGTTGGCCATGAATATCTAATAATTCTAGCATAACTTTTCGTAAATCTTGTAAAGTAACTGTTTGATTATTAATTTTACAAAGACTTTTACCAGAGCTAAAAATTTCCCGTTTAACTAATAAAAAATCTTCATCTACATCAATATCCATATTTTTCAATATATGTATAGCATCTTTACTCTCGTCAATATCAAATATACCTTCGATGACAGCCTTTTTTTCACCATGTCTTACAAAATCAGATGAAGCTCTCATTCCAATTAATTGTCCAATTGCATCTATAATAATTGACTTACCTGAACCCGTTTCACCACTTAAAACAGTTAAACCATCAGAAAATTGAATTTCTAACTCTTCAATAATAGCAAATTGCTTGATTGATAAGGTTTGTAACATAAACTCATCGCATCCTTATAACAAATTGAAAATTCTTGACTTGATTTCATCACTTGCCTCTTTGCTTCGACAAATAATTAAACAAGTATCATCACCACAAATTGTGCCTAGTACTTCTTCCCAATTGATTTGGTCTAATATAGCTCCAATAGATTGTGCATTACCAGGTAATGTTTTTAGAACAAGTAAATTATCAGTACCATCTATATTAACAAAGGAATCCATTAAATAACGTCCCAATTTTTCTAAAGGATGGAATTTTCTATCGTTTGGTAAACTATAAACATATTGACCTGAAGGTATAGGTACTTTAATAAGTTGTAGTTCTTTAATATCACGAGAAACAGTTGCTTGAGTGACATTTAAATCATAATCGTTTAATCGTTTAACTAATTCATCTTGTGTCTCTATCTGTTCATTTGAAATAATTTCTCTAATTTTTATATGCCTAACCGATTTTTTGGGCACAGTAAACACCTCTGATTACGAATATTTATACATTTATTTTAACACATGCACTGATTTACGACTACTAAACACCTTTACGTAAAAAGGGTAAACATGGTTTATCTATCTTGGTTATCTATTTATAAATATTTTTCATATTACGCATAACAATTGCTTAAAATATGTATAAAAATGAATATATGTGTAATAAACTTGCTAATTATTAGATTTAATAAGCGTCAATTGTTTGAACATATTTAATTAAAATCACATTGATATCACAGATGCGAATATTGTCGTATAGAAATTGAAAATTCTATTTTTAGATGAAAGTCTTTAACATAATTTTAAGTTTCAACATGAGAAAAATCGATTAACAAACAACGTCAGTTGAATATGCCTTTTGAGACATTTCAAACTTAACAATTGTTGCTAATCGATATATTTGCTTTTAGTGATCCCTGCTATAAAATAAATCAACGATTTCTAATAAGTGTTTTGTATTGAATTGTTCATCAATTTGCATTAGTTCATCCACTGCTGCGTCTCTATGATAAGTCAATTTATCTTCTGCGCCATCTTTTCCTAATAAACTCACGTATGTACTTTTATTATTTTCAAGATCGCTGCCCACTTTTTTACCTAACTTCGCTTCATCACCATAGCAGTCTAATAAATCATCTTTAATCTGAAACATCATACCTAAATGATAACTATAACTTTCTAAATGTTCTTTAGTTGCATCATCGACATTAGCGATATCTGCTGCACTCATAACCGCAAAAGTTAATAGTGCTCCTGTTTTTGTTTTGTGTATCATTTCCAAAGTTTCAAGATTAATTGGTTGGCCTTCGCTTTGCATATCTAACATTTGACCGCCAACCATTCCAACATGACCACTTGCTATTGACAGCCGTTGTAGAACTTTTATTTTTACTTCATCAGTTAATCTATCATCACTTGAAATAAGTTCAAATGCTTTAGTTAATAAAGCATCACCTGCTAATATCGCCGTCCACTCACCATATACTTTATGATTTGTTAATTTACCTCGTCGATAATCATCATTATCCATCGCTGGTAAGTCATCATGAATAAGTGAATATGTATGAATCATTTCTAGTGCAATTGCGCTCTTCATACCTAACTCATACTCGGTATTTAGTGAATCTAAAGTGAGTAATAACAGAACTGGTCGGATGCGTTTACCTCCAGCATTTAATGAATACAACATACTTTCTTCTAGCTGAGTATCCATTACTGATTTATTTATCGCAACCGATAATTCATTATTGACTTCATCTATTAATTTATTCATCGGTAGATTCGTCATTTTTTACATCCTCAGCTTCTTCTTTTATTAAGTCATTCACCTTTTTTTCGGCATTTTTTAAAGTTGTGTCACAAGCTGCTGATAGTTTCATACCACGTTGATATAAATCTAATGATTCCTCTAAAGATACTGTTTCATTATCTAATTTTTGAACAATTTGCTCTAATTCTTGCATCATTTCTTCAAAACTTTGCGTTTCTTTAGTCATTATTACACCTTACTTTCGTAACTTTTGCATCTACTAAGCCATCTTTCATTGTTAACGTCAATTGATCATTTTCTGTTAAATCTTTAGTACTCGTAATGACTTCGTCTTTTTTATTAACAATTGCATATCCACGCAACATTGTATTAGTTGGACTTAAATTGTTTAAGTTTTCTACTTTATTTTTCAAATCATTTTTATAACTTAATATCTTAGAATTCAATAATTTAACAAGTTGGTTTGTCAATTGAAGATTATTTTGTTGTTCTTGATTAACACTACTTAGTAACGCTTTTAAATTATAGCGTTGTTGCAACAGCATTAATCGATGTCTCTGTTGTTCAAAAGTTGCCTGAATTTGTTGTTTCAGTCTCTTTTCTAAATCATCTCGACGTTGTATCTGTTGATCATACAATAAAGTTGGTTGTTTAAACTTGTAATACGATGACAAATGTTCAACATGTTTACGTTGTTGTTCTAAATGTTTCTTGATGAAACGAGTCAATGTAAACTGATATTGCTGTATTTGTTGCAGCAATTCATATTGGTCTGGTGTTGCAATAACAGCAGCTTGAGTTGGAGTCGCCGCTCTGATGTCTGCAGCAAAATCACTTAATGTAAAGTCTGTTTCATGACCTACTGCTGATATAATCGGTGTCTTACAATTATATATTGCACGGACGACAGCTTCTTCGTTGAAATTCCATAAATCTTCAATGGATCCACCGCCTCGACCTACAATGATGGTATCTACACCTAAACTATCTGCATATTCAATTTTTTCAATAATGTCGTCTTTTGCTTTTTCACCTTGAACCAAAGTACTAATTTGTATTTGTTCAGCTAATGGAAAACGACTATTTATCGTTGAATGGATATCTCGAATTGCGGCACCTGTACTCGCTGTTAAAACTGCAATTTTTTTAGGAAACTTAGGTATTGATTTCTTATTCGCATTATCAAAACAACCTTCTTCAGTTAATTTTTTCTTTAATGCTTCTAATTTTTGATATAAGTTCCCTATACCATCTAATTGCATTTTATTTACATAAATTTGATAGTTTCCACGACGTTCAAAAACAGAAACACGTGCTTCTAATAAGACCTCATCTCCTTCTTTAGGTTCGAAGTTTAATTTAGAAGCACTACCTTTGAACATCATGGCACTTATAACGCTTTCTTTATCTTTCACATTAAAGTATAAATGACCACTTGAATGCTTTTTGAAATTTGAAAGCTCACCTTTAATCAATACAGATTGGAGATGTGGGTCTTGATCAAATTTATATTTAATATATTTCGTTAAAGCTGAAACACTTAAATAATCTGACATATAACATCACTCAATTTTATTTTTTTATATTACTCAATACACCATTTATAAATTTATAATGATCATCATCACTGAATTGTTTTGTTAATTCAACTGCTTCATTCATTACGACTTTAGCAGGTGTATCACTGTGTAATATTTCATATGTTGCCATTCTTAAAATAATACGATCTGTTTTTAATAAACGTGCAATAGTCCAATCTTTTAAATAAGGACTAATTGTCTCGTCTAATACAGGTTCGTGATCTTTAACGCCAGAAACTAGCCAATGAATAAATTCGAAGTCTAAATCTGGATTATCGTCTTTAATAAAGCTTATCGCTTCATTTATCGTTAAATCACTGTCCTTCATTTCTAATTGAAATAAAGTTTGAAAAGCTTGCACTCGGGATTCTTTACGACTCATTTTTAACTCCTTCAAACGTTTGTATTTTTCTTTATTTAATTACTGAATTAGGTATGACATTACTTTTCAATAACGATTTGTGTAATGTGAATATTAATTTGCTTAGGTTCTATCGCTGTCATATTAGAAATTGAATTAAAAATTGACGTTTGAATTTTGTTTGCAGTTTTTGAAATATTAACACCATGTTTTAATGCACAATATACATCTATATATATGCCATCTTCTTTACTCTCGATTTTTAAATCACGGCTTAAATTTTTACGACTAACTTTTTCTAAATTTGTTTCTTTTAATTCAGCAAAATGGCCAGTGATGCCTTCGACTTCCGAAGTAGCTATACTTGCAATAACAGATAGCACTTCTGGCGCTATTTCTACTTTACCTAATTTTGAATTTGAATAATCAGTTACTTTGACCATGGATTGACCTCCTATTAACATTCATCATTCATAATGCTATTTTGCTCTAAAAAGTTTGTATTAAATTTACCGCTTCTAAATATATCGTTATTCAATAATTTAATATGGAATGGAATAGTTGTATCAATACCAAGAACCACAAATTCACTTAATGCACGAATGCCAGCCATAATCGCTTCATCTCGTGTCGGTTCATGTATGATTAATTTCGCAACCATCGAATCATAATATGGCGGTATCGTATAATTAGTATAACATGCTGACTCTATTCGAACACCATATCCACCTGGTGCAAGATATTGCTCAATTTTACCTGGTGATGGCATAAAGTTCTTGTAAGGATTTTCAGCATTAATTCTAAATTCAATTGCGTGTCCTGTTAATTTAATATCTTCTTGTTTATACGGTAACACGTCACCCATAGCAACTTGTAATTGTAATTTAACTAAATCAATTCCTGTTACCATTTCAGTTACAGGATGTTCTACTTGAATACGTGTATTCATTTCCATAAAATAAAATTTATTATCATTTAAATCATATATAAACTCAATTGTTCCCGCATTTTCATAATTTACAGCTTTCGCTGCACGAACTGCGGCATTTCCCATTTCACGACGTGTTTCGTCATCTAAAATTGGGGAAGGTGCTTCTTCCACTAATTTCTGCATACGTCTTTGAATTGTACAATCACGTTCTCCTAAATGAATTACATTACCATAGCTGTCCCCAACAATTTGGATTTCAATATGGCGGAAGTTTTCGATGAATTTCTCCATATAAAGTCCACCATTACCAAATGCAGTTTGTGCTTCTTGTTCTGTCATTCGGAAGCCAGTTTCAAGTTCTTTTTCATCACGAGCAACACGGATACCTTTTCCACCACCACCAGCAGTAGCTTTAATGATGACCGGATAGCCAATTTTCTTAGCGATTTTCTTAGCTTCTGAGACGTCTTTCATTAAACCATCACTACCAGGAACAACTGGAACATTGGCTTTGATCATTTCTGCCTTAGCAACATCTTTGATACCCATTTTTTGGATAGATTGATAACTTGGTCCAATGAACTTCAATTGGCATGCTTCGCATAATTCTGCAAAGTCAGCATTTTCAGCTAAAAAGCCATAACCCGGATGAACGCCATCACAACCTGTAGAAGTTGCAATAGATAAGATATTCGGAATATTTAAATATGAATCTTTAGACAAAGTGGGACCTACGCAATATGCTTCATCAGCAATTTGAGTATGTAGCGCATCTTTATCCCCTTCAGAATAGATTGCAACAGTTTGGATGCCTAAATCACGACAAGCGCGAATAATCCTAACTGCGATTTCACCGCGGTTTGCAATTAAAACCTTTTTCATTATTTCACCTTAAATAACGGTTGGCCATACTCTACCATTTGTCCGTCTTCTACTAAGATTTCAACAATTTCACCTGAAATTTCTGCTTGAATTTCATTAAATAGTTTCATTGCCTCTAAAATACACACTGTTGTTTCATTTGAAACAGTGTCCCCAACTTGAACATACGCTTCTTCATCTGGAGATGGCGATTTGTAAAATGTACCTACCATAGGTGCATTAATTGTTTTGTGATTATCTGAAGTTGGCTTTGGAGCTTCAGTTTTATTGCTATCAGTTGATTGTACTTGAGGCATAGGCATTGCCGCAGCTTCAACTGGCATTTGTGAGATTTGTGGCGTGATAATCTCAGTTTCTTTTTCTTTCTTAAGCGTCACTTTGCCTTTAGTATCTTCAATATTGATTTCCGTTAAAGTTGATTTATCCAGAATTCCAATTAATTCTTTGATTTCTTTAAAGTTCATTATTACTGACTCCTTCAGTTTGTTTTCATCTACCCGTCTATTTTACTTGAGACAACTCTTCAATTCAAGCATGTTCATATCGCAGGCGACATTATAAGTCTATCCCAAAGTTATAATAAAACCACATTTTAAATTAAAAACACTTGTGGATTTATTACTTAACATTGACTCATCTTAACTCTTGATTAAAAATTTTATGCTTTCAGTTAAACATATCAATGTTATTTTTATTTGCTATTATTTCTTATCCTCATCAATATGATATGTAGATATATACCCTTACTCATGTCTATGTTTTTTTACTACCAATTAGACGATTCGTTTTATATTTTAAAATTTATTTTAAAAATAAAAAGCCTCATATCAGCATATAACCTATAATCATTTTAGGCAATAGCTTTATGAGACTTATTTGGAATATCTTACGTTAAATCAGTATAGTGAATATAAGCTATTTGTTAACAAATTAGAGATTATCCTCTTGAAATGTAGCTTCCATCACCAGTGTTGATAATTAAAACGTCACCTTCGTTTACAAATAAAGGTACATTTAATGTATAACCAGTTTCAACAGTTGCCGATTTAGTAGCACCAGTTGCAGTATCACCTTTAATACCAGGTTCTGTTTCAGTTACTGTCAATTCAACAGTTTTAGGTAATTCAACACCGATAGTTTCACCTTCGTATGTTTGAATTTGTACTTCCATACCTTCTTTTAAGTAATTCAATTCTTCTTTTAAGTAATCACTTGAAAGTTCTGTTTGTTCAAAGCTTTCATTATCCATAAATACATGATTATCTCCGTCAGCATATAAATATTGCATGCGACGATTTTCAATCATTGCTGGTTCAACTTTTTCACCAGCTCTAAACGTTTTCTCTTGAATTGCACCAGTTCTTAAATTACGTAATTTTGAACGAACGAATGCTGAACCTTTACCAGGCTTTACATGTTGGAAGTCTATAACTTTCCAAATAGCGTTATCAACAGAAATTGTTAAACCTGTTTTAAAATCATTAACCGAAATCATTCAGTTTCCTCCTCATTTTACACGCTTATGTTAAAACTATAAGGTCTTTTGTGCATTTAGTAAAGACTTGACAACCATTTTCTGTAATTAAAATATCATCTTCTATTCTTATACCGCCCAAACCTTCTATATAAACACCAGGTTCTACTGTAACACAGTTGTTAACTTGAAGTTTATCTTGTATCGTACGAGCCAGCATTGGCCCTTCATGGATTTCTAAACCAATACCATGTCCTAGTGAATGTCCAAATTCTTTTCCATACCCTTTTGACTCTAAATAGTTTCTTGAAATGGCATCAGCTTCTGCACCAGTCATGCCAGGTCTAATCTCATTAATTGCTTTCATTTGAGATTCAAGTACTATTTGATATATTTCTTTCAGTTTAGGATCTGGTTCTCCAATAGCAAATGTTCTAGTAATATCTGAACAATAGCCGTTATAATACGCGCCAAAATCTAATGTAATCATGTCGCCTTTTTCGATAACTTTGTCACTTGCAACACCATGTGGTAATGCACCTCTATGACCAGATGCTACAATCGTATCGAATGATGGTCCATCTGCTCCTAATTCTAGCATTTTACTTTCTAATATTGCCTTTAATTCTTTTTCGGTCATACCTGCTTTTACAACAGTTAAAATATATTCATATGTTTCATCAACAATATTAGCTGCTTTTTGAATTAAAGCAATTTCGTCAGCATCTTTGACGTCTCTAATTTTATCTACAGTATTAGAAATGCTTATTAATGATATACGGCTTTTATTTAATTCAAGGTATGTATCATAACTTACATGGTGCCCCTCAAAACCTACATTTTCAAAATTTTCTTGGTGTAGCAATTCTTTAATCTCACCAATAATAGTAGATTTACGATTAATAATTTCATAATTTGGCGCCTGCTTAGTTGCTTGATCAATATATCTAAAGTCTGTTATCAAATATTGTTTATCTTTAGATATGATAAGTGCTCCACTGGTACCAGTAAAACCTGATAAATATCTTCTATTGTAATCCGAAAGAATGATAATCGCATCTAAATGTTTTTGTTTTAAAATACGATGCACTTGTGTTATTCTGCTCATCTTATTACCTCCTAGTGAAACGTTTGTGCATTTCAACTTTATACATTAAAATAATATCATAATAAGGATAAAAAATAATAGATATTGATTTTAGGGAGATAGTAATGAAAAAATTGGTTTCAATTGTTGGCGCAACATTATTGTTAGCTGGATGTGGATCACAAAATTTAGCACCATTAGAAGAAAAAACAACAGATTTAAGAGAAGATAATCATCAACTCAAACTAGATATTCAAGAACTTAATCAACAAATTAGTGATTCTAAATCTAAAATTAAAGGGCTTGAAAAGGATAAAGAAAACAGTAAAAAAACTGCATCTAATAATACGAAAATTAAATTGATGAATGTTACATCAACATACTACGACAAAGTTGCTAAAGCTTTGAAATCCTATAACGATATTGAGAAGGATGTAAGTAAAAACAAAGGCGATAAGAATGTTCAATCGAAATTAAATCAAATTTCTAATGATATTCAAAGTGCTCACACTTCATACAAAGATGCAATCGATGGTTTATCACTTAGTGATGATGATAAAAAAACGTCTAAAAATATCGATAAATTAAACTCTGATTTGAATCATGCATTTGATGATATTAAAAATGGCTATCAAAATAAAGATAAAAAACAACTTACAAAAGGACAACAAGCGTTGTCAAAATTAAACTTAAATGCAAAATCATGATAGGAGTCTTTTAATGCGTAATATAATATTTTACCTTGTACTTATTATTGCTGCGATTGGATTAGTAATGAATCTAGATGCCTTTATTTTTTCAATCGTCAGAATGTTAGTCAGCTTTGCAGTAATAGCTGGTATTATTTATCTGATTTATTATTTCTTCATCTTGACTGAAGACCAACGCAAATATCGCAAAGCAATGCGTAAGTATAAAAGAAATCAAAGAAGAAAATAGACAAAAAAATGGAAGCACTTGTAGTTAAAATAGTCTACGTGCTTCCATTTTTTATTCTAAAAACTACTTTCTAAACATCCATTCATCTGAACGATATTTTTCAGTTAATTCTTCCACTTCTGCCAATTGAGCTTCTGTTAATTCAAGTGGCTTTAATTCTATATTTAAACCTTTCTTAAAACCTTTCTCGAAAGCTTCTTCCATTTGACTAATAGTAATGTGTTCATCTGAAATATCATTGATGGCAACTGCTTTTTCAACGAATGCCTCTTTCATTTTTAATTTTAATCTTTCATTTTTATAAATAAACATATCAAACAATTCATCAATATCAATATCTTGTAAAATTGAACCGTGTTGGAGGATTACGCCCTTTTGTCTCGTTTGAGCACTCCCAGCAATCTTACGGCCTTCAACAACTAGCTCATACCAACTTGGTGCATCAAAACACACTGAACTTCGAGGTTGTTTTAATTTTTGACGCTCTTCAGGCGTTTTAGGTACCGCAAAATAAGTATCAAATCCTAAGTTTTTAAATCCTTCTAATAATCCTTGTGAAATCACTCTGTACGCTTCTGTAACAGTAGAAGGCATATTGGGATGCGATTCAGGCACTATCACACTGTAAGTTAGCTCTTTATCATGAAGCACCCCACGGCCACCAGTTTGACGCCTTACGAGACCAAAACCTTTCTCTTTAACCTTATCAATATCAATTTCTTTTTGTAGCCTTTGGAAATAACCTATTGATAATGTTGCAGGATTCCATGTGTAAAAACGTATAACTGGATCAATTTCACCTCTAGAGACAAAATTTAATAACGCTTCATCCATTGCCATATTATAATATGGGTCTTTACTTCCTGTATTAATAAAATTCCAAGTTTCAGTCATATTCAAGAACTCCTATCAGCAAAATGTATAATATTTGATTCGCTAATTAATCAATTTAACTAAATGAATAATAATTGCAATTCTTTAGTGAAATATTTTGATAATTTGACCTAACAGTCTTATAATTATATTATCGTTTAATTAGGGAGGATGCAAGATGAGTGCTAGTTTGTACATCGCAATAATTTTAGTTATAGCAATTATTGCTTATATGATTGTTCAACAAATTCTTAACAAGCGAGCTGTTAAAGAATTAGATCAAAATGAATTCCATAATGGGATTAGAAAAGCTCAAGTCATCGATGTTAGAGAGAAAGTTGACTATGACTACGGTCACATTAATGGGTCTCGCAATATTCCTATGACAATGTTCAGGCAACGATTCCAAGGATTAAGAAAAGACCAACCGGTATACTTATGTGATGCCAATGGGATTGCTAGCTATAGAGCCGCTCGTATTTTGAAAAAGAATGGATATACAGATATCTATATGTTAAAAGGCGGCTATAAAAAATGGACTGGAAAAATAAAGTCTAAAAAATAGTTTTGTAAATTTAATATACGATTTAATAAAATCTGAGTGTTAATTGATCATCAATAACAATACTCAGATTTTAATTTTTTAACAAAGACTGTTACTATATTTCTCTAGCTTCACAGATCATTAAATTTAGTTTCTGCATAATAAAGAAAGTTCAACTCATTTTCAATACGATTCAATTACCTCAATCTAAAAAGTGAAAAGACAATTTCTATGAAAGAATCCTGCCAAACCCTAAGAGTTATTACTTCGGTTTAGTTTTCTTGTTCAAATAGAAATTGTCTTTTTTAATTGATTTTGAAACCATTATCCTTAAATCTTCATACAAAGTTAGAATAATAATTCTCAGAAAATGTGTTTAATATCTTATTTTTCCTTTTTAAGATTTTCAAACTTTAATATTGGTTTACGAGCAGCTGTAGCTTCGTCTAATCGATCAATCACAGTTGTATGTGGTGCTTCTAACACTTTATCAGGATCATTTTTAGCTTCTTCAGCAATACTAATTAATGTATCGATGAAATAATCAAGTGTTTCTTTTGACTCTGTCTCAGTCGGTTCAATCATCATACCTTCTTCAACATTTAATGGGAAGTAGATTGTTGGTGGATGTACACCGAAATCTAATAATCGCTTAGCCATGTCTAAAGTACGTACACCAAATTCTTTTTGACGCACACCACTTAACACAAACTCGTGTTTACAATATTGTTTATAAGGTATTTCAAAGTGTTCAGATAAACGTGCTTTAATATAATTCGCATTAAGAACCGCTGCTTCAGAAACCTCTTTAAGTCCAGTTGCTCCCATAGTTCGAATATACGTATAAGCTCTTAAGTAAATACCAAAGTTACCATAAAATGGTTTTACACGTCCGATAGAATTTTTAATGTCATTATCATATTTAAATTTGTCGCCATCTTTAATAACCATTGGCTTTGGTAAGTAACTTGCTAGTTCTTTTACTACACCGACTGGACCTGAACCAGGACCGCCGCCACCATGTGGACCAGTAAAGGTTTTATGCAAGTTTAAATGAACAGCATCAAATCCCATATCTCCTGGACGAACTTTGTCCATAATAGCGTTTAAATTCGCACCATCATAATATAATAGACCACCAGCATTATGGACGATTTCACGGATTTCCATAATGTTTTTTTCGAAAATACCTAAAGTGTTTGGATTGGTTAACATAATAGCTGCTGTATTTTCATTTACAACACGTTTCAAGTCATCAATATCAACTTCACCACGTTCGTTTGATTTTACAGTAACTGATTTAAATCCTGCAAATGAAGCTGAGGCTGGATTCGTACCATGCGCAGAATCTGGCACAATGACTTCATCACGATGACCTTCACCATTATTCTCATGATAAGCTTTAAATATCATCAATGCAGTCCATTCACCATGTGCACCAGCAGCAGGTTGTAATGTTACCTCATCCATACCAGTAATTTCTTTTAATTCTTCTTGCAAACTGTAAATAATTTCTAATGAACCTTGAACTTGGTCTTCATCTTGTAATGGATGTGATTCACTGAATCCTGGTATTCTAGCAACCTTTTCATTAATTTTAGGGTTATATTTCATCGTACATGAACCCAATGGATAAAATCCGTTATCTACACCGAAATTTTTATTTGAAAGTTCAGTATAATGACGTACTAAGTCTAGTTCAGCAACTTCAGGAAACTCCGCTTTGTTTTTACGAATAAATTTATCATCTAACAATGACTCAACAGAATTTGTTTTAATATCACTTATTGGTAATGAATATGCATATCTGCCTTCACGAGATCTTTCAAAAATTAATGGACTTGATTTACTAGTCATTTAACTCACCAGCCTTTTCTACAAATGTATCGATTTCATCCTTTGTTCTTAATTCAGTTACAGCTATTAACATGTGATTTTTAAAGTCGTCTGAAACAACGCCTAAATCAAAACCACCGATAATATTGTACTTAACTAATTCCTCGTTAACTTGTTGAATTGGTTTGTCAAATTTGACTACAAACTCATTGAAAGATGTACCATCTAATACTTCAAAACCTTTTTTAATAAATTGTTGTTTAGCATAGTTAGCATGTTCTATATTTTGAACTGCAATATCATAGATACCTTGTTTACCAAGTGCTGACATTGCAATTGATGACGCTAGGGCATTTAATGCTTGGTTAGAACAAATATTAGATGTCGCTTTATCGCGTCGAATATGTTGTTCACGTGCTTGTAATGTTAATACAAAGCCTCGATTACCTTCATCATCTTGTGTTTGACCGACTAATCTACCTGGTACTTTACGCATTAACTTTTTAGTCGTTGCAAAATATCCACAATGTGGCCCACCGAATTGAGCAGGAATTCCAAATGGCTGAGTATCACCTACAACAATATCTGCACCAAATGAACCTGGAGGTGTAAGTAATCCCAATGCTAATGGATTTGCATATACGATAAATAATGCTTTTTTATCTTCAATAAAGCTATGAATCTTTTCAAGATCTTCAATTGAACCGTAGAAGTTTGGATATTGAACTGCAACAGCGGCTGTTTCATCATCCACTGCTGCTTCTAATTTTTTCAAATCTGTAACAGTGCCATCTAAATCGATTTCCACAACTTCGAATTCCTTACGCGTCTTAGCATAAGTATGAAGTACTTGTAATGCTTGATAATGTAAACCTTTTGAGACTACAATTTTATTTTTCTTTGTTTGACTAAATGCTAAAATACATGCTTCAGCAAAGCTAGTCATCCCATCATACATAGAAGAATTTGCTACATCCATATCTGTTAATTCACAAATTAAAGTTTGGAACTCAAAAATGGCTTGTAATTCACCTTGAGAAATTTCCGGTTGATATGGCGTATATGCTGTGTAAAATTCTGATCTTGAAATCATAGCATCCACAACTGATGGCGCGTAATGATCATAAACACCAGCACCCAAAAATGATGTATGCGTTTCTTTAGTGATATTCTTGCTTGCAATGCGATTTAATCTTCTAAGTAACGTTGTTTCCGCTTCGCTTTCAGCAATATTTAAATCTCTATTTAATAAAATGTCACTTGGTACATCACCGAATAATTCTCCTATAGATTTTGCACCAATTGTTTGTAACATTTCTTGCTTGTCTTTTTCAGTTAAAGGTATATAACGATGACTCACAATGCACACCCCTTTTTAATTATTTATCAATTTGATTTTTCTTAACAATTTTCGCTTTTAATTGACGCTTACGAACTTGAACAAGCAACTCTCTACCCATTTCAAACTCATCTCTTTTTATCATTGCAAGTGCAATTGATTTACCTGATGATGGAGACTGTGTTCCTGAAGTTACTTTTCCAATAATATTTCCATCTAAATCCATAACTTCATAACCAGTTCTTGCAATTCCTTTTTCAAGTAATTCTAATCCTACTGTTCTTCTTGGTGCACCATTTTCTTTTTGATCTTTTAATACAGATTTACCAATAAAATCAGCATCAATTAATGGTTTACTTGCAAAAGCGATACCACCTTCATATGGCGTAATTGATTCAGTTAAATCTTGTCCATGTAATGGCAATCCAGCCTCTAATCTTAATGTATCACGAGCGCCTAACCCACATGGCATAACATTATACTCTAATAAACCATCCCAAATTTTTTCAGTATCATCGATATTACAATAAATTTCAAACCCATCTTCACCTGTGTAACCTGACTGAGATAAAATGACGTTTGCTCCAAATAATTTGACATCCTGTTTAAATTCAAACATTTTCATTTCAGTTACATCTTCATCAACTAATTGATTAATTAAATCTCTAGCTTTTGGTCCTTGTATTGCTAATTGACCATATTGATTTGATACATTTTGTACTTCAACATCAAATTTCTCTTTGTGTTTTAAAATCCAATTAAAATCTTTTTCAGTATTAGCAGCATTAACAACTAATAAATAATTGTCGTCAGCTAATTTATATATTACTAAATCATCAATAATACCGCCTTCTTCATTACATAAAGCAGTATATAATGCTTTTGAAGTAGTTAAATTATCAGTATCATTTGATAATAAATATTGCACAAACTGACTAGCATCTTTACCTGTCACTTCAATTTCACCCATATGACTAACATCAAACAGGCCAATTTCGTATCGAACAGCATTATGCTCCTCTTTAATACTTGAAAATTGAACAGGCATCGCCCATCCTCCGAATTCCACAATTTTTGCACCTCTATCAACATAATTTTGATATAAAGGTGTTTGTTTTAAATCACTTGACATTGAAATACCCCCTTAAAATTATAAAAACAGGATAGCAATCGCTACCCTGTTTATAAATCACCAATTCAGGAACGCGTTACAGTATTATCCTTTTGCCTGAGAGTTTCGTAATAAATTACTTGCACCTTCGGCGATAGAGTCTTAACGCTCTATTCTCTCTAATACTGATCACTCGCTTTTATTAAATTTAGCAATTCATAATATATTTCTGAAATTGATAGCAAATGACTATCAAATTTCTTGAATGCGATTTCATTATATCTTAAAATTCGCGAGCAATACAAGTCATTTAACTGCTTGATTGTCTTATTATTTGCATTAGGTCGATGTGGGTCATCATTGATTCGACTATATATAATATCAATATTACAATCTAACCAAATAATGTTTTTTTGATTTTTCAAAAAATTAAATGCCTCTTCACTTTCAATAATACCACCACCAGTAGCAATTATATCTGCAGTGTTAATACATTCTTGCAAACATGTAAACTCTAAATTCCTGAAATATTGTTCACCATGTTTACTAAATATTTCTGGTATTGTTAACTTATACTTCTCTTCGATATATGAATCTATATCAATAAATGATAAATTTTGCTCATCTGCAACGTATTTACCAATCGTAGATTTACCGGTACCCATGAAACCAATTAAAATTATTGGTGATTTATCATGATTCATGCGTTTTCCCTTCTTTCAATAACAAAACAATCTTATAGTTATAGTCAGTTTCAATATTATATAATGTCTTTAATTTTAAACTATATTGACTGATATAAAAAGTGAAAATGGAAAAATAAATTGCTGTTAGCATCAATAAGAACGGAGTTACATATCCTTTTTCTTTATATAAATCAAAATTAATAAATTATTTCACGTCCTTTTTAATAGTACTCATTTAAATTCTAGTAAGTTATACATAAATTGTTTTAGTCTGCAGATTTGTACCGACTTTAACTGTTATCGTTATTTTAATAATAGATTTATAGTAGATATTTGCAGTAAATGCTGTAACATTATTAATCATTGTTATATTTCCTCTGTCATTTACAACTTTAATAATTTTATTATTTATTAATTTGTATTCGATCATTTCTTCACCTTTATGTAAAATGATACGCTGTTGCCTAATTTCAATATCGTTTTTATCTACACCTTTAAAATCCTCTAGAATATCTCTTGAGAAAAATTCGAAATCTACAGTTGTTAATTCCCTACTTTCAATTAGAAAAGTTTTGCTAAGTCTAATTAAGTCTGGAACAATTAGTAAAGTTATACTTATAACCATCATCGCTACTAACATTTCAATAAGCGAAAAAGCTTTGACATTAATACTGTATACATGTCTATTGATAAGAAGTGGTATTTTTTGAAATGGCACATATTTGTTGGTCACTTTGCTTAATATCATATTTCCCTATAGTTACCCCCTTCTTAAGTTCTTCTTTATTAATTTTAGATACAGTCGTCAAAATTACTTTAGAAGCATCAATTGTTTGTAGTTTATGGTTTATACTCGCTTGCATTTGATTCATCATTGGTATCAATAGTAATGTAATCAATCCAATTAGCAAAAATCCAGCCATACTATCTATTAAGAATGATCCTTTACACTTATAGCTTTTCATAACGAATTCTTCCTTTTTCAATATGGAATATTATTCTATAAATTGAATTGTTATTGTCAATTGTTATGCTACCAAATTTATTGATATTCCCTTTTTTATCAAAGGCAATAATGTCAACTTTTGCAACATTAATTATTTTGCCTACTTTTAATTTTAGAAATCGTATTTTATTATTCTCTATTACTTTAATAGTGTCACTGTTTTCATAAAATCTAACATTGATATATCCTTGATTTGCTATAGCTTGCGATTTAATATAATTCAATTCAGTAATAAGAGAAATGATATTTGCCTCATCATCTATTACTCTAAGATTGCTTAATCCTTTAGATGTCATTGTCAAAAGTAAAAATATACTGATTAACATCATTACCACAAGCATCTCAATCATAGTAAATGCTGACTGCTTTCTAATTTGCAACTGCTTCTCCATTACTAATTGTTATTGACTCTCCTGATTTACATGTCTTTTGTGCTTCTTTTATAAAACCATCTGCAATTAAGTCTTCAATAGACGATGGATTTCTATTATGTTTCAATGCATACGCTTCAATTTGACTATTAACCATTTTTACCTGTGCATTACAACCTGTTGATTGTATGTGAGCAGTTTGTTTAGCAATATTTGGAATGATTAAAATTAATAATAAACTGATGATTAATAACACTAATAGCATCTCTATCAATGTAAACGCTTGAGTTTTCTTTAGAAATTTAAACATATATTAACCTCCATTATTTTATACTTTGCATCATTTGAAACATTGGTAACATAATTACTAAATAAATTGCGACAATAAATAAACCTAAAATCAAAAATAAAATAGGCTGTAAAAACTGAGTCTGTTTTATCGCTTTATCCTCTATTTGCCTCACTAATATTTGCGAATATAGCTTTAGTTCTACTTCTAGCTTTCCTCTCTTTTCACCTTGTAGCACAAACTTAATTAATTGAGGCTTAAAGCATTTTAGTTTTTCTAAAATTTGAGGTAAACCATATCCCATTTCTGAATAAGTTAATAAGTATTTACCTAGAAACTGTCTAAATGGATCACTACTATGGTTAATATAAACGTCTACTATTGATTGAAGTGTAATACCATTTTTATAAAACAACACTAATTCATTAGTTACAAAATAAGTTTTAAATAATTGGAAATAGCCCGATATTAGCGGTAGTTTCATCACAAAGTTTATCTTATTGAGCATATTTAATTTGTTATAAATTAATTTCATAATAATAGCCAACATAGATACTATTATGAGCATTACTACAATTATAGTAGGTAAGCTAGTAATGAAAAAAGACAATGTTTTTTGAAAAGAAGATAGTTGAATATTCATAGAAGTATATAATTGTTGAAACTGTGGAATTACTGTGAAGTTTAATATTATAATCATAGCAATAAAAATAGAGACTAGTATTAAGGGGTATTGCAGTGTCTTTAACAATCGTTGTTCTGACTTTCTATTCACTTTCATATAATTTACGGTTTCTTCTAGAACGTCTATGATATTGCCAAATCTTTCTGCCAAATATACTTGCATGACGATAGTATCGCTATAACCTATCAGTGATAATATCTGGTTGCATGGTGCACCATTTGAAATTTCACTTAGAATGGTGATGCCTAATTGCTTATTTTTATATGTCATTTGAAGATTTAAAAATTGAAAACTTTGATACAGAGTGAAACCATATTTCAACAAATTACATAAATTTGAAAGTAAATCGATTTGTTGGGCCTTACTTAATTGTCGCTTCTTAGAATGTAGTTTAAATGTATTTATCCATTGTAGTTTCACAAATGACACCTGCTTTTGTCATATCATCAAGTTTATCTTCTAAGTTCTTAAATGATGATGGTAATGAATGATTATGGGAAAAGAAATATCGGAGTTGTTGCTGAGATAGAATTTCACATACTAATTGTCGCTGTTGCTTAATAGTAGTTACAAGTCGTTGGTTTATAATTAAGTTAGTTGCCTGTATCAATTCTTGTACAGAAATGCCCATTTCTAATAGCCTTAAAATAGCACCTTTACAATCAGTTGCATGCAATGTAGTCAGAACAAGGTGACCACTTAAACTAGCCTGTATAACACACTTGGCAACATCTTTATCTCTGATTTCACCTATTAAAATAACATCAGGATCACATCTTAAAATAGCTTTAAACGAATTTACATAGTTAATGCCAGCTTTATCATTCACATTAATTTGGACAATACCAGGAATTTGCATCTCTACAGGATCCTCTATAGAAATTACATTTAAATTCAAGGCTTTATTCGCGTATGAGACCATTTGATACATTAATGTACTCTTTCCTGAACCAGTTGGTCCACTAAACAATAGTAATCCTTGTTTCTTATTCATGAGGTGTTTAAAATCATTGAATTTATAAGTTGATTTCTGTTGTTGAAAAAATTGAGGTACAATTCTGATCACACAACTTTCTTGGCCAAGTGACAATGGTAAAGTTGATATTCTCAAAAAATATATTTTATTGAAATGGTAACTATATCGACCGCTCTGTGCGACTTGTTGTGTAGATACATCAAGTCCAGCTTGAAACTTCATATAAACTAATAACTTTTGATAAATGCTATTCCCAATTTGTTCATACTGCTCCAAGTTATCATTAATTCTAAATTTAATACTTACTTCATTTTTAACTGGAATAAAATGTACATCACTCGCTTTCATTTCTATCGCTTTATTAATTATTTCTTGAAATAGAATCTTCAAAAAAACACCTCCTACATATAATCACGTAGGAGGTGTTTTTATTACTTCAATTTAACCGTGTAAAAATGGATTTAATTGTTCATCATCAACCGTCGTATATGGACCATGTCCAGGGAATAAAGGTAAATCGCCTTCTAATTCAAATATTTTATCTTGAATAGAATCAACTAACGTTTCATAATCACCTTTATATAAATCTGTACGTCCGATTCCATTATTAAATAATGTATCTCCAACAACTGCGAATTCATCGAACACATATGTTAAACTTCCTGGTGAATGTCCAGGTGTGTGTAACACATTAAACTTAAATCCTTCTATTTCTGCGCTACCTTCGTTTAACTTTTCAGGAGTTACCTTACTTGTAATAATTGGTAGCCCATATTGCTTAAATTTATCTGCCCCATTTTTAACGGGATCTTTTAGAAAATCAAACTCTGCTTCATGCATATAAACCGGGACATCGAATCGATTGACTATATCATCGACTGCTCCGATATGATCAAAGTGTGCATGTGTTAATAAAATAGCTTTTAACGGTTTATTTATTTGGTTTAATTTTTTAATAATTTTTTCACTTTCACCTGAAGGGTCAATCAGAATAACAGCTTTGTCATTTTCGATGAAATACGTATTGGTATCAACTAAGCCTAAAGTTAAGCTTGAAATCCTCATAGGTTTTCACCACTATTTTCTAAATGTTTTTGTACTGATGTTAGTTTATCATTCATTTTTCTAGATTTGTCTCGTCGGTCATCTATACGAATATTTGTACAAACTCTACTTAAACCTTTATCAAAAGGTAATTCATGTATCACTTGCACAACTTCTAATACATCGCTTAATTCCCCTTCAATTAGAGTATTCATTGGTGTTAATTGAAAATCAATTTTACCCATCGCTTTATATTCTTGAAGTTTTTTCTGAATATCTGCAATATATTTACTAACGCTCGGACCTTCAGTTCCAACTGGAATAACAACCACATCAACAATAGCCATTATTTTACCCCCTCTTTATCTAATACATAGGTCTTGATTAATCCTGCTGCTCCTGTAATACCTGCATCATTACCTAATTTCGCTTGTACAATTTCAGTTTCAAATTGAGCAGGTGTAAATGTTAAATTATGATATTCCGTTTTAATATTTTCAATTAAAATAGGTCCTGCAGTAGACATTCCTCCACCTAGAACGATATATTTCGGATTACTTGTAACACTAATAATACTACATAAATATCCAATATAGTTTGCAACCTTTTCAGTAATGAAAATACAGAATTGGTCACCAGCTTTTGCCGCATCAAAAACAGCTTTTGCTGTAACTTTATTTTCTTTAATCAATTCTAATATAGAAGATCTAAACGTCAACTTCGGATAGTAGAAGTTGACTAAGTTAACAACGCCTGTCGCTGAAGCAACTGTTTCAATACATCCAGAACGACCACAATTACATTTAAATCGTTGATCGAAGTCTGCTCTAAAATGACCTATTTCTGCGCCAGAGCCATTATGACCATGTACGATTTCACCATTTGAAATAATTCCTCCACCTAGTCCTGTACCAAGTGTGATGGCAACAACATCATCGGCACCTTCACCAGCACCTTTGTGTTTCTCCCCTAAAGCAGCTATGTTAGCATCATTATCTACATACACTGGACAATCAACGAATTGTTCAAAAATCTCACGTACATTAACTTTTTCTGGCCAATATAAGTTTACTGCTCCATTTACTGTACCTTTTTCAAAGTCAACAGGACCTGGTACACCAATACCTACGCCAAGTATATTTGAAAAATTATAATTATTTTCATTTACTTTTTCAACAAACGAATCATAAATTCCTTTCAAAAGTGTATATCCTGTACTATCAGATGTATCAGTGTGAATAGACCATTTATGTAATTGTTCTAATTCAGGTGTGAAAATACCTAATTTACAAGTCGTCCCGCCTACATCAGCTGCTAAAATAATTTTTGTCATTTCTGTTCATTCCTTCTCTGATTAATTATCAACGTACATTTCAAATATTCTTCCTTAGATAACAGTTCATATTGATACAATGATGAAATCTCCTGTTGAATCATTTCGTACATATCTTCTGGATTTTTAAAATATATTAGAAATCCGTAACTTTTCAATAACTGTTGTACATCATAAAAGTTATTTATTTTTCGACTCATTTGATTTAGTCAACTCTTTTTCTAAGTTAATATAATCTGTATTTTTAGGGTCTGCATTTAATGCTTTACGCACATATTTTAATGCTTTTTCATCATCATTTAATGAACGATTTGCTATCGCTAACTCAAAATTTAATAAACCTGATTTAGGAAACATTCTAAGTCCTCGCTCCCATTCTGTCATACCTTCAGACTTAGAATTGATAGTAGCCATAATCATACCACTTAAATAATATGTTTGATCATCGGCATAATTTTTATTTATTGTCTGCTTCACAATATTTTGAGCATTATCATAATTACCACTAGTCATATCATCTTTGATCAATTTATTATAAATATTATCTTCTTTAATTGTAAAAATTCTAATTTGAAGTGCAATAAATATAACAAGCATACCAATTAGTAAAATCCAAAAAATATTACGATTCACTTTATAGTAATAGCCAATTAAAGTTATTAATAAACCACCAATGAATCCTCCAATATGCGCCACAATATTTATATTTGACATAAACAGAGAAACACCAACTAATATCACTAATGCAATTAATAACTGTCCTAACATTTTTTTGTTAAATGTTTTCGAAACATACATCATCGCAAAAATTGATCCAATCAGACCAAATATAGCACCACTAGCCCCAACTGAAATTGTAGTCGTATTAAATGATAGTGATACAAAGTTTCCAAACAGCCCTGCAATAAAGTATACAGTTAACATCCTCCATGAACCAATAATTGCTTCGACTATTTTACCAAAAATAAATAATGAAAGCATATTCATAAGTATATGTTCAAAACTAAAATGTAAAAACATCGATGTAACAATTCGATACCATTCACCATGTACGACATTAAAATGCACTAACCCGCCAACATCTAATAATTTTACATCCGAAAAATTATTTAAATATAAAATCATACATAACCATATTAAGACATTTACAAATATTATTGTGTATGTTGCCGGTGAAAATTTCTGCATATATTTATCTAAAAAGTTATCGGTTAATACTTTGCGTTTATAGAACATATATGTCTTTTTATCATTATTTTCTGAAATAAGTCTAGCCAAAAATATATTCGGCATATGCTTTATCAGATCTTTTGTGTGTCTTATAACATTGAATTTAATTCTAATTGGCGAAACTTCATTTAATTGTTCTTCTGAAAATTCCGATTCTGTAAAATAATAAAATTCAAAACTTTGAGGTTCGAAAGAAATAAAATTTGCTATTTCATCTTTGTGTTCAAGCACTTTCGCTTTGTCAAAACGTATTTCTTGGGTAGACTTGATATGTTGTTTAAAAATGACTACTTGTTTTTTTCTTTTATGGGCTAACCAAATTTCTTGGTCATCTTTTTCCCTACTGACAATATCAAAATTCAAGTACCTAATCCAATAATATATTGTTTTCCAAAATTGTTTGTCTATGTTCATTTAGTCCTCCACTATGCTGATTGATATATAATCAATTTATCGACTGGTTGATCGAATGATTCCGGTTCAAATGATGTTATTTGAAAATCGTATAATAAGCTTATTGTCTTTGTCTGATAATTAGCTAAAAACCTGTCATAATAGCCACCACCATACCCAATTCTATATCCATCGTCTTGAAAACCAACACCAGGAACAACAATTAAATCTAGGTTATTCGTTGTTTCACCTTTTGAAGTTGGATAGTAAATCCCCTTATTATCGACATCAATATCTTTTAGATTAAATATCTCTTTAAAAGTCATTTGATGATTTAAATAATCCATTTTCGGCACAAAAATACGTTTATGATCCATTAAGGCTTGTTCAATAATAGAAAAAGTATCTACTTCATGATTAAAAGAAAGAACTAGCGCAATTGCGTTTGCTTCTTTGTATTCTTCAGTTGCAAAAAATTGATTTCTTAACCATGTGTCTGCTTTTCGCTTTTCAGCTTTATTAAAATTCTTCATTTTATGTAAAATGTATTTTCTAATCTCATTTTTAGTCACATTATCACCCACTTTATTCAATTCTATTATATCGTTAATAACAATACATGTCATTATGTTGTCATGATGAATTATGCGACAATTCTAAAATTTATTATTTCAATTGAAAATCTTTTATCATTTCATACGTGTGAATAATTAAAAAGGTGAAACCTCTTATTTTGAGATTTCACCTTTTTTATTGTTAATTTGAATTTAATTTTAATGATTATTTTGTTTCACGGTGTAAAGTTTGTTTGTTTTCACGTGAACAGAATTTCTTCATTTCAACACGTTCTGGATTATTTCTTTTGTTCTTAGTTGTAATGTAGTTTCTGTCACCACATTCCGTACAAGCTAAAGTTACGTTTACGCGCATGGTTATTCCTCCTTATCATTTCTAAATACGACTTTATTATTATACCAACATCTATAATATTTGCAAAGTTAAAATTTTACAACCATGCGCTACACAATCGTCAGGCTAAATTTTATTTGTCTTTGTCTTTATTTTTATCATCTTTACCTAACTGCTTAAAGTAGTAGTTAATTACATCTCTACCTAAGTCTCCACCTGTTAACCATGGTGGTGGTACAGGCTGATTTGTATATACAATTGAAAACGCTAATTTTGGATCATCAATTGGCGCGTATCCTATATAAGTAGAGTTAACTCTTGGCTCTCCGTTTTGAAACACTTCAGCGGTACCCGTTTTACCAGCAGTAGGTACTACTGTATCTTTAAAACTAACATATCCAGTACCATCTTTTTCATTAAATGCCATTTTGAATCCTTCTTGAATTTGTTTGATTTCTTTTTCAGTATTATTAACCTTGTTCAAGACGGTGCCATTAATTTTCTTCTTGAGTGGACCAACCTCATCTTTATTAGTTGATTCATGAATCGTTAATCCAATGTGTGGCTGTATTCTATAACCATCATTCGCTATAGTTGAAACATATTGTGATAATTGTAATGGTGTATAGGTATCATATTGACCAATTGATAAATCTAGATAATTACCTGGATTATTTGTTAATGGTTCGATTTGACCTCTTGTTTCATTTGGTAAATCTATACCCGTTTTCACACCTAATCCTACTTGATTTAATCCTCTTCTTAGCTTTTGGGCAGGTGAACTTATATCTGAAGGTAAAGCCATACCAGAATAATAAGGGTCTCCCGCTAATTTTAATGCTGTTTTAAACATATATACGTTTGATGAATGCATCAAAGCTTGCTTATCATTAATAGATACATGCCCGTTTTTATTAAAGTATGATCGTTTTGTCAAACCACCTTGGAAATGTAATGGTTCATCGACCATTGTTTCTCCAACTTTGATAGCTTTATTCTGATAACCAGCTAATAATGTTCCACCTTTTACAGAAGATCCAACCGCAAATTGAGAAGTAAACGTACCAATGTCATAATCAGTCACTTTACCACTCTTATTAATCTGCTTTCCGGCAAGCGCAAGAATGTCTCCATTTTTAGGATTTTGTACAACCATCATTGCATTATCCATATCTTTGGCACCTTGGCTTCGAAGCTTCTTAATTTGTTTATCTAATAATGCTTCTACTTCTTTTTGAAGATCTATATCGATCGTTAATTTCAAATCTTGACCGCGAGCGCCAGGATTTAACACTTCTGAAGATGTGACTTTACCAGATTTGTCCGTTGTGTATTTCATTTCTTTCTTCTTACCACGCAATACATCTTCATATTGATATTCTAGGTAAGATTTTCCAACACGATCATTGCGTGAATATCCTTTGGATAAGTAATGTTCTGTCAATTCTTTTGGAATACCTTCAGCAGGTGTCGATACATCTCCGAATATACCTCTTAAAGTGTCGCCATATGGATATTTTCTATCCCAATCCATAGCCGTGTTAACACCTGGTAATTTGGAAAGTTGCTGAGAAACTGCTGCATACTCTTTTTCACTGACATCTTCATTTTTTATCATTTGTGGATCTAAAACTGTTCCTGCATTCATCTCTCGAAAAATGGCTAAAACTTGTAAATCTTTAGAAGACAATTCATCTAATTGTGATTTTCCAATTTTCGATAACAGTTGTTTATCATATTGATCTTGTTTAATACTTCCATCTGCTAACATAGCTTGTTCTTTTGTCATCATTGCTTTTGCTTTTTTAGGATGCAACTGAATCCAGAAATCTTTCTTATCACGTTCTGTAATCTTCTTAGTATCCATCTTGATTAGCTTCGATAACTTTTCAGCCGTATCCAACATTTCCGATTGTGTTGTTTTTCGACCCCTAGTATATGTAATAGCCATTTTAGAAGCATTATCAACTAAAACTTTCCCATTTCTGTCTAAAATACGACCTCTTGGCACAGACTCATTCACTGTAATGTTTTCATCATTTTTTATAATTTGTTTATAATGTGAGCCTTGTGCGATTTGTAAATAACCTAAACGTAGTACTAGTACTGCAAAAATAAATACAATCACACCAAATATAAAGTTAATTCTCTTGTTAATTGTATTTTGAACGATTTCATCATTTGATTTTTCTTTTAGTCTTTTTAACAAAACTACCTACCTCTATTCAAAGTCTTTCACTTTAAATCATATATGAATTTAGAAATTATTTCTATCTTTTTGACAAAAAAATAACGGTCTCATTTAAGAGACCGGACAAGTAATCATACTTTATTTTGTTGCGTTATATAATTCGTCAACTTTTTCCCAGTTAACTACATTCCAAAATGCGCCAATGTAGTCAGGGCGTTTGTTTTGATATTTTAGGTAATAAGCGTGTTCCCATACGTCTAAACCTAAAATAGGTGTTTTACCCTCAGTTAATGGATTATCTTGGTTTGGTGTAGTCACAATTTCTAACTGGCCATTGTTTACGACTAACCAAGCCCATCCTGAACCAAAGCGTGCAGCTGCTTTGTCAGCAAATTCTTTTTTAAATTCTTCTAAAGAACCCCATTGTTCTTTAATTTTTTCTACTACAGTACCTTTTTCTTCTGAGTTTGGTGAAAGTAACTCCCAGAATAATGAATGGTTTAAATGTCCACCGCCATTATTACGTACAGCAGTTTGGATGTTAGCTGGTACACTGTCTAAATTAGCAACAATTTCTTCAATAGATTTAGATTCTAAATCTGTACCTTCTACTGCAGCATTTAATTTCGTAACATAAGTGTTATGATGTCTGTCATGGTGAATTTCCATAGTTTCTTTGTCAAAATGTGGTTCTAATGCATCAAATGCGTATGGTAATTTTGGTAATTCAAAAGCCATAAATAATCATCCTCCTAAAATGTCTGTAAGTAAATAATAACAAGCAGTGACTGGTTCAACAAAGAATTTGCTTAAATTCTACTACTTATTATTTTCTCTACTCATTTAATATAACTCAAATCAAAAATAATTAAACATTTTGTATATAAAAAGTTAACAGATTTGCCATAAAATCATACGAACGGAGTATGAAATGAACCTTTATCTTCTATAATTTAAAAAATGAGATTTATGCATACATCTGACCAAATGTGCATAAATCTCATTTCTTTATATTAATCTTGGCAAGACTCACATACACCATAAACTTCAAGTTTGTGTTTGTGAATATTAACACCAGGTAGTGATAATTTTATCTGATCTATTGGACAATAATCTATTACCTTTGTATCTCCACACTTTTCACAGATAAAATGATGATGATGATGGTTTGTACAAGCGATTCTAAACTTCATTTCACCATCAAGTTCTGTATTTTCAATAATCCCTAAATCTTTAAATAAGTGCAGGTTTCTATAAATTGTGTCGAATGAAATTCCAGGATAATTTTCATCCATACGTTGTTGTATATACTTTGCGTTTATATACTTATCTTCTTCGACAAAAATATCTAACATATCTTTACGTTTATCTGTATATTTTAAACCGTTCTCTTTTAAAATTTTAATAGCATCATTTGTATTCATTGATATTAGCTCCCTTTTTAAACTTCATTCGCATTTTCTGATAAGCCATTGTAATCATAAGTAAAATAACTAGTAGAACTACAATTACACCACCCGGAGAAATGTCCATATAGAAAGCTAGGACTAAGCCTAATATTACTGATAATTCACCTAAAAATACACTTAGTAATATCAATTGCTTAAAACTTTTTGTTATTCGCATACTTATTGCAATTGGTAACGTGATTAACGCACTTACTAACAGTATCCCTACAACACGCATTGAGGCAGAAATAACCATCGCTACAATAACAATAAATAAAAATTGAATCCACCTAGGAATGCCAATGACTTTACTATATTCCTCATCAAATGACAATATAAATAATTCTTTATAAAACAATGTAATAAACAGAACAACTATGATGGCAATGACAATAATCGTTGTTAAATCACTTATATTCACTGCGCTTATTGAGCCAAATAGTAATCCAACAATTTCTTGATTGAACCCATCAGCTAATGAAATGAAGATTGCACTCAAGGCGATACCAGCACTCATTATAATTGGAATAGCAATTTCTTGGTAAGCAGTGTATGACGTTCTTAATTTTTCAATTAGAAGCGCACCTACTATTGCGAATAAGATTCCAAACCACATTGGATTAATAAATACTAGTGTTGGCATAATAGTAAGTAAAAACATACCGAAGGATATACCACCTAAAGTTACATGACTTAGAGCATCAGCTATAAGTGATAGTCGTCTAACAACGATAAAAGCACCGATTAGAGGCGCAATAAAACCTATCAAGATACCACTAATTAAAGAGTACCTCATAAAATCAAAATTCAATAATGCATCTATCAATTGTGACACGCCTTTCCATTTTAAATAAACTCAAATCTTTATTAATTACAACATTCTCGATTATGCTGATGATCGACAAAACGTACAGGATGTCCATAAATTTTTGAAATTTCAACTTCATCAAGTGATTTAAACTCATCAGTTGTACCATGGAAATGCAAATGCTTATTTAAACATGCTACTTCAGTAGCAGTATCTGCTACAACACCAATATCATGAGTAACTAAGATAATGGTGATACCTTCTTGTTTTAATTGATCTAAAGTATTATAAAATTCACTTACATGTTTTGCATCAATACCATTCGTCGGTTCATCAAGTACTAATACTGCAGGTTCTGAAATCAATGCTCGAGCAATCATTACACGTTGTTGTTGACCACCTGATAATTCTGCTATATTTTTATGAATTAAATCACTTATATTCAGTCTTTCTAGTACTTTAATCACTTTTTCATTATCTTTGCTATTAAATGTTTGGAAAAGACGTTTTGTCTTTGTTAATCCGCTTAAAACAACTTCTTTAACACTTGCTGGGAAACCTGAATTAAAGGCATTTGCTTTTTGTGATACATAGCTTAATTTAATTGATGTTTTCTTATTTTTAAAATCAATACCTTCAACAAAAATCTCACCACTTTGTAAAGGTAATAATCCTAGAATCAACTTCAATAATGTTGATTTACCAGCACCATTTGGTCCAACAATTGCTAAAAATTCACCTTTATTTATTTTAATGTTTATATTTTCTAACACTTTTTTATGATCATAGTAGTAATTGACATTTTTCAATTCAAAGACTGGTGTCATCGTATTCTCACCTCGCATTCAACTATACAACTCCTAGTAACATATGTAAACAGTAATGTTTACGACTCAAAATTAGACAAAATAAAGAGATATGCCCCCTTCAAGTTTTATTTATCGCATTTCTTGAAGAGAGCATTATCATTTTATTGTTGCATAACCTTATTTTTTAATTCTGGGTCAAATTGCTGTTGTTTTAACATTTCAATTTCAAGCTTATATGGCGGTTTTTTATTTTTCTTATCTTCACCAACATAAGGTGTTTCTAAGATTTTCGGAATATCTTTAAAACTATCATGATGCACAATGTAATTTAATGCATCAAAGCCAATGTAACCGAAGCCAATATTTTCATGTCGGTCTTTTTGAGCGCCACGGTCATTTTTAGAATCATTGACATGAACAACTTTAATTCTGTCGACTCCAATGATTTTATCAAATTCATTTAATACGCCATCAAAGTCCTCTTTCACATTATATCCAGCATCATGCGTATGACATGTATCAAAGCATACTGATAAACGTTCGTTATTATGAACTCCATCAATAATACGTGCTAACTCTTCAAACGAGCGACCAATCTCTGTACCTTTACCTGCCATCGTTTCAAGCGCAATACGTACATTATTGTCATTCGTTAAAACTTCATTTAATCCTTCAATAATCTTATTAATTCCGGCATCAACACCAGCTCCAACATGCGCACCTGGATGTAATACAATATCTTTAGCGCCTATAGCTTGCGTTCTTTCAATTTCTTGTTGCAAGAAATCTACACCAAGATTAAACGTTTCTGGTTTGGTTGTATTTGCAATATTAATGATGTATGGTGCATGAACAACAATATTAGATAAGCCATATTTTTCCATCACTTCATGACCTTTAGTTATATTTAAATCTTCAATACTTTTACGGCGCGTGTTTTGAGGTGCACCAGTATAAATCATAAATGTTGTTTCACCATATTCATGCGCTTCTATAGCAGAACCTTCTAACATCTTTTTACCACTCATTGAAACATGTGATCCTAATAACATAAAACACACCTAACCTTTTTTGTTTTGCTTACGTTTTTGTCTATTTTGCTGCTTACTAAATTGTTTACGCTCTTGACGTTTCATTTTTTCAACTTCTTGTTTAAATTTCTTCTTATAACCTGGTTTAACTTTGTTTTTAATTTTACTTCGAACTTTGTTCTTCACTTGATTAGTTAAATGGTCATCTTTGCGCATTCTTGCTTGACGCTGATTGTGCGCTTTAACTTCTTTTAACTCACCATCTTTAATATCAACAGTATTGAAAACAAAACCGCGATCTTCTATTAATGAAATATTGTGTTCTTCATCAGGACTATAAAGCGTAATTGCTACACCTTTATAATTCCCACGGCCAGTTCGGCCGACTCTATGTGTAAAGAAGTCAATATCATTTGGCACATCAAAATTGATGACATGACTAACACCTTCAATATCAATACCACGAGATGCTAAATCGCTGGCAATAACGTATTGGAATTCTAAATTACGTATACGTTTCATTTGTTGTTTACGTTCACGTGGCGTTAAACCACCATGAATCATACCAACTTTAATACCAGCTTCATTTAGTGAACGTGCTAAATCATTTGCATTATCTCTACTATTACAGAAAATAATACATAAGTATGGATTTAGTATATCAATTAAATTTAAAGTCTTTTCAACTTTAGCTGCACCTTTAGTAGGTATTAAAAAGAATTCGATGTTCTTTTTATTTTGTTTTTTACTGTCGACAGCTACATATTCTGGATGACTTAAATATTTATTTAAAAATGGTTGTAACTGTTGTGGAATTGTAGCACTAAACACCGCAATATTTGCATTATCTTCCAATCTTGCAGCAATGTAATCTACATCTTCAATTAATCCTAAGTCAATCATAAGATCCGCTTCATCAATAACTAAATATGATGCTAAGTGCACATGTAAATGTCCCGTTTTAGCTAAATCATTAATTCTAGTAGGGGTGCCTATAATCAATTGTGGTTGTGCATTACAACGTTGTCTATCTTTCTCTATATCTGTACCACCAATAAAAACTTTAACTGAAACACCAGCTTTAAATTGGCTTAAATGGTTCGCTGCATCGTATAGTTGTTGTGCAAGTTCTCTTGTTGGTGCAACTACGATTGCTTGTGGTTCTTTTATTTCACTATCAATTAACTGCATTAATGGTAATAAAAATGCATGAGATTTCCCTGTACCCGTTTGAGATTGACCAATTAAATTTGTTCTCTTTAGTATTCTTGGAATAATTCGATTCTGAATTTCAGTTGGTTTTTCAAAATTAAGGTCTTTCACAGCGTCAATTAAACTAGATTCTAGATTAAATTGTTCGAATGGATGTTTTGCCATGATTTGGCCTCCTTATATGTTCATCTTTACTATTATAAAGTATAAATGTGCTATTTTAAATAAAAATATTAAAACCTCGAAATTTCAAAATTTAGAAATCCCGAGATTTTAGTTTAAATATATTGAAATGGATCTGTATTAATTGTAGATGCTTCAACATCTATATTTATTTTTTCTGTATTGAACCAATTCATTAGTAATGTTTTTAAACCTTCTTTCATCACATATTCGCTGTAATGATTAATATCAATTAAGTTCACACCCTGAATTTTAGCATCTAAGGCATCATGATGTTTAATATCACCTGTAACAAAGACATCTGCGCCTTGTTGAACAGCTTGATATTCATATCCAATACCTGAACCACCAATAATTGCAATACGTTTAATTTTCTGATTAGACTCACCAACAAAACGGACACTTGGGATATTTAATTTAGATTTAATATCAGCTGCGAAATCTTCCAATGTCATTTGATTATCCACTTCTGCCATAACGCCAAGTCCATAAAGAGATGTTTGTTTTATCTCAATAAAATCAAATACCGGTGTTTCATATGGATGGTATTGTTTAATTAATTGCTCAGCCCTTAACTTTTGACATGCATCTATCATAAATTCAATTTTAACTTCATCTACATATTCAATTTTATCAATTTGTCCTATTGTTGGATTAGCTTCACCAACTGGTTTGAATTGCCCTCTTCCCTTACTTTCAAAGAAACAATATTCATAATTACCTTCTTGTGCTAATCCATTTTCACTAAGCTTATCTTTAAATGGTCCAACATTATCCTTAGGTATATATGTTTGAACTTTATAGTATACATCTTGTTGATTATTTATTATTGAAATGTTCTTCAATCCCATCGCCTTCGCCAACATCATATTGACACCATGAGGATTTACATCTAAATTTGTATGCATCGCTATTAAATTAATGTCATGTTGAATTAGTTTTCTAATAATCAAACCATAACCATTAGCTTTTAATGCTGTTACGCCTTTAAAGATTAGAGGATGATGACTAATAATAGTATTATAGCCTTTTTCGATTGCTTCATTTACTACTTCCAACGTACAGTCTAATGCTGTTAAAACACCAGTAACTTCAACATCTTCATCACCTATTAACAATCCTACATTATCCCAAGATTCAGCAGTTCTAAATGGCACATGATGATCTAACAATGTCATTAAATCAGCTATTTTCATTACTATAACACCCTTTCAATTACAGCAATTTCTTCATTAATTTGAGCTAAACGTTGATGATGTTGTTCAGTATTGAGTTTCGATTTAATATGATAAAGTGCTTCTAACTCTCTTTGCCATTTTTTTATAAAATATTCATTTTTGTTGTTCAGCAATTTTGGTCCGAATTTCAATTCATCAGATGATAGCTCTATTAATTGCGCAGAATATTCTGCTACAACAATTTCATAAATATGGCCTTTTTCTTCCATTATTATTTCATCAATTATTTCATAATTCAATTGTTGTAATGTTTGTCTTAAACTTTCGGTTTGGATATTACTTTGTAAAATCAACCTTGGATGTTGACTTAACTTATCTTGCCCATCTTTTAAAATTTTAGCAATAAGTGGTCCGCCCATACCACAAATTGTGATATTATCGATTACGTCCTCAGGATGAATAACACTTAAGCCATCCCCTAAACGTACATCAATTCTATCTACTAATTGATTTGCAGCTACATTTTTCACAGCAGCTTGAAAAGGGCCTTGAATAACTTCTCCTGCAATACCGCAATCGCATAAATGGTTTTGAATTGCATAGATTGGCAAATAAGCATGATCTGAGCCAATATCCGCGATTGTACCTTGTTTTAAAAATCGACTTACCGTCGTTAATCGGTTATTTAACGAAATCATTTTCTTCTCCTTTATGAAAAAAGAGGTTGAACATTATTCAATGTACCAACCTCACTCAAGTTAAATCTTAATCTAAAAATAAACAAGCGCTTATTCATGTCTTGGTATCAATCATTAAAATTGATATAAATTAATCCATAAAGTCTTTCAAACGTTTACTACGACTTGGATGTCTTAATTTTCTAAGTGCTTTTGCTTCGATTTGTCGAATACGTTCACGTGTAACACCGAAAACTTTACCAACTTCTTCAAGTGTTCTTGTTCTGCCGTCATCAAGACCAAATCTTAATCGTAATACATTTTCTTCTCTATCAGTTAATGTATCAAGTACATCTTCTAATTGCTCTTTTAATAATTCATAAGCAGCATGATCTGAAGGACTTTGTGCTTCCTGATCCTCAATAAAGTCTCCTAAATGACTATCATCTTCTTCACCAATTGGTGTTTCTAATGAAACAGGTTCTTGCGCAATTTTTAAAATTTCACGAACTTTTTCTGCTGGTAAATCCATTTCTTCACCAATTTCTTCTGGTGCTGGATCTCGACCTAAGTCCTGTAACAATTGACGTTGAACACGAATTAATTTATTAATTGTTTCTACCATATGCACAGGGATACGAATCGTACGTGCTTGGTCAGCAATTGCACGAGTGATTGCTTGTCTAATCCACCATGTTGCATATGTTGAAAATTTAAATCCTTTGTTAAAGTCAAATTTTTCAACAGCTTTAATAAGACCCATATTACCTTCTTGGATTAAATCAAGGAATAACATACCACGACCTACATATCTTTTAGCAATACTTACAACTAAACGTAAGTTCGCTTCTGCAAGTCTCGATTTTGCTACTTCATCACCTTGTTCAATACGTTTGGCTAATTCGATTTCTTCTTGTGCACTTAATAAGTTAACACGCCCAATTTCTTTAAGGTACATTCGAACTGGGTCATTTATTTTAACACCTGGAGGGGCACTAAGATCACTTGGATTCAGTTTCTCGTCAGTATCTGAACTATCTTTTTCATTAACTAGTGAAATATCATTATCATTTAATTGATCAAAGAAATCATCCATTTGATCAGAGTCGATATCGAAATTCTGAAGTTTTTCAGCAATTTCTTCATGACTTAAATGACCCTCTTTTTTACCTTTTTCAATTAATTGCTTCTTAACATCTTCTAATGTTAATGTCGGATCAATTGTTTGTTTTTTAATTTTAACTGTGTTATCAGACATGAAACGGCCTCCCGATTTTAAATATGAACTTTCGAAATTTATTCAATATTGCTATTTTAAACTAAATTCTTAATTAATTCATCCATATTTTTAATTTTATTTTACAAATAGGAACTAATCCCAATATTTATTTTTCAATAGTGTTGTTTAAATGCGGTAACTATCATTTACCCTTATACATTTTGACATAATCATTATTCGTATTATTCTTTAATACCACATGCTACATGCGTTCTTTATTCTTAGCAACAATTTGCTGTAAATAGTATTTCTGTAATTCTACATCGCCAATCCTTGTAGCTTCCCTTAATTTATGATTCAATGACTCAATGGTTTCTTGTCCGTTTTCATTAATAACATTGACATAATCATCAATTTCATTTTCATATGGTTCGTCATTCAAACTATATTGTTCTAGGCTAATTAATGTTTCTCTCAACTCATTTGAATTAACATACTGTACAGCATCACTGATATTATATTGATCATTTTCCGCATAAAAATCATGTAAGACTTCGAATACATATTTAAAATGCTGATTTGTGAAGTTATCCTTATCAACACTTTCATAATAATTTAAAAATGTATCTTTATCTCTCATTAAATGTTTTAAAAATGCTCGCTCTGCTTTTTCTTGACGGCTCAAATTGTCAAATTGTGCCATACCAATTGGCTCAGGTTCAATATAACCGCCATACTCATCTTCTGGATAATAATTGGCTGGTGCTTGATTGAATTGTATTTCGTTAGCTAATTGCTCAGGACTAACATTGAAAAATGGCGCAACATCATTTATAGCCTTTTGTTGTAGAATTGATGACTTCATAAATGAAATGTCATGACTCAGTTCTTTCAAATAACGTTCATATGAAAGGTCATTATGTGCAATTTCATCTTTTAATATACTCACTTTATAATGTGCAAATGACTTTTTGTCATTTTTTACAAAAGCAGTAAATGCGTCGTTGCCATACTTACCAATGTATTCATCAGGATCCATGCCAGATGGCAATTGTATAACAAATACATTTAGCCCTTGCTGTAACAAATGTTGACCTGTTTTAAGTGTTGCTTCACTACCCGCAAAATCCCCATCAAACATTAATGTTATATTTGATGTTAACTTTCGTATAAAGGTAATATGTTCATCTGACAACTGTGTACCCATTGTTGCAACAACGTTTTTCAAGCCAGCAGTATCAGATTTTATAACATCCATAAAACCTTCTAGTAATACAATTTCATCTAATTTTCTAATTGATTTACGCGCTTTATCTAAGTTGTATAACAACTTTCTTTTTTGAAAAATAGGTGTTTCAGGACTATTTAGGTATTTTGGTTCTTGACCGGTATATGTTCGGCCTGAATATCCAACAATTCTTCCTTGCGCATTTTTCAAAGGAAACATAATACGATTTCGAAATCTATCGTAATAACTGAAGTTTTCTTCATTACGTGATAATAATCCGGCTTCATATGCTAATTCAATATCGTAACCCTTTTTTTGAAGAAAATCATGACAAAAATGTGAGCTATCGGGTGCAAAGCCAATGCCTCGCTCTTTAATAAGCGCATCTGTAAAACCACGTTCTAGTAAGTATGTTAATGCTTTTTCGCCTTCGACTGTCTTTGTTAAAGCGTAATAGTAAAATTCTTGTATTAACTCATGCATTTCGATCATTTGTAAATCATCAGAAGCAATTTGAACATTTGAGTTAGATTGTGTTGCCTCAATATCTACAGCAACATTAACTCTATCACCTAATTCTTTAACCGCTTCAACAAATGATATGTCTTTAATTTCTTGAGTAAATTGAAAAACATTGCCACCTTTTTTACAACCAAAACAATGACAAATTTGTTTATCTTCAGAAACTGTAAATGAAGGTGTCTTTTCATCATGAAAAGGACACAAACCTATATAATTGCGTCCTCTCTTTTCTAATTTTACATATTCACTTACCAAGTCTAAAATGTCGGTTTTATCTTTTATTTCATTAATGATCGATTGATCTATTCGCAAATTAAATCACCTATTAAGCATTAGTTATACTATTATACCTAATTTTTGACAAAAATGAAATCATTTCGATTTATTTTGTTCAATATAATGGATTATATCGTTTGCTGTTTCTTCGATTGCTTTTTGAGAAACATCAATGACAGGACATCCAATTTCACTTACGATTTCTTCAAAGTAATTCAATTCTTCTTGAATTCGTGCTTCTGTTGCATATCGAGCTGTGTCACCTAGTCCTAATTGTTTTAGTCGCTCTTTTCTAATACGATTTAATTTTTCTTCACTTATTTTAAGTGCGATACATTTCTTTGGATCAATATCATATAAGCCATCTGGCGGTGTCACTTCTGGTACAATCGGTACATTCATAACTTTGTAACTCTTATGCGCTAAATACTGGGATAATGGTGTCTTTGAAGTTCTCGAAATACCAAGTAAAACAATATCAGCTTTAGGTAATCCTTTAGGATCTTTACCATCATCATATTTAACTGCAAACTCTATCGCATCAATTTTCTTGAAATATGCATCATCTAATCTATGAACGATACCTGGCTCATTATAAGGTTTTTCTTCAACCGATGCTGATAATAAATCCATTAATGGCCCCATAATATCGACGGACTTCAATTGGAATTCTGCTACTTTCTCACTCATATATTGCTTCATTTCAGGTTTAATAAGTGTATAAACAATGATAGCATTTGTATCTTTAGCAACTTGAATCACTTCATCAACATCTTCAAAAGATTCAATATATGGATATCTTAATAATTCATTTTTACATTGCTTAGGATTAAATTGTGAAATACCTGCCCTTGCAACTAACTCTGCCGTTTCACCTATAGAATCTGAGGCTACGATAATTTTAATTTTTTCCATTACTTCTCACCTATTCTTTATATAATGCTACTAATAACTTAGCTATTGTTGTTTTGGAAATTCTCCCAATTACTTCATACTTTTGATTATCTTTTTTTCTTACAATTGGAATCGAATCAATTTCTTTTTCAATCATTCTATCTGCTGCGTATATGACTAATTCGCTTTCCTCTAAATAAGTGACATTAGGCATACGTGTCATATTTACACTGATAGGTACTGTATGAATATCTGCTCCAATCATTGAAGCTCTTAATAAATCTTTTCTTGAACACACACCAACAAAATCGTTATTTTCATTAATAATAAATAATGTACTTACATCTTCTAAAAAAATTGTACAAATAGCGTCATAAACTGTTGTATTCTCTCTTAGCACAACAGGTTGAGACATATAGTCCTTAACCTCAAATTGTCGAAGTTTTTCATTAAAAAATTTACCTTTTGATTTACCTGAATAATAATATCCAACTCGGGGACGCGCTTCTAAAAAACCTGACATTGTTAATATCGCTAAATCTGGTCTGAGCGTTGCTCTTGTTAAATTCAGCTTATCTGCTATTTGTTCACCAGTAATGGGTCCTTGAGTTTTAACAATTTCGATGATTCGTTCTTGTCTTTGACTGAGTTCTATAGGTCTTCACCCCTTTTTTATTCACTTATTATTATACCGATATTTCTTTCATGTCACAAACACATTAATTTTACTTGCCTTTAAATAATCTATCAATTAGAATAAACGTACAGCGAGTTAAGGATAGTGTAAGCTTAACAATAAGATTGGCGCAACGAATCATTTTAAAATAAAAGCGAGTGACTACACTAATTTGGGTGGAACCGCGGGTTAAATACGTAACTTATTTTGTATTATATACAATTTAAAATATTAACTCGTCCCATGGAAGTAAAGCATATTTACTATGCTGTTATTTTCCATGGGGCGTTTTCATGTATGAGGAGAGGTAATTATGGCAAAAGATATGGATACAATTGTTTCATTAGCAAAACACAGAGGTTTTGTGTTCCCTGGTAGTGATATTTACGGTGGTTTATCAAACACATGGGATTATGGTCCTTTAGGTGTTGAATTAAAGAATAATGTTAAAAAAGCTTGGTGGCAAAAATTCATTACACAATCACCGTTTAACGTTGGTATCGATGCTGCAATCTTAATGAATCCAAAAGTATGGGAAGCTTCAGGACACTTAAACAACTTCAACGACCCAATGATTGATAATAAAGATAGTAAAATTCGATATCGCGCTGATAAATTAATTGAAGATTATATGCAAGATGTTAAAGGTGATGAAAACTTCATTGCCGATGGTTTAAGTTTTGAACAAATGAAAAAAATTATTGACGATGAAGGTATTGTTTGTCCTGTAAGTAAAACTGCTAACTGGACTGAAATTCGCCAATTCAATTTAATGTTTAAAACATTCCAAGGTGTAACTGAAGATTCTACAAATGAAATTTTCTTACGTCCTGAAACCGCACAAGGTATTTTTGTAAACTATAAAAATGTGCAACGTTCAATGCGTAAAAAATTACCATTTGGTATTGGTCAAATTGGTAAATCATTCCGTAATGAAATCACTCCAGGTAACTTCATTTTCAGAACAAGAGAATTTGAACAAATGGAACTTGAATTCTTCTGTAAACCTGGTGAAGAAATCGAATGGCAAAATTATTGGAAAACTTTTGCAAGTGACTGGTTAACAAGCTTAAATATGAGCAGTGATAATATGCGTTTACGTGATCATGATGAAGATGAATTATCTCATTACTCAAATGCAACAACTGATATTGAATATAAATTCCCATTTGGTTGGGGTGAGTTATGGGGTATCGCAAGTCGTACAGACTTCGACTTACGTAAACATGCTGAACACTCTGGTGAGGATTTCAGATACCACGATCCAGAAACGAACGAAAAATATATTCCATATTGTATCGAGCCATCACTTGGTGCAGATCGTGTAACATTAGCTTTCTTATGTGATGCATATGATGAAGAAGGCGTTGAAGGTAGTAAAGATGCACGTACAGTTTTACACTTCCATCCTGCATTAGCACCATATAAAGCAGCGATTTTACCTTTAAGTAAGAAATTATCTGGCGAAGCGATTAAGATTTTTGAGCAATTAAGTTCTAAATTCTCAATCGATTTCGATGAATCACAATCTATCGGTAAAAGATACCGTCGTCAAGATGAAATCGGTACACCTTATTGTGTAACATTCGACTTTGATTCATTAGAAGATAATCAAGTTACAGTGCGTGACAGAGATTCAATGGAACAAGTTCGTATGCCAATCTCAGAGTTAGAAGCTTTCTTAACTGAAAAAACAAAATTCTAATTAAAAAGACTCTCCACCATATGTGGTGGCTATATAATTTATAAAAAGAGATACTGGTTAGTAAAATTGCCAGTATCTCTTTTCTATTCGAAAAAGGTATTCAAATAAACACATTTATGTGGCTACTTGAATACCTTTTATTATTTTATGTTATTGTTCCAATCTTTTTAATTGGTTGATTAGTTTCTGACTTTTAAAAAACATACCTGCATATTCACGATATAACATTAAAATGATATCTGACATTTCATCAATAATTTCTTGATGGATATTCAATGAATTCATTTTATCTATTGGTAATTTTTGTAATACATCTAATAAATATAGTGTTTTATTCGATAATATAACTGCATGTACATCTTTAGAGGCCTCTTGCCTTGAAATCGCACCGTCAAACTTAAAACTATAACCTATTAAATCTGCTTGTGTGTCATTACCACTCACAGCACAGCGATTAAATGATGCGGTAAAACCAAATCGTTTCATACACTTTAACATAACAACGACTGACATTAACTGTGCAGATGTACCTGATTCTATTTTTTCAAGAACAAATTGTAATAATTGATAGTTATATGGTGCAATGTCCCCTTCATCCATTGAACGCTCAATAGTTTCAGCTGCCAGAGACGCATAACTGCTTACGTAAAGGTCCATTTGTAATTTATAATGTTGACTAATAACATCTACAGAATTTAACGTTCCCATACCTCGCCACTGATTGTAAATAAACAAACCATAAACAAACAATTGCGTTTGCGCTTGCAAACCCGTCTTAACTTTTTTAGCACGCCTTGCCATAAGTGGTACTTTTGCACCATGCTCATTTAAAATCGTGATAATTTTATCAGATTCACCATAATCAACTGCTTTGATGATAATCCCTTTTTGGCGCATTAACAATTATCTTCACCACTTTTAAGATTAATCTTGGTCTTCAACATAACCAATTTGGCGAATAAAGTTAACTTTGTTTCGCCAGTCTCTTTGAACTTTGACCCATAATTCCAAGTAAACTTTAGAGCCTAGAAGCATTTCTATATCACGTCTCGCACGTTTTCCTACTTCTTTTAACTTTTTACCGCCTTTTCCAATGACAATTCCTTTTTGCGAATCTCTTTCAACATATATAGTTGCTTCGATATGAACACGATCTTCGCTTTCTTTAACCATACGGTCTACATTTACACCAATCGCATGAGGGATTTCTTCACTTGTAAGATGAAGGATTTTTTCACGAATGATTTCACCCACTACAAATTGTTCAGGATGGTCTGAAATTTGATCATCTGGATAATATTTAGGTCCTTCGGGTAAATACGTCTTTAATACATCAATAAAATGATCTACATTTAGCCCTTCTAATGCTGAAATTGGTACAATCTCTGTAAAGTCCATATAACTTTGATATTCTTCAATCTTTGGCATTAATTCATCTGGATGCACTAAATCTATTTTATTTAATACTAAAAATACTGGTGTCTTAACATTTTTCAACATTTCTATAATATATTCATCGCCCCGTCCAATTTCCTCATTGGCATTAACCATAAACATGATTGCATCTATCTCAGATAATGTATTTTTAGCGACTTTCATCATATAGTCACCTAATTTGTGTTTAGGTTTATGAATACCTGGCGTATCAATGAATATAATTTGCGCATCATCTCTTGTCATTACACCTTGAATTTTATTTCTAGTTGTTTGAGCTTTATCGGACATGATTGCTATTTTATGGCCAATCACTCTATTAACAAATGTTGACTTCCCAACATTTGGTCTACCTATAATTGAAACAAATCCTGATTTATGTTCTGTCATTTATTCTAAATCCTTTCCTGAAAATCCAAATGGTAGTAACTCTGCGACTGTCATCATAACCATATCTCCTTTATGATTTGTCATATACACAGGCATATCATCATCACATAATTCCTTCAAAACTTGACGACATGCACCACAAGGTGATGACGGTTTATCTGCATCTACGGTTACAGTTATTGATTCAAAATCACCTGGTCTGTATCCTTGAGAAATTGCCGATACCAAACTAGCTCGTTCAGCACATATCGATAATGGATAAGAAGCATTTTCTACATTGGTACCATAAAAAGTTCTACCGTCTTTCGTTTTTAAATAAGCCCCTACTTTAAAATGACTGTATGGCGAATATGATTCTTGTTGTGCTTTTCTAACTTCTTGAAAATAATGAGGTTGATAACTCATATATGCCTCCCTAAAATAACGCTATAAAATGTGGTAAAAATACTATTAAACCTATAATAAATGCTAATATTGAAACTATAAGTACACTAAAAGCCGCTATATCTTTAGCGTATTTAGCTAAATCATGATATTCAACGGTCACTAAATCTACAACATATTCAATAGCAGTGTTTAAAGCTTCAACAGTGAGAACTAATGCAATAGCAATGAGTATAAAAATCCACTCAATCCGATTAATATTTAGTACGAGACCAAAGACAATAGCAACAATCATTGCAAACACATGTAAAAGAAATTTATAGTCTTTTTGAATTAAGATTTTCAGCCCATCAAGTGCATATTTAAACCTTTTCATAATTAGTCTCGTGTTAATCCATATGCGTTTAATATTGTATCTTGTCGACCAAACATTTCCTTTTCATCCGCTTCAGTCATATGATCATAACCTAATAGATGCAAAAATCCATGTAATGCTAAAAATCCTAATTCTCGTTCAAAAGAATGTCCGTAATTGTTTGCTTGTTCTTGCGCTACATCCGTACAGATAATTATATCCCCTAAAACACGTGGTATATCAAGACCACTAAAATCAATATCTGGCTCATCTTCTTCTAAAGCAAATGAGATTACATCTGTAACTTTATCTTTATCTCTATATGTTCGATTAATTTCTTGTATTTCTTGTTTATCTACAAATGTAACAGAAAGCTCAGCATCGTCTTCTATATGCTCTTCTTTTTTAGCAAATTCTAATAAATCTTCAATTTGTTTATACCAAGCATCTTTAACTAAGCCTGTGTGATCGCTAAAATCTATCGTAAACATTTAATTCTCTCCTTCATAATGTTCAATGATCTTACTTACCAATGGATGTCTTACTACATCGCTCTGATCTAATTTCAATATACTTATACCTTTAACGTTGTGTAACCTACTGACCGCTTCCTTAAGTCCACTTTTAACACCTTTAGGTAAATCGATTTGAGTTTGGTCACCAGTAACTACCATTTTTGAGCCAAAACCTAGTCTTGTTAAAAACATTTTCATTTGCGCATGTGTCGTATTCTGCGCCTCATCAAGAATTACAAATGCATCTTCTAATGTTCGTCCGCGCATATATGCAAGTGGCGCTATTTCGATAATGCCTCTTTCAATAAATCGCTCTGTTTGTTCACGCCCAAGAACAGTATATAAACCATCATATAAAGGTCTTAAATATGGATCTACCTTTTCTTTCAAATCTCCTGGTAAAAATCCAAGTGACTCTCCTGCTTCAACAGCAGGTCTTGTTAATACAATACGTTTAACAGCACCTTTACGGAGTTGCTTTGCTGCATAAACTACAGCTAAGAATGTCTTACCTGTACCAGCAGGACCTATACCAAATACTAAATCATTATTTTTCATGGCATTAACATATATACGTTGCCCCATCGTTTTCGCACGAATCGTCTTACCAAAGGCATCTTTAGTTATCTCTTCATCATATAAATCTAACAGATGTTGAATTGTGTTATTATGCGCCATTTTAATAGCTGCTTCAACATCTTTAATTGTAATATTATTACCTAAATCAATAACCTTCAGCAAATTGATTAATACTGATTCCGCTTTTTCTACGTTTTCTATTTTTGTACCTTTAACGGCAACTTCTTGTCCTCTTGCATGGATGACAACATCGAAACTCTCTTCAATTGCTTTTAAATGTTCATCATTATTTCCAATTAAAGCTTGAGATTGGTTCATATCGTCTATTTGTATAATTCCAGGCATACACGCGCTCCTTTTCATATATCATTTATATTCATTCTATGATGCTTTAATATCTACTTAATTATATCATGCAATTGATTGATTTAAACATCTTTGCATTGACTTACTCATTTTTCTTTAATTTAAAAGAATCATTTATACTTTTCACCTTGTCATAAAAGCAGATTCAATTTTAGACTAATCAATTTTTCGTTGTAATTTAAATAACTCATATTTCTCGAAAGATTCTCTTTGTTTTTCAATTTTTCTTAACGTAAAAAAACAAGCAACTACCATTACGATAGTGCTTGTTTTCAAAAAATTTTATAATTGTTTTGGTTTAGCTAAAATTTCTGACCATATCATACCATTGATTACTTCATCTTTATCAAATTGGAACGCTGATTTAGTCAAATCTTTTTCGACATTTTGAGAATTAAGCAACTGCTTTAATTTCAAACGTTTTGTACGTTCAGATAAGTATTTATCCTCAATAATATCTCTAGCACGTTTTTCCATTTTAGCAATTTGCTTTTCTTTTTCTCTATCAATGTCAGTACGAATCGTTTTAATATCATCTCTAAGTGATTTTTCTAATTGACGTCTAATTTCGTCAGAATTATCTTGTCTAGAAGGTCTATGTTTCTGTTCCACCGGTTCTGCTTTAGGCATTGTAATTGGTTTCTCTGTCATCGGTTTTGTTTCTTGTTGTTTTTTAGGTGCCATAGGTTCTACAACAGGCTTCGATTTAGGCTCTTCCTTTGGAAGTTCATCGAATAAAGGTGGTAACGTATCATCATATTTTCGTTTCGATGATTTCTTTTCTTCTTCATTTAATTCTTCACTTATTTCTTTAAACGTTCGCTCAATTTCTTCAAAAAAGCCACCTTTTTTTGGTTCATTATCGGTAGATGTTTTTTGAGGTGGCTTTTGATTTTGTCTATCTTTATGACTATTTTCGCGCATAGTAGTAATGATAGAAATGATCACTGATATGACAAAAATTAGAATACCGACACTCATTTAATCACCTCTCGACTTAATGTTCAGGTGACTCATCATCACTTTGATCAGTTCGTTTATTAATTGCATTTCTCATGCCTGTATCAGCTTCGATATTTTTCAAATTATAATAATCTTTAACACTGATATTACCTGAACGTAATGCTTCAGCCATAGCCAATGGTACTTCAGATTCGGCTTCAACTACTTTAGCATGCATTTCTTGTACACGCGCTTTCATTTCTTGCTCAGTTGCTACAGCCATAGCTCTACGTTCTTCAGCTTTTGCTTGTGCAATATTTTTGTCTGCTAATGCTTGTTCAGTTTGTAAGTCTGCACCAATATTTTTACTAATATCAACGTCAGCAATATCAATTGATAAAATTTCAAATGCAGTACCTGAATCTAAACCTTTGCTTAATACTGTTTTAGAAATATTATCTGGGTTTTCAAGTACTTCTGTGTGATGCTTACTAGAACCAATTGTTGAAACGATACCTTCACCAACACGTGCGATGATTGTTTCTTCACCAGCACCACCAACAAGTCGAGCAATATTAGCTCTAACTGTGATACGAGCTTTGGCTTTCACTTCAATACCGTTCATTGCTACACCTGCGATAAATGGTGTTTCAATGACTTTAGGATTAACAGACATTTGAACCGCTTCTAATACGTCACGTCCTGCAAGGTCAATTGCAGCAGCACGTTCGAAAGGAAGATCAATGTCAGCACGTTGTGCAGCAATATTAGCGTCAACAACTCTGTCAACATTTCCTCCTGCTAGATAATGCGATTCTAATTGGTTTGTTGTTAATGCTAGTCCTGCTTTATGCGCTTTAATTAATGGCGCTATAACTTTTCTTGGAGATACACGACGTAAACGCATACCAACCAATGTACCTATACCAACATGAACGCCAGCTGCTAACGCTGAAATCCATAAGCCAATCGGTACAAATGAGAATAAAATAAGTAATGCAACTACTATAATAACTGCTATTACGATAAAACTTAAACTAAACATGGTATCGCTCCTTTTAATTAATCTACTTCCCTCACAACTACTCTTGTTCCTTCAACTTCAAGGATTTTTACCGTTTTATTGCGTAAAATAAAGTTGCCATCTGAAACAGCATCAATACGTTCATTTTCACAAAAAATAATCCCTGCAGGTCGAAGATCTGTAACTGTTTGAGCAGTCTTTCCTACGAGGTGCGAGCGGTTATCATGAGAATTGTAACCTGACTCAGAATTAGTTGAATCTTTTAAGATAACTTTATCCAAAAACGGAATCTTTCTGTTGAAAATCTTCACTAATATCACCCATTCTACAATCGTTAAAATCAAGGCAACGATAACATTCGCAAGCATAAATAGCAAATTATCTCCGAGCGTTGTTATGCTTATAGTTATCAGTATCATGCCAATAATACCAATTACTGCACCAACTACAAATAATTCAATTACAACTAATATAACGCCAATTGAGAATATTAAGATAGAATGCATATTGACATTTCCTTGGATTAGAAATCCCAAAAATAAAATAAGTAATGATAATGTGGCGATAATACCAGCTGCATTGATTTTTTTAGAGTAAAGTTGATATACAAATCCTAAGAATGTCAAACAGGTTAATATTAACGTAAAAATAGGTTGAACAATTATATTACTAACTTGTTCAACCCAAGTATCTCCAGCCGTTGATTCCAAGATAGTTGTCATTTGTAAAAAATTATTATAACTCACAATTTCACCTCGCCCTCACATTAATTATACATGAAATTGAATATACTTTATAGTTATAAGAACCTATAGAATATCAATTTGATTATTTATAAACTATATAACTTTTTAAATTAAAAATTGACAACAAAAAAACATCACATATTAGTGTCAGACACTAACTTGTGATGTTTATTTTATATAATTAATATTCGTGTTGAGGGAGTCAACAGAGGTATTAATTATTTGAATTTACGTTTACGTGCAGCTTCTGATTTCTTTTTACGTTTTACGCTTGGTTTTTCGTAAAATTCACGTTTACGTACTTCTTGGATTGTTCCACTTTTAGAAACTGAACGTTTAAATCTACGTAACGCATCTTCAAGTGATTCATTTTTACGTACTACTGTTTTAGACATCTGTATTTCCCTCCCTCCAAATATCAACGGAACTTTATAGTCAATTGCACAGTAAAACTATGCATTTATAAGTATAATATATCTGTAATTTATGGTCAATTAGTAAATTGTTTTTTATTTGAAACATATTTCACATCAAAATCACAAAGACTTTTAGATTTTGTTCTAAAAATCTCTTAATAATTTATTTAATGAGAAGAGTTGCTTATATAGTATATTGTGAAGCCGTTAAAACAACGTTACAAAACCTATATCTTTAATACGGAACCTTATGGTATGAATCAAGGAATACTTAAACTAAAACTTCTCTATCAGATTTATTTGTTGCGAAATCAACAACTTTAATTGCTTGCCCTTCATTTAATGGATAATTTGCTTGCGTAATTTTAACTTTTACAATTTGACCTATGAGTGATTCGTCACCTTCAAATTGTACTTTCATATAATTATCTGCATATCCAACTAATGTACCTTCTGTGTCACCCTGTTCCTCAGGAATTACTTCAAGCACATCTTGATCAAATTTAGACGCATATAACTTTCCGAGTTGATTGCTTAGCGTAATTAACTTATGCACGCGTTCATTTTTAATTTCTTCATCAATTTGGTCATCCATTCTTGCAGCTGGCGTGCCAATTCTAGGAGAATAAGGGAAAACATGCAGTTCAGAGAACTTATGCTTTACGATAAAATCATATGTTTCTTGGAACTCAGCTTCAGTTTCACCTGGGAAGCCAACAATTACATCACTCGTAACTGCCAAGTCTGGTAAAGCTTTATGCAATTTTGTTAATCGTTCTGAAAATCTATCCATTGTATACTTACGTCTCATACGTTTTAATACTGTATCTGAACCAGATTGTAATGGAATATGCAAATGACGAACAACTTTTGTTGAACGTTCTAAAACGTCAATTACTTCATCTGTATGTTGACTTGCTTCAATTGAAGAAATTCGAATTCGTTCTAATCCATTAATCGTTTCAAGATCACGTAATAATTGGGCCAAGTTATAATCTTTTAAATCTTGACCATATCCACCTGTATGAATTCCCGTCAATACAATTTCCTTATATCCTGAATTCACTAGTTGCGTCGCTTGTTCAACTACTTTTTCCGGATCTCTTGAACGCATTAAGCCACGAGCCCATGGAATAATACAGAATGTGCAGAAGTTGTTACAACCTTCTTGAATTTTTAATGACGCACGTGTTCTATCTGTAAAATAAGGGACATCTAATTCTTCATATTTACGATTTTTCATGATATTTCCAACACCATTAATTGGTTGGCGTTCTTTACGGAATTCGTCAATGTAACCTAATAGTTTATGTCTATCTTGTGTACCAACTACTACATCGACACCAGGAATTTCCATAATTTCAGCTGATGAAGTTTGCGCATAACAACCTGTTACACAGATTACAGCATCAGGATTTTGTCTTATTGCACGTCTAATAATTTGACGACTTTTTTTATCACCTGTATTTGTTACTGTACAAGTATTAATAACAAATACATCAGCATTCGCTTCAAAGTCAACGCGCTCATAGTTTGCTTCTTTAAATAATTGCCAGATTGCTTCAGTTTCATAATGGTTTACTTTACAACCTAATGTGTGAAACGCAACTGTTGACATAAATATTCACCCCATTAATTCATTTTCATAACTTATTGCACTTAACGCATACAATGGCGCAGTTTCTGCCCGTAAAATTCTCGGTCCAAGACCAACAACTGTACTAGTATTACTAAATAATGAAATTTCATTTTCTGACAAACCACCCTCAGGACCAAAAATCATCAACACTTTATCCTGAGCCTTGAATTGTTGTAAAGTTTGCTTGAAATTGCTTAACTCACCATCTTTTGCTTCCTCTTCATATGCAATAAGAATATAGTCATAATTATCAATAGTATCACAAATTAATTTTAAATTCGACTCGAATTGAATAGATGGAATCACTAAACGATAGCTTTGTTCAGCAGCTTCTTTAATTATTTTTTGCCAACGTTCTATCTTTTTGGCAACTTTTGCCTCGTTTAATTTAACAATTGAACGTTCCATGCTAACAGCTATAAATGATGAAGCACCCAATTCAGTAGCTTTTTGTAGCAACCACTCATATTTGTCAGCTTTAATTAGTCCACTGCAAATCGTAACATCAACTGGCAATTCTGTATTAATATTTTGTTTTTCTTTTAAATCAACTGCGATTTTATCACTTGTTATATCAGCAATTTCACATAAATAAACTGTTTGATCATTAAAAGTTAAAATAATTTTACTACCAACATCATATCTCATTACATTTGTTATTTGATGAATATCTTCTTTTTTTGTAATAAAAAAACGCTGACTTACATCAGCGTTTTGGTCTATGAAATAACGTTGCACATTATTCACTCACTTTCTGGCCAACAAGACAAACCCAACCGTTGTCATGTTGTTCTGAAATAATTTTAAAACCTACACGCTCCATATGTGACTGTATACCTTCATACTTCTCTTTTATAATACCAGAAGTAATAAAATAACCGCCTTCATTTAGAGTATTATAAGCATCTTCAATCATTTCATCAATAATATGCGCTAAAATATTTGCTATTACAATATCAAATTTTTCTGTTTCGTCTTTCAATAAGTTACCTGGAACAGCTTCAATTAACGTTTCACAATGATTTCTTCTGAAGTTTTCTTTAGCTACACTCACTGCCATTTCATCAATATCCAACGCTTTAATACGTTTTACACCGATTAGATGACTTGCAATACTTAATATACCTGAGCCAGTACCAACATCAATTACTGAATGCTGTGGCAATACATATGTTTCTATTGCCTTCAAACACATACTTGTAGTCGGATGATCTCCTGTTCCAAAAGCCATACCTGGGTCGAGCTCAATGCAAAGCTCTTCATCCGCTTCTTTAGCATATGTTTCCCAACTAGGGACTATTGTGAACTTCTTCGACGCTCGGAATGGATGGAAATAGTTTTTCCATTCATTTTCCCAATCCGTTTCTGCAATGATTTGCTCACTGAATTGAACGTTATGTTGATCAAGTTCATCTAAATTTAATAACTCATCTTTAATTCGCTGTCGCAACTTATCATCATAAGTCATCTCATTAAAATAGGCTTTCAATCTTACTCCCTTATCTGGATAATCCTCTTTTTTCAAAGCGTAAATTTCACCGTATTTATCTTCTGGTTGGTTAATTAAATCATCTGAATCTTCTATCACGACACCATTTGATCCATGATTTTCAAGTATATTGGTAGCCAATTCTACTGCTTCATGATTAATAATAATTGAAAGCTCTGTCCAGTTCATACTTTATTCTCCCTTAAAGAATCTTTTTGCTCTATCTTTAAAATTCGAAGGTTGTTCATTAATTTCTTCGCCATTTAATTGGGCAAATTCTTTCATTAGTTCTTTTTGTCTATCTGTTAATTTAGTAGGCGTTACTACTTTAATATCAACATATAAATCTCCGTATCCATAGCCATGAACATTTTTTATACCCTTTTCTTTTAAGCGGAATTGCTTACCTGTTTGTGTACCAGCAGGAATTGTTAACATAACTTCATTATTTAATGTTGGTATTTTTATTTCATCGCCTAAAGCTGCTTGTGGGAAGCTAACATTTAATTTGTAATAAATATCATCACCATCACGTTTAAATTTTTCAGATGGTTTAACTCTAAATACTACGTATAAATCACCAGCAGGTCCTCCATTCACACCTGGAGAACCTTCACCAGCTAATCTAATTTGTTGTTCATTGTCAACACCTTCAGGTACTTTCACTTCTAATTTAACTGTTTTATTTTCAGTACCTTTTCCGTGACATGTTGGACAAGCTTCTTCAAATTCTTGACCACTTCCATTACATTTAGGACAAACTTGTTCAGTACGAACTCTACCTAAAATTGTATTTTGTTCTACAGCTACATGACCAGCGCCATTACAGTAACTACAAGTCTTTTTACTTGTTCCAGGCTTTGCACCATCACCATGACATGTTTCGCATGTTACATCTTTACGGATTGAAATTTCTTTTGTTGTACCAAATACCGCTTCTTCAAATGTCAATGTCATTGTATACTGAAGATCATCACCTTTTTGCGGTGCATTTGGATCTCTTTGTCTGCCGCCACCGAAGAAAGAGCTAAAGATATCTTCAAAACCACCGCCACCGAAGCCACTAAAACCGCCAAAGTCAGAGCCATTGAATCCTTGTCCACCAAAACCTTGTGGACCGTCATGTCCAAATTGATCATAGCTTGCGCGTTTATTATCATCACTTAAAACTTCATAGGCTTCAGAAATTTCTTTAAACTTTTCATCTGCACCTTCTTCTTTGTTAATATCTGGATGATATTTTTTCGAAAGCTTTCGATACGCTTTTTTGATTTCATCTTTTGAAGCATCTTTACTAATGCCTAAAACTTCATAATAGTCTCTTTTGGCCACAGCTATCTCTCCTTTTCTTAATTAACTCATATAGTTTAACGTAATATGTCATACTATCCAAATAAAAAGCCAAAGCCAATGTTCTATTGACTTTGACTTTTCAGATCATGACAACATTCTAATTGTATTGTTTAATTATTTTTTGTCGTCGTCTTTTACTTCTTTAAATTCAGCATCTTCTACAGTACTATTGTTGTTTTGACCAGCATTAGCACCTTGTGCTTGTTGTTGCTGTTGAGCCGCTTGCTCATATACTTTTGCTGATAATTCTTGAATCACTTTTTCAAGTTCTTCTTTTTTAGATTTAATATCTTCTATATCTTGACCTTCTAAAGCAGTTTTAAGAGCGTCTTTTTTCTCTTCAGCAGATTTTTTATCTTCTTCACCGATATTTTCGCCTAAATCAGTTAAAGTTTTTTCAACTTGGAATACTAGGCTGTCAGCTTCGTTTCTTAAGTCTACTTCTTCACGACGTTTTTTATCTGCTTCAGCGTTAACTTCAGCATCTTTTACCATACGGTCGATTTCTTCGTCTGATAATGAAGAACTTGATTGAATTGTAATTCTTTGTTCTTTATTTGTACCTAAGTCTTTTGCAGTTACATTTACAATACCGTTTTTATCGATATCAAACGTTACTTCAATTTGAGGTTTACCACGTTCAGCTGGTGGAATATCAGTCAATTGGAATCTACCAAGTGTTTTATTATCTGCAGCCATTGGACGTTCACCTTGTAATACGTGTACATCTACTGATGGTTGATTATCTACTGCTGTTGAATAGATTTGAGATTTAGATGTAGGAATCGTAGTGTTACGTTCAATTAACGTATTCATACGTCCACCTAAAATTTCAATACCTAAAGATAGTGGTGTTACGTCTAATAATACTACGTCTTTAACGTCACCTGTGATAACGCCACCTTGGATTGCAGCTCCCATAGCCACTACTTCGTCCGGGTTTACGCCTTTGTTAGGTTCTTTACCGATTTCTTTTTTGACAGCTTCTTGTACTGCTGGAATACGAGTTGATCCACCAACTAAGATAACTTCATCGATATCTGAGTTTGTTAAGCCAGCATCTTTCATTGCTTGGCGTGTAGGTTTCATTGTTCTTCTAATTAATGAATCTGATAATTCCTCAAATTTAGAACGAGTTAAGTTTACTTCTAAGTGTAATGGACCGTTTTCACCAGCTGAGATAAATGGTAATGAGATTTGAGTTTGCGATACACCTGATAAGTCTTTTTTAGCTTTTTCAGCAGCATCCTTCAAACGTTGTAATGCCATTTTATCTTGAGATAAGTCTACGCCATTTTCTTTTTTAAATTCTGCAACTAGGTAGTCAATAATTACTTGGTCAAAATCATCACCGCCAAGTTTGTTGTCACCGGCTGTTGATAGTACTTCGAATACACCGTCACCTAATTCTAGGATAGATACGTCAAATGTACCGCCACCTAAGTCAAAAACAAGAACTTTTTCATCTTTATCAGTTTTATCTAAACCATATGCTAATGCTGCAGCTGTTGGTTCATTAATGATACGCTCAACTTCTAAACCAGCAATTTTACCAGCATCTTTAGTTGCTTGACGTTCAGCGTCGTTAAAGTATGCAGGTACTGTAATTACAGCTTTGTCAACTTTCTCACCTAAATAGCTTTCAGCTGTATTTTTTAAGTTTTGTAAAATCATAGCTGAGATTTCTTGTGGTGTGTAAGATTTACCTTCAATATCTACTTTATAATCAGTACCCATATGACGTTTAATAGATTGAACAGTATTTGGGTTTGTAATAGCTTGACGTTTAGCTACTTCACCAACTTGAGTTTCTCCATTTTTGAAAGCTACAACAGATGGTGTTGTACGTGAACCTTCAGGGTTTTGAATTACTTTTGGCTCATCGCCTTCTAATACTGTTACACATGAATTTGTTGTACCTAAGTCTATACCAATAATTTTACTCATAATAAAATTCCTCCATTTAATCATTAAATTAATTTGATTTTAAACAATGTCGTTTCGCCAAATTTAAGTTATTGGTTTACTTTGACCATTGATGGTCTTAATACTCTATCTTTAAGCTTGTATCCTTTTTGTAGTTCTTGAGTGATTTCGCCAGATTCAAAATCAGGGTTATCATCTTGAACTACAGCTTGGTGAATATTTGGATCAAATGCTTCACCTTCAGTTTTAATAACTTCAAGACCATTATCTTTTAGTGCGTTAATCAAACTTTCATGCACCATTTGTACACCTTTTTGAAGAGATTTAAAAGTCTCATCATCACCTTCAATTTGAAGTGCACGTTCTATATTGTCTATTGCTGGTAAAATATCTGTTAACACACGTTGTGCTTGATATGTTTTATTTATTTCATTTTCTTTTTGAATTCTACGCTTATAATTTTCAAACTCAGCGTAGAGCCTTAAATATTTCTCTTCGTTTTCATCTGCTAATTGTTGAAGTTCATTAATTTTTTGATCTTTTGGATCTATTTCTTCAATAACATTCTCGTCAGACGTTTCTTCTATTGCTTCATCTTGTAAATGACCTTTACTTTCTTCAGCTTGTTCAACTGAATCATCAATATTTTGCTTGACGTTTGTTTCTTCAACTGTTGATTCAGTATTTTTTTCAACTGATTCGTCTTTATTTGTCATTTTCTGTCCTCCAATACTTTCTAATCCATCATTACCAAATTCTATTTAATAATTGAATGACATTTTGATAATGCATAGCTGTAGGTCCAATCACAGCGATTTGACCTTTTAACGTTTCATCAAAATGATATTGACTTGTTACAATTGAAATATCACTTAAGCTGTCATCAATTTCATTACCAATTTTAACATTAATATTTGGTGAAGATATATCTTGTAATAATTCTGCAATTCTATTTGATTCTATATATTGTAGAATGGGCTGAATTGAAGATACATTACTTTCATTCAATGCATCAATAAGTTTAACCTTTCCACCCATATAAATGCTATTACTTTGATTAGAAATATGATTATTCATCGTATTTAACAATTTATTGATAAATATTTCTTCCTGCTCTGATTGAACAAAAGAGATAATATCATCTTGTAAATTCTGATTAAACTCAGTTAGTTTGTTCGTAACAAAATTTGAAATTGTATTTAGTTTGTCATTACTAAACGGTATGTCTGAAGCAAGATGTACATGCTCAACATGACCTGATGAAAATACGATAACCATTATAACTAAATTAGGATTAGCACGAATCAAGTGTACATTATTGATAATATCTTGTTTATGATTAGGATGAACAACTAAAGTTGTATATTGAGATATATTTGATAATTCATCTGCAAAATATGTCAATGCTGATGATACATCATATTGATTCTCAACTAACAATTGATTTAATCGTCTTAATTTATTTGTTTTTTGATGAGATGTTTGTTCAAGTAAACGATTGACATAATACCTAAAACCTAATTGTGATGGCGAACGCCCTGAAGAACTATGTGTCTTTTCGATATAGTTTAAATCTTCAAGCTGTTTCATCTCATTTCTAATTGTAGCAGGACTAACATTCAAGTTATGTCGCTCAATTAGTGTTTTAGAACCAACGGGTTGTCCAAAATCAACATAATCCTCAACAATTGCGTTTAATATACTCAATTGCCTATCTGTAATCATGTTTTCACCTCATTAGCACTCGCTTATCTCAAGTGCTAATTATAATTTATCAAATTGGTCAAAGTAAGTCAATGTTAAAGACTCGAAATTTCACATTTTTTTAATCATTTATTAGGAAAGCTTCAAAAACCTCATTACCAATGACTTTCCCTCGATTTGTAAGTGCAATCGCATCGTTCTTTTCTACAATTAATTTCTTCTCTTTTAAATTATTTATTGTTTGACCAAAGACACTTTCAATAGATTGGTCAAACTTCTTTTTGAACCTACTACTACTCACACCTTCATTTAAACGCAACCCAAGAAACATTTCTTCTTCCATTCTCTCAGTCAAAGAAGGTTTATTTGATACTAAAATTGCTTTGCTTTCTTTATTTATAGCTTTGATATAATGATTCACTGGATTGATATTCGTATAACGAACACCATCTACATAACCACTTGCACCTGCTCCAAATCCATAATATTCCTCATTAAACCAGTAAACCTTATTATGTTCTGATTCATGGCCATCTAATGCAAAATTAGATATTTCGTATTGATGGAAAGGAGATTGTTCTATCTTAGACATCAGCAACTGATACATGTCAGCACCTAAATCCTCATTAGGAAGTTTGAGCAAACCTTTTCTATACATATTATAAAATTGGGTTTTAGGTTCAAGTATTAAGCCGTAACTCGAAATATGTTGAATATCCATATCTAAAGCTAGATCTAAACTTTGTTCAAAATCTTCAATCGTCTGTTTCGGTAAATGATACATTAAATCTAAACTGATTGATTTAATACCTGCGTTTTTAGCATTTAACACCGAAGCGTAAATATCTTCAGTATTGTGCGTTCTACCTAAAACAGACAATAACTCCGGCTTGAATGTCTGAACGCCCATTGAAATTCTGTTTACTCCATATTTCTCTAATAGTTGGACTTTCTCTTTAGTTAACTCATCAGGATTTGCTTCAAATGTATACTCACCTGTGATTGTAAACGTATCACGTATTGCTTTAAGTAATCTTTCCAACTGATTAATAGAAAGGGCCGTTGGTGTGCCGCCACCTACATACATGGTCTTTAAGTTCCTATATTTTGCTGTAGACATTTCTGTGATTAGTGCATCTAAGTACTCATCTACAGGTTGATTCTGTATAAAATATTTATTGAAATCACAATATGTACATATTCTTACACAAAATGGAATATGTATATATGCACTTTGTACCGTCATTTTAATGCCCCGCTTCTCAGACTTTTTATCCAATCGGCTATATCCTGTTGGACTATCTGCAATTATTCTTACTTTTAACTTTAACGTTTAATCAATGATTGTCTAATATATCGATTCATTTTAATATTTATAAATGTTAAGAGGGAGTGAGATAGAAATAATAAAGAACCACTAATGATTTATTATGTAGTGGCTCTTACACATTAGCCGGAGGTAATATGTACTTAAAAATAGAATTACATGAGTTAAACTCATGCATAAGGGAGTGGGACAGAAATGATATTTTCGCAAAATTTATTTCGTCGTCCCACCCCAACTCGCATTGCCTGTAGAATTTCTTTTCGAAATTCTCTGTGTTGGGGCCCCATTGTTATAAGCTCATTTTAACTCTGTCGATGACTGCCAATATAACATTGTAAAGCCCAGGACGTTAATTTATCCTAGGCTCCCTCTTTTTAGTTATTAAACTTTATTCATTGTAAATTGTTAATAGATTTTTTAAAAATTATTCGTCATCCATTTTCAATACAGCTAAGAAAGCATCCTGTGGTATTTCAACATTACCAACTGCTTTCATCTTAGCTTTACCTGCTTTTTGTTTTTCAAGTAATTTACGTTTACGGCTTATGTCACCGCCATAACATTTAGCTAAAACATTTTTACCCATTGATTTAATATTTGTACGTGCTACAATTTTTTGTCCTATTGCAGCCTGTACAGGCACTTCAAATTGCTGTCTTGGAATTAACGTTTTAAGTTTTTCAACTAATGCTTTACCACGTTCATATGCAAAATCTCTATGAACTATGAAGCTTAGCGCATCCACTTTATCACCGTTTAATAAAATATCCATCTTCACTAAATTACTTTCTTTATTTTCGATGAACTCATAATCAAATGATGCATATCCTTTGGTATTAGATTTAAGTTGATCGAAGAAATCAAATACAACTTCAGCTAAAGGTAATTCATAAACAATATTTACACGAATATCATCTAAATAGTCCATATTTATAAATTGTCCACGTTTACGTTGACATAATTCCATTACTGCACCTACATAGTCATTTGGAACCATCATAGTTGCACGAACATATGGCTCAAATATTTTATCAATTTTATCACGATCTGGCATTTGTGCTGGGTTATCAACCGTCACTTCTGAACCGTCCCTTAAAATACATTGATAAATTACAGATGGTGCGGTTGCAATTAATTCAATGCCAAATTCTCTTTCAATTCTTTCTTGAATTATTTCCATGTGTAACATACCTAAGAAACCAGTTCTATAACCAAAACCTAATGCTTGTGATGATTCAGGCTCGAATTCTAACGATGCATCATTCAATTGTAATTTTTCTAATGCTTCTCTTAAATCATTATAATTTTTGTTATCTATCGGGAACAGTCCGCAATATACCATTGGATTCATTTTCTTATAACCTTGCAATGGTTCTGATGCAGGTCTACTAGCTAATGTGATTGTGTCACCAACCCTAGAATCATCAACATTTTTAATACTTGCAATAATATAACCAACATCACCAACTGTTAATTCATCAACTGGAAGCTGCTTAGGTGTATTAATTCCAACTTCTGTTACTTCGAACTCTTTACCAGTGGCCATCATTCGAATTTTATCTCCGGCTTTAACAACACCGTCTACAATTCTTATCGATGAAATTACCCCTCTATATGGATCATACTCAGAATCAAAAATTAACGCTTTTAGTGGTGCTTCTGGGTCACCATCTGGAGCTGGCACAACTTCAACTATTTTCTCAAGTATCTCTTCAATTCCAATGTTAGATTTAGCACTTGCTAAAACAACATCATCTTGGTCTAAACCTATCATATCTTCAATTTCTTGTTTCACGCGTTCAGGTTCTGCAGCAGGTAAATCAATTTTGTTAATAACAGGCAATAACTCTAACTCATTATCTAATGCCAAATAAACATTTGCTAATGTTTGTGCTTCGATACCTTGAGCCGCATCTACTACTAAAATCGCGCCCTCACAAGCTGCCAAAGAACGTGACACTTCATATGTAAAATCGACGTGTCCAGGCGTATCGATTAAATGGAATGTATAAGTATTTCCATCTTTAGCTTCGTACTTTAAACGTACTGCGTTTAATTTGATTGTAATACCACGTTCTCTTTCTAAATCCATTGAATCTAGTAACTGATCTTGCATATCTCTTGTTTCAACTGATTTGGTATTTTCTAAAATTCTATCAGCCAATGTAGATTTTCCGTGGTCAATATGTGCTATAATCGAGAAATTCCTTATATTCTCTCTTCTTTTTAAGCGTTGCTCATTATCCATTTTATCCTTCTCACTTTCATAAAATAAACCCGTATTATCTTTCGCATCTTTGATATAATAACGTTTTTAATAGGTAAATGCAAACGCCATAATCTTGGATGAACTTTGAAATTATAACAATCTTTATTTAAATACATACTTGCGATATGTTAATATGTTAATTACGTACTTATAATTATAAAACGTATTGATTGTGTTTCCAACACAATTTATTAAATCTGCAAAATTTTAAGCTAACCCCATCAAATAAATGATTGCACAACGGTTAGACTTTTGTTAAAATATTTCTTGTTGTAATCAAATAAAATTTTGATAAGATGAACTCACTTTTAGGAGGTGACAGAAATGGCAAATATCAAATCTGCAATTAAACGTGTAAAAACAACTGAAAAAGCTGAAGCACGCAACATTTCACAAAAGAGTGCAATGCGTACAGCAGTTAAAAACGCTAAAACAGCTGTTTCAAATAACGCTGATAATAAAAATGAATTAGTAAGCTTAGCAGTTAAGTTAGTAGACAAAGCTGCTCAAAGTAATTTAATACATTCAAACAAAGCTGACCGTATTAAATCACAATTAATGACTGCAAATAAATAATCTTTTTAAATAAAAGTTCAAGCGCATGCTTGAACTTTTATTTTTTATAAAGATAGAATGAATAATTCCAGTATTAACTGTTTATCCATATATGATGATTTAAGTTTATAATCAGTTTCCGCACAAGCATCTATAATATTCAATAATTCATCAAGTTGATAATGTCTTACTTGTCCTAACGCTAATTTTACTCTGTATGGATGTACGCCTATTGTTTTAGCAATTTGCTGTCCACTATATCCTTTTTGACTCAGAATCTTACATTGATAAAATAATCGGTAATTACTTGTAATTAGTGCAAGTAATTTAATAGGTTCTTCTTTCATAGTTATTAAATCTTTTACTAAATGAATTGCTTGTTCTTTATTTCTTTTCTGAATGTATTCAGTCAGTAAAAATACATTTTGTTCTAAACTTCTATTAATAATTTGGTTAACATCCTGCTTATTGATTGTTGGTCTATCGCCTAAAAATAAAATCAACTTTTCTATCTCTTGTGAGACAATATTAAAGTTAATACCTGTCAACTCAATAAATAAATCTAATGCATCTCTTTTGATATCTTTGAAATTCTCATTTAATTTACTTTGAATCCATTTTTTTATTTCTTCTTCAGACATTTGCTCTATTTTTTTAAGTCTTGCATGCTTTTTTAGAGTTTTAGTTAACTTTTTTCTTTCATCAAGTTTATTTTGATATATCTCAAAGACAATCAAATTTTCGCCATCATATTTTTCAATAAATTCTATTAATTGATCTACATTGTGAGCCATATCTTTTGGTGATTTTTCACCTGTAAATATATATGCATTTTTAACCAAAATTGCTTTTTTATCTGAAAAGAAAGGCAATGTTAATGTTTCTTCAACAATTGGTGCAATCTCTGTTTCGTATAAATTATATTTCACAAAGTTAAAGTCATCTCTATCACTTTTCAAAAATTGTGATATGATTTCTGCACTTTGTTTTTCAACCAATTCAGGCACATCTCCATAAATAGCTACAATATTGTCGCTCATTCAGTACACCCTTTCATTCGTTTAACACATCAATAGATTATATCATGTTTCTGTATCTATAAACCACTTGCATTTCTATAAGAGTTTGAATCAACTTTTAAATTATCATCTAAGTCAATTGTAACTTGACCGTTTTGTTGACTATTGTAAATGCGACTGCGAATCCTTTGCAATCGTTTAACAACTTCTATGTTAGGAAGATGATACATATTGTTCTTCCCAGAAGAAATCAAACTTATTTTAGGCTTAATCATCTCTATAAATTCTTTAGAACTACTTGTCTTGCTCCCATGATGTCCTACTTTTAAAATATCAATCTCCGGCAAGTTATATTTTTTTAGTAGTAAATATTCATTATTTTTACTAGCATCGCCCATTAATAAAACTTTTTTATTTTGATATGTAATCATAGTAATAATCGAATATTCATTTTTATCTCGGCTATTTGGAATAAAACTATCAAAAAATAGAAAACTACTATCTCCAAGTTTAAAACTACTAACTTGTCTTACATCCATAAGTTTAATGTTGTACTTATGGCTTAATTTCGATAATAACATCAATGTATTACTACTATATCCTTTATTGTATATCACTATATGTTTAATTTTAATATGACTAATAATATATTCCACTTCGCCAATATGGTCATTGTGTGGATGTGTTAAAATTAGGTACTCTAATTCATTTATCCCTCTTTCATTTAACGTTGGTAAAATATGATATTTAGAAATTGAATAACTAGGTTGTTTAGTATCATCAAACACTTTCCCACCTGTATCAATCAATACATTTTGGTTCTTACCACCTTCATATAAAATACTGTCTCCTTGTCCCACATTTAACATTGTAATTTTGTGATGTGAATTTGTTGGAAGCGTTATTAATAATGTCAGAATAATTATAGTCCAAAACGTAACCAATATATATTTACGTTTAGCCAATAACCAAAATATGTAATAAACAGAAATTATAAATATTATAAATATCCAATCATTAAACTTGGGAACAGAAAAATGTGATTGCTTGATTCTTGTGAATAAGTCTAGTAACCAGTCATGAAAATTAAAACTTAGGTCAACCAAGTAATTTAGCGGCGTTAATCCCACAATAAAATGACTTGTAATAAAGAATAAAATAGATAGCGGAAACAATATAATCGAATAGTACGGTACAAAAATCAAATTAGATAAAAATCCCACCCATTGAAGTTGATGAAAGTTTGGAATGGCAACGATAAATGAAGCTAATTGTGCAATAAACGTAATTATGAATAATGATTGTAACTTTGACAATTGCTGTAAAAAAGGGAAAAGCAGCATAATAAAAAATGAAATGATGAATGAAAATTGAAATCCAATATCATAAACAACTAGCGGATTTAAAATAAACATAATTATAAATGCAAATGCTAATAGTTGAATACCCTTTATTTTAATTTGCTTAGTAATAAGCAGTACAAGCGTTGTCATTATTATAGCTCTTACAGCACTAGGTGCATAATTTGTGTATTGAGCAAATAAAGCTAATACAATGATTGTAATTCCTTTAATGACAAATAAAGGTAAATTTAATCGTTTTAAAGGTTGGTAAATTAATAATACAATTGCAGCTATATGCGAGCCACTAACTGCCAGCAAATGATATATACCTATTTCTTTAACACGTTCCTTAAATTGCTCATTAATTTCTTTTACGTTACCAGTAATCAATGCCATAATACGATCCGGAAACTTAATACCCGAATCATAAATTCGATTCATTATAAACTGTTTATGTTTCTCAATTAAATTAGACCGGTTCGATTCTAGGCAGCTTTGTACAACTATACTTTGTAATTTAAGAGTTACAAACTTATTGTCATTAACTTTGAATTGTCCTTTAACAATACAATTACGACTTTCAATTTTCTTTAAATCAAAATTCTTTTTATTTGTTAAAAAGAAAGGATATATTTCATTTTTTAAACTTAATCTACCTTTATATGTGTCACTACCTTGACGTTGAATTTGGATTACTTGAGCACGCTCATTAAACTGAGAATTACGTTCAATATAATTGATATAATTAAATATTGCTTGTTGTGAATAATGTAAATACCATGAGGAGAAAATGATTAAAAAGAGAGAAATAGGGGCATAAACGATTTTATTTTTACGATAAGCAATATACAAAAGTAAAATAAAAAGAAATGTAGAGAGCACTTTGCTAGAATTCCAAAGTACTCCTACAATCATTGATAACGCGACATACAGCAAAACATTAACCTTTAGTCAGATATTTAGCAACATATTCTGGTGAAAATGGAATTTTTTTAAATTCAATACCAGATTGTTTGAGTAATTTAGTTGCATATTCATGGTTATGATAATCTTCTGCATAGTAGATACGCTTTATACCTGCTTGAATAATTGACTTTGTACAATTTAGGCATGGAAAATGAGTAACATAGATTGTTGCACCTTCAGTAGATACACCTTGTTTTGCACATTGTAATAAAGCATTCATTTCTGCATGTATCGTTCTGATACAATGTCCATCTTCAATTAAACATCCTTCATCTATACAATGCACCTCGCCAGCTACAGAGCCATTATAACCACCAGCAATAATACGATTATCCTTAACAATCGTTGCACCTACAGATAATCTTTGACAAGTTGAACGTAATGCTAGCAAATGACTTTGTGCCATAAAATATTCTTCCCATTTGATTCTTTCCAAGATGTTCACCTTCCATACTTAAAATTTAGTAACATTTTCTAATAATATAAGGTTAATCACAAAAAATAAAATTTGCAATTAAAATAATCCATTATGTCGTGAAATAAGATTTCAGTTTATCAAAAGTTTTACTTCCAAAACCTTTTACTTTTTTCAAATCGTCAATTTCTTGAAATGCACCTTGTTGGTTGCGATATTCAACAATTGCATTAGCTTTAGCTTGCCCTACTCCAGGAACAGACATCAATTCTGATACAGATGCCGTATTTAAATTTACTTTAGTATTATTTGTGTTCCCATTTTTTACGTGCACACTGTTTTCTCCAAATTGTGGTTCAACATTCTTTTGTCCTTTATGAGGAATGAAAATCATTTTTTGATCTGTTAATTTTTCAGACAAATTAATTTGACTTACATCTGCATCATCCAATAATTGTGCTTTATCAAGTAAATCAACTACTCTATCCTTAGATGTCATTTTATAAACATTAGGGTGTTTAACAGCACCTTTTATATCGACATATACAGGACCTTTATTTTTGGAATTATCTCCATCTTTGGCCTGGACATCTTCTAATTTGGACAAACTACTATTTTCACTAGTGCTTTGTTTCAGAGCAGTATCTTTATTTTCAAAATCTCTTGAAGTATAATCATCTTGTCTCCAGAATATAAAACCAATTAATACCATAATTAAAACAACAGCACTTATAATATATAACTTCCATTGAGTTAAAAAATCTTTATAGCGTAATAAAAATTGATACAATAAAACCACTCCTCAACTTTATACACGTCTGAGCGAGTGGTTTTACTTTTATTTTTTCGCAATGAAAAACAATCTTTCTGCATCTTCATTATGTTCATCTATATTAAAATCAGTAAATGTTTCAACATGTTTAAAACCAACTTGAGCTAACCAAGACAAATATGTCTTTTCATCAAATGTTCTCTGAAAATGAGACTCATCAAATCTTGAATATGTTTCATCTTCATGTCGAATGAAAAATGTCATATCATGATAAACACTTAAAGGTAGATCTCCTTGCACAGCATCCCATGCTAAAAAAATGTCCCCTTTATCATCAATATAACTTTGATTATTAAACAAAGTCATCATTTTATAAACAGTATGTACATCAAAAATAAATACACCTGAATCAGTCAGATGATGATAAACGTTGATGAATGTTTCAATAACTGCAGTTTCATCTTGCAAATAATTTAGAGAGTCACAAAAAATAGTGATGATATCAAATTGTTGTTGCAAATCAAAAGATGTCATATCTCCTTCAAGCCAATTTACATTTGCTGATTTTTGAGCTGCAACAGTCAACATATCAACACTTAAATCCATACCAGTAACATTACCTAAAGCTTCTAATTGAACTGTTAAACTACCAGTACCGCATCCAACATCTAAAATATTTGATTCATCTTTGCAGTGATTTTTTACAATTTCAAACCATTTTTCATATGGTTGATCTTGAGTCAATTGATCGTACACTAGGCTCATTTCTGCATATTGCGACATAATTAATACGCAACCTGACCATATGATTCTAATGGTGCATCTTGATATAACTTTTCAATATTATAATAATTTCTTTCGTCTTTATGGAAAACATGAACCACAACATCAGCTAAGTCAATTAATATCCAACGTGCTTCATTGTATCCTTCCATACGTTTTACTTCTATATTTTGTTCATTGGCTACTTCTTTCACCGCTCTAGCAATCGCTTGAACTTGTCGTTCATTATTTCCGTGCGTTACAACAAAATAATCTGTCATATCGCTGATACCTTTCATTTCTAAAGAAATCGTATCTTCGCCTTTTTTATTGTCAATTGCATCCACAGCAATTGCTAATAATTCTTGTGAATTCATTTAATCATCCTTTATTCTTTCGTCACTATAGTTATAATAATTTAAACAGTCAATTGTCTTATTATATACCGTAATATCTTTCTGTATTAAAAATAGTACTGTGCGTTTAGAAATTTCATAAATTGTCTTATCTAAACTATCTTGATTGTATGCCATATCTCGAATATCATCAACTCCTGGGATTGTTCTACCAGGTTCGATGTAATCTGCAATAAAAATCAGTTTTTCAGTTTTTGTCATTTGTTGACGTCCCGTAGTATGGTATTTGATAGCCATTAATACTTCCTCATCATTGATACCATATTCATGTTCCATGATTGCTGCACACACTGGGCCATGTAATATTTCACTACCATAACTCAGTAGATCATTACCTAATTCGTATTGTCGAACAATTTGATACATTTTACCTAAATCATCATATTTACAGAAATCATGTAATACACCTGCTAATTCTACTTTACTAGTGTCTCCATCATAAATTTCTGCTAATTTAATCGCTGTTTCTGCAACTCTTAAAGAATGATTATAACGTTTCTCTGGCAGTTTCTCTTTTGCAAGCCGTTTTGCTTTATCAATGTTCATATAATCCTTCCCCCTTAATATAGTTTTCAACGGATTTAGGAACAAGAACTTGGATAGACTTCCCTTCACTAACTCTTTGTCGAATCATTGTCGAACTTATATCTACCCTAGGTATCTGAATTGCAATCATACCATTTTCAACATTTTGACTATTTTTGTCTCGATTTACAACTACAAAAGTAACCATTTCTTTTAAGTATTCAATTTGATACCATTTCTCTAGTTGGTTATACTGATCCGTCCCAATAACAAAGTACAACTCACTGTCTTTGTGCTGCTCCTTGAAAGTCTTGATTGTGTCATAGGTATAGCTTTGACCACCACGTTTAATTTCATCGTCGCAAATATTTCCAAAACCAAGCTCGTCGATAATCATCTGTATCATTGTTAATCTGTGCTGAACGTCTATAAAATCATGGTGCTTTTTCAATGGAGACATAAAACTAGGTAAAAAATAAAATTCATCTGGCTGTAATTCATGAAATACTTCGCTAGCTACTATCATATGTGCAGTATGGATAGGGTTAAACTGACCGCCGTAAAGTACTATCTTTTTCATTATTATGGCAATTCAATTTCTTTATTATCTTTAGATTCTCTATAAATCACGATCATAGATCCAATCACTTGCACTAATTCACTACGCGTAGCTTCGCTTAATGTTTCAGCTAATTCTTTTTTATCATCAAAGTTATTTTGTAGTACATGTACTTTAATCAATTCTCTGTTTTCTAACGTATCATCTATTTGTTTAATCATGTTTTCGTTGATACCGCCTTTTCCAATTTGAAAAATCGGATCAATGTTGTGTGCTAAACTTCTTAAGTATCTTTTTTGTTTGCCAGTAAGCATATGTTATTCTCCTTTTAATTGTTGTAAAACTGCTGTTTTCATAGAATTAATATCAGCATCTTTATTAGTCCAAATTTTAAAGCTTTCCGCACCTTGGTAAACAAACATATCTAAGCCATTATAAATATGGTTTCCCTTGCGCTCTGCTTCCTCTAAAATAGGTGTTTTATACGGTATATAAACAATATCACTCATTAAAGTATTGGGAGAAAGATGCTTTAAATTAATAATACTTTCGTTATTTCCAGCCATACCCGCTGGTGTTGTATTAATAACGATATCGAATTCAGCTAAATACTTTTCAGCATCTGCCAATGAAATTTGGTTTATATTTAAATTCCAAGATTCAAAACGAGCCATCGTTCTATTCGCAACAGTTAATTTGGGCTTTACAAATTTTGCTAATTCATAAGCAATACCTTTACTTGCACCACCTGCTCCCAAAATTAAAATGTATGCATTTTCTAAATCTGGATAAACGCTGTGCAATCCTTTTACATAACCAATACCATCTGTATTATACCCTATCCACTTGCCATCTTTTATCAAAACAGTATTAACTGCACCTGCATTAATCGCTTGTTCATCAACATGATCTAAATACGGTATGATACGCTCTTTATGAGGAATTGTGATATTAAAGCCATCTAATTCTTTTTTTGAAATAATTTCTTTAATTAAATGAAAATCTTCAATTGGAATATTTAAATCTTCATAAGTATCATCTAATCCCAAAGAATTAAAATTTGCTCTATGCATAACGGGCGACAAGGAATGTGAAATAGGATTTCCGATAACTGCAAATTTCATTTTTTAAATCACCTTATAAAATAGAATTTCTTAATACAACATCAACATTTTTAGGAACACGAACGATTACTTTAGCTCCTGGTCCTATAGTTATAAAGCCTAGACCAGAGATCATAACATCACGTTTCTCTTTGCCTGTTTCAAGTCTAACAGCCTTTACCTCATTAAGATCAAAATTTTGTGGATTTCCAGGTGGCGTTAATAAATCGCCAAGTTGATTACGCCATAAATCATTGGCCTTCTCCGTTTTAGTACGATGTATATTCAAGTCATTAGAAAAGAAACAAACTAACGGACGTTTACCACCTGATACATAATCTATGCGCGCTAGACCGCCGAAGAATAATGTTTGCGCCTCGTTTAATTGATATACGCGTTGTTTTATTTCTTTCTTAGGCATAATAATTTTCAATTCTTTTTCACTAACTAAATGCGTCATTTGATGCTCTTGAATAATACCTGGTGTATCATACATAAATGATGTTTCATCTAATGGAATATCTATCATATCTAAAGTTGTTCCAGGGAATCTTGAAGTTGTTACTACATCTTTTTCACCAACACTAGCTTCAATCAGTTTATTAATCAATGTAGATTTCCCAACATTCGTTGTCCCTACAATATACACATCTTCATTTTCTCGAATATTCGCAATTGATGATAATAAGTCGTCTATGCCCCAGCCTTTTTCAGCTGAAATTAATACGACATCGTCAGCTTCCAAACCATATTTTCTTGCTGTTCGTTTTAACCATTCTTTAACTCGACGTTTATTAATTTGTTTCGGCAATAAATCCAATTTATTTGCTGCTAAAATGATTTTTTTGTTTCCGACAATACGTTTAACTGCATTAATAAATGATCCTTCAAAGTCAAATACATCCACAACATTGACGACAATACCCTTTTTATCCGCAAGTCCTGATAATAATTTTAAAAAGTCTTCACTTTCTAATCCTACATCTTGAACTTCGTTATAATTTTTCAAGCGGAAACAACGTCTGCAAATCACGTCATCACGAAACATATTATGCTCTGGTACAAAACCAGGTTTATTTTTATCTTCAGATTGAAGTGGCGCACCACAACCGATACATTTTAAAATGTCAGACAATCAATTTTCCTCCCATGTGATATAACCTTTTTTACTGAAATGACGTAATAATCGTCTTTCAATTAATCTATTAAACTTAGTAATAAAGCCATCCGTTCGTTTAACTGGAACGACCATAATTGTATATAAACCTCGACGATTACCACCAAATACATCAGTAAGCATTTGGTCACCTATAACAACAGTTTGATCAGGTCTGATATTCATCTTAGTTATTGCTTTATCAAACGCTTTTCCCATTGGCTTTCTCGCTTTAAAAATAAAATCGATGTCTAGATGCTGACTAAAACTAGCAACACGAGACTCATTATTATTAGACACGATTGTAATTGTGATTCCTTTTTCATTAGCTTCCTTAAACCATGCTTTAACACGTTCTGTAGGTTCCTTAACATCCCAACCTACTAGCGTATTATCTAAATCTGTAATAATACCTTTAACGCCTTTGTCCACTAACTTGTCTAAATCAATTTGAAATATTGATTGAACATATGAATTCGGCATAAAAAACTTGCGAACTAAACCCATTTAACTCACCTTTACCTTTTTATAATTGAGACACTAATGCTTCAACAGTTTGACTTGATGATACAGCTGCTTTTTCTAAAAATGCTTCGAAGCTCATTTCCGCTTCTCCATTTGCTAAGTCTGAAACTGCACGAACTACAACAAATGGTACATTAAATTGATAACACGTTTGTGCAATTGCAGTTGCTTCCATTTCAACCGCCATCGCATTTGGAAATGCTTTTTTAATTTTTTGGCGTTGTTCAACACTACCGATAAAGCTATCACCACTTACAATTAAGCCTACTTTAGCTGTTAATTGTTGTTGTTGTACAACTTGAGATACTTTTTCTATTAAAGGTTTACTTGATTGAAATGCTACCGGCATCTGTGGTACTTGTCCATATTCATAACCAAATGCTGTTGCATCCGCATCATGATATTTTACATCATCACTTATAAGAACGTCACCTACATTTAAACTTTCATCTAAAGCTCCAGCAGAACCTGTATTAATAATGATGTCCGGTTTAAACTTATTAATTAATAATGTCGTAGAAATTGCAGCATTAACTTTTCCAATGCCGCTTTGGGTAATCACTACTTCTCTATCTTTTAAAATGCCAGTATAAAATTTAACATGTGCAACTGAAATTTCGCTTAATTGTGTTAATTTATTTTTTAATATTGTTACTTCTTCTTCCATGGCACCAATTATACCAATCATCCTTTGATTCACCTCTTTTAAAAAATCCTAGCATTTGTTATTTTATCACATTTTAATCACTACAACGACAAGTATCATAATTTTCGTTACTGTATAAAACTTTTGCTTTATTTTTATAAAAAGCTTTCACAATAACGTGGTATCATAAATAATTATTTTTGAACTCATAACAGTGAAATCGATGCTTCTAATTTGTGTATTTTTCAAAAACTAATCATATCAATTACATCAACCAATGGTGTCAAGAAACTTTATTAAATAACGAGAAAATGCTATGTTTAAAATAATAATGATGAAATAAGAGGATTTTACAATGGCTGAAAATAATCAAAATAGTCTCGTAACAAAGATAGCTACATACGGCAGTTTTATTGCAATTGCGTCGTTTGTCATTTTATTTATAAGTATATTTTTAAAGTTTTCATTTAATATCGAGTTTACAGCAACAATTATGAACATATGTCGCTACACTCTAATTCTAGGATTTATACTTATGTCCTTACCTAATGTTGTTGATAAAAACATCAAGAAAATTATATTCGATGCATTTATTATCATCGTCTTTATCTTCTTTTTACTTTAGTAGTTTTATTTTGTAATTACACAGTTAATCATATTTGTTTCGTATCGAATTCCTGTGTGCATTAAAGATTATTCTAATAGAAAACAGCAGTAAGACTTTTCTGAGTAATAGCCTCCTTACTGCTGTTTTTATTTGTAACAATATAATGACAGGTACTTTATATTTCACTGACAAAGATCATTAATGATTAACTCACTTAAATTATGATTTGAATAAATAGATATCTAAATGCAATTTGTCACTATTGATAGTTTTATTATCAGCATACATTTTTAATACCTCATGACCATACTCACCATTTAAATTATAAAAATCATATTCTACATTTTTTTCATCATCATTATGATATTTAACATACCCTTTAACAATGTCGCCACCTTGTTCGTACAACTTATACTTCTCATTCAAATAATTTCTTAATTGAACATCTAATTCTTGAATGGTAACAATTTTCTTTTTCGTTTTTACTGCAGTTAGTTCTATTTCTGTTTGATGTCCGTCAATCCATAAATTACAAGGTATATTCTTATCATTATCGTACTTATTATTGTCACTTAAAGTAACCCCTCCATAACTACATTGCGTTTTATTGGTTTCTCCCCCATGACATCCGTATCCATAATTTCCAGCAAATATATCGATATCCTTATTTATAAATTTCTTTGAAAGTGCCTCATTTTCGAATTCAACTTTAAAATCTTTTTTCCAATCATCATTTACGAACATGTCATGAAATAACAAATCATGCTTCAACAGTCTATCGTTTGTTTTTTTATTTTCAAGATCAGTTGGATTAGCAAATGACACCTTAGCATTATATAGACGCTTTGAATCAAGTTTACTTTTATGATGTAAGTCTGAATATTCGATTGCACTTGCTGAATTTGTAAAAATTCCTTCTAACAATAATATTAAAATAAATCCTGTTAAATATTTAACTTCAAACTCCCCCAAAACAATTATTAATTTACATTTGAGAGCGAGACATAAATGATAAAGAACCACTTATGGTTTATTATGTAGTGGTTCTTGAGCCTACAATTTTGATTATGTATCACGCTCATAATACTTTTCAATTTGAAATACCCTGTTCGCAATTATTAGTTGAGTTATATCAACCAATACAGTGTAGCGTAAAAATTCCAAACCGTTTAACAGTATATCAGAAAAAAATGATAATTATTTCAATTATTTTTATTAAATTTCATAATGATTCATAAAATATTCGCATTAAAACATCACAATACTGATACACAACAAAAAGAGCAGTACATTTGTCATGCACCACTCTCAAAAAATATATTTTTTCAATGAAGCAATTACGCGATCTTACAAATACTATAAGTATAGCTGAATCACATATTACATTTATTTTATAATTGAATTTAGAAATTCATCACTTATCTCATAAATTGTTGGTCTACTTTTAATTTTAACTAAGTAGTTACCATATTTTTTAATTGTATTATTAATTTTTACTCTTCCTACTCCCAATATGTTTTCTAAATCAATTAATGTTAATCTATTTCTTTTATTGCCAAACAATTTATCCATTGAAAGGAGATACAAAAATTCATAATCTATCTTTTTATAATGACTAGTTAAATAAACCGTTAATTTTTCAGTCGCATCCATTTTTGGTATTAACTCATCAAGTATTCTTTCTTGTCCTGCTATCAATAAATCAAGCATTGTGTCAATAAATTCCGTCAAATCACCACAATTCAAATGATTTGAAGCAGTCATAAACGCCTTGTAATATTTCGATTTATTCCTATTTATAACATATGAAAATGTCAAAGCAGTATAATTATCATAATAATCACTCAAGAGCTTGGCAATTATAAATCTTCCAACTCTACCATTGCCATCATAAAAAGGATGTATATATTCAAACAGATAATGACTAGCCATGATTTTGAACGGCTGAGGCGCATCAAAATATTTTAAAAATGTTAGCATTTCACCTATATATTCAACAATTTTGGTTTCAGGTTGTAACCCAACATGTATATATTTATTCGTTGACCCATCATGCACACCGACAAAATTTTTACGAAATAGCTCTCCATCTAACTTATCTTGTTCGTTAATTTCATTTGAAACTAATTTATCATAAATCGCTCTAATGTCTCTTACATTATCAACTTTAATTTTTTTATTAAGTTCTATCTCTTTATATTGATCCACGAGGCCCCTGAACTTAAGAAAGTCTGATGATTGGTTATTTAACGCATGTGCAATCTCTTGTTTAGTACTAAATACATTTTCAATTTCATTAGTACTTTGTAATTCATCGATTAATAAATCATTAAAATATTGTTCTCTAGCTGCATATGGTAAAGAATTAAGTGCTCTATCAATTTTTCTACTATTAATTGATATTAATTCTTGTTTTTTTGATAGATTTTTAGTCACCATAAAGAATAGAGGATATTCCAAATCATTAACTTTTTTTCCATTTCCCATAGGTATGATATTAATATTAGTATTGAAAGAAGTTAAAGAATTAAATCTTTTAGTATACTCGTCTTTCATTTTACTTTCGTTATGCTCATGAAAAATAGTTTTTAAAGTTCTGTAACCCATTTGCAACCTCCTCTACTTATTTAAAATGTATTTTTAGTCCAATAAATCCATTTTCATTAGATTAGCTAAATATTATCACTTTTTTCTTTAAAAACTATATAAATATCTATTTATCCAAACAACAGAAACAGAAGTTTCATCATAACAAAAAAAGAGCTGTACATTTGTCATGCACCACTCTTCCTTAAAATATATCTAATTATGCTGTATAAATGAATCACCGGAAATCAAAACACATTTCGGCCTAATACTAACAACATTTACAGTGATGCTATTAGTCGAAATGTCTTTTAAAATAACTGAAGTACTTCTTTGAATGAGAATATACCTGTCAATATTGTAACAAGTACTGCAACGATACCAAAGATGAACATCCAATTTGGGTGTTTATAATCACCGACAATTGATTTCTTTTTACTTGCAATCAAAATTGCACCTAACGTAATAGGTAAAATCCATCCATTTATCGCGCCTGCTATAATTAAAAGGCTGATTGGTTTTCCAATAATTAAGAAAATCATTGTTGAAATAACGATAAACACAATCACAATTAAATTACTTCTTTCGTTAAGTGATTTATGAAGTGTTTTTAAAAATGTTGCGCTTGTGTATGCTGAGCCAATTACTGATGACATAGCTGCAGCAAATAACACAATACCAAAAATATTCTTTCCAATTGGTCCAATTGCGTGTTCAAAAACTGACGCTGGTGGATTTTCAGAACTTAGTGTCACACCTGTTACAACAACTCCTAATACCGCTAGGAATAGTAACGTTCTCATAATACCTGTAGTTAAAATACCAGCAATTGCTGATTGATTTACAAATGGTAAATATTGCTTACCTTTAATGCCAGAGTCTAATATACGATGTGCACCTGCAAAGGTAATATAACCACCTACAGTTCCACCAACTAACGTAATGATTGGCAAGACTAATTTCATTGGATGTTCTGGCGCAAATGTATGCACAAAAGCATCACCATAAGGTGGATTAGAAACAAACATCACATATGCCACAACTAAAATCATCACAATACCAAGAATCATTGAAACAACGTCCATAATTTTTTGGCCACTTTTACTTACAAAGATTAATATTGCAAAGATTGCAGTAATAGTTGCGCCCCATTTTACATCTAATCCAAAAATTGCATTTAAACCTAAACCGGCACCAGCAATATTACCAATATTAAAGGCAAGTCCGCCAAATGCGATTAATATTGAAATTACAGTACCTAGCCCAGGAACAACTTTATTTGATATTTCTTGACCTCTTAAGCCAGTGACAACCAATATGCGCCATATATTAATTTGTGCACCAATATCAATAATGATAGATAGTAAAATTGCGAATGCAAAACTCGCCAAAAATTGCGATGTAAATACTGCCGTTTGTGTTAAAAATGCTGGTCCTATTGCAGAGGTTGCCATTAGAAATACAGAACCTAACAATAATCTCTTATGGTTTTTAGTAAATTCGAAATCACTTTCACGATGTTTAAGCTTTAAATTTCTCCCCATTTTTTAGCCCCCTATAAGGATTGAATATCAATGCCTTCTTTCATTAAAATTTCTCTAATTTTCGAAACAAATAATAATGCATGTTCTCCATCACCATGCACACAAATTGTATCTGCTTGTAACGTTACTTCCTTATTGTTTTTTGAAATAACTTTATTTTCCTTCACCATCTTCAAAACCTGCTTAAGTGCTTCGTCAGTATCAGTAATCACAGCATCACTTTCTTTTCTACTAACGAGCTGCCCATCATCTTCGTATCGTCTATCAGCAAACACTTCAGAAGCTGTAATTAATCCGACATTCTTTGCTTCTGAAATTAGATATGAATTTGCTAATCCTACTAACACTAGTGATGGATCAAAGTCATAAACAGCTTGTGCTATAACGCTTGCTATTTCTCTGTCTTTTGCACCCATCTGATACAATGCACCATGCGGTTTAACATGATTAATTTTAACTTGATGAATGCGACAAAACCCTTGTAATGCACCTAATTGATAAATCATCAAATTATAAATTTCCTCGTTAGAGATATCTATATTTCGTCTGCCAAAGCCTTTCAAATCAGGTAAACCAGGATGTGCACCTACTGCAACATTATGTGCTTTGGCAAGTTTTACCGTTTCATTCATTACATTTTCATCACCAGCGTGAAAACCACAAGCAACATTCGCACTAGTAATTAACGGAATAATTTGATGATCACCACCAAAGGAATAATTTCCAAATGCTTCTCCTAAATCACAATTCAAATCAACTCGCATTATAATTCCACCCCTTTAACAATTTGATGTTTTTCTAAAAATTTAATATCAACATCTTTTGCATCTCCATCACGATATAGTGGATAATTTAAAACTGCATATAAAAAATCGGCAGTTGTAGAAAATCCATCTATCACCATTTCATCTAAGGTGGCTTTCAATTTATCAATTGCTGAAGCTCTATCATGAGATTTTACAATCACTTTAGCTACTAAAGAATCATAATATGGTGAAACTTGATAACCGTGATATAGTAAAGAATCGACTCGCACATTAAAGCCTTGTGGTAAATGTAACGCTGTCACTTTACCTGGTGTTGGTTGAAATTTCTTTTCAGGATTTTCGGCATTTATTCTCGCTTCTATCACATGACCATTAAATTGAATATCGCTTTGTGAAAATGGTAAATGATTATGTTCCAATAAATACAATTGTGCTGCAACCAAATCACGTTCTGCTCGCATCTCTGTAACAGTATGTTCAACTTGAATTCGAGCATTCATTTCAATAAAGTAATGTGCGTTATCAGTTACTAAAAATTCAATCGTACCTGCACTTCTATAATTTGCTGCACGTGCAACTTTAACAGCATCGTTACATATTTGTTGTCGTCTTTCTTCAGTTAATGCTGCACAAGGAGATTCTTCGATTAATTTTTGATTTTTACGTTGTACAGAACAATCACGTTCCCCTAAATGTACATAATTATCCTGCCCATCCCCCATAACTTGAACTTCAACATGTTTTGCAACAGGTATAAAAGCCTCAACATAAACACGATCATCATCAAAGTATTTTTTTCCTTCACTTTTAGCTTCTTTAAATGCCTTTTCTAAATCTTCAGCTTTCTTTACAATACGTATACCTTTACCACCACCGCCACTGGCAGCTTTGATAACAACTGGATAACCGATGTCTTTGGCAAGCTTCTCAATTTCAGACACATGATTCACAGCATCATTTGATCCTGGAATCACAGGAACACCTGCATGATGAACTGTTTGTCTTGCTGTTATTTTATCCCCCATCATTTCCATCGTTTTTTTAGTAGGCCCTATAAACGCTATGCCTTGTTCCTCAACGATTTGAGCAAATTTTGTTGATTCTGATAAAAAGCCATATCCTGGGTGAATTGCATTAGCACCAGTGATTTGTGCAGCAGATATGATGTGGTCAATATTTAAATAACTATCTAAAGCATTAGCTTCTCCAATACATATAGCTTGATCTGCTAAATGTACATGCAAGCTTTGCTCGTCCCCTTTTGCATAAACTGCTACAGTTTCAATCCCATATTCTCTGCAAGCTCTTATAATCCTTACAGCAATTTCACCTCTGTTCGCAATTAAACAACGAAGCATTTACTTACCCCCTTTACTTAATACGTACCAAAGCTTGGTCGTATTCAACATTTGTGCCATGATCAGCTACTATTTCAGTGATTTCTCCAGCAACATCTGTTGTTACCTCGTTTAATACTTTCATCGCTTCAACATATCCTATAATATCTCCTTTGTTAACTTTGTCCCCGACTTTCACAATTGGTTCAGTTAATTCTTTACTGTCTTGTAAAAAGAATGTACCTACCATTGGTGATTTAATGTCATGATAATCATTTGTCGAAACATCGGAGTTATCATGCGCTTTTGAAGCTGTCAAATCATTATTGTTCATACTTTGATTTGATTGATTACTGTGTGCAGCCAAATGATTCGAGTCAGTGAAGTCAATTTCTATTTCATCTTCAAAATTTTTATATTTAAATTTCTTAACATCATTTTCCTTCACTAATTTGATTATTTGTTCGATTTTTTCAATATTCATTTTACAAATCCCCTTTTAAAATTGTTGCTAATTTTTTCGAAGTATGTCGCATGCTAGTTGTATCAAAAATTGGAGCCTTTTGATGACTCTTAAGAATTTCATTAAACAGAAACATTTGTTCACGATTCTTATCTACAGCTTCTTGGATTGATATCCATTTAAATTGAATTGTATCTTGTGGTTTCATCTGTGCTAACTTTGGCAGATCAAATTTGCATACAGTTGCAATTTTGGTATAACCACCTATCGTTTGCTTATCATTAAGCAGAATAATAGGTTGACCATCATTTGGTACTTGAACACTGCCTAGAGCAACCGGTTCAGAAATGATATCTGCTTGATTAATTGGTGCAACGCTGTCACCTTCCAAACGATATCCCATACGGTCTGATTGTTCAGTAATTAAATATGGATGATTTACAATTTTCGCTCTAGCCTCTTCAGAAAATGCCTCGAATTGAGGTCCTTGAAGAATGTGTATAATATTATTTTCTGGCAATAAATCGTCCTGTAAATGAATAGTCTTTCCAATGTTTTCTTTAAAGTCATTATTTATTTTCACTGTTATTACATCATTAGCTAATAACTTTCTACCTTTGAATCCTCCTATACTGCTCCGGGTATGTGTTGCATAACTTTCAGCAATAGGAGGTACGTTGATAGTATGACCAAAAGTAAGATAACCGCGTGCACCTTTAGTTATAGCACCTATTTTTAAAATGTCACCTTTCTCAGCTAATATGACAGAATTCATTGATATAGTTTTATTATTTAGCGAGGCATTAACACTACCACCGGTTATAACAAATGTATTTTGCGTATTGAATTGAATGGTAGGACCAATCAAAGTATATTCAATCGCTGGACCATCATTGTTAATTAATGACTGCGCAACCTTAAAACTAAATTGATCCATGGCACCTGCGCCTGAAAATCCAATATGTTCATAACCTTTTCTTCCAAGATCTTGTACCGTTGAAAAGAGACCTGGTTGTAAAATCTTAATTGACATTTTCAATCACCACCCAGTCATCAACATTAAATTTGCCATCTGATATATCTCTTTCGATTTGTATAAATTGCTGTTCATCTATTGCATAAAATTGTATCCAATCTCCTGCTTCGTACATTGACATTGGTTCACGCTCGCTGCTAAATACTTTTAACGGTGTGCGTCCAATAATTTGCCATCCGCCTGGAGAATCTGATGGATATAGTCCTGTTTGATTATTCGCAATACCTACAGAACCTGCATGAATTTTTAACCTTGGCTGATTACGTCTAGGTGTATGTAGTTGTTCATCAAGTCCGCCTAAGTATGGAAATCCAGGCATAAATCCTAGCATATATATTAAATAAGGTTTACTTGTATGTTTTTCAATAACTTGCTCAACAGTTATTCGATTATGCTTTGCTACTTCTTCAATATCAGGTCCATATGTACCACCATATTGAACAGGTATTTTAATAATACGATTGGTTTGATTCACAGCATGAACATTTTTTTCATTAAATTTGTTAAGTTCTAAATTTTCAATTAATTTAGAAGGTGTTATAGCTTGTTCATCAAAATATATTAGAACTGCTCGATACGAAGGGACAATATCTTGAATTTCTAATATTTCTTTTTCTCGTATCCACCGTACCATTGCTGTGACATTTCGATATGTCTCTTCGGATATTTTATTTTCAAAATAAATCATAATTGTCTGCTCGTTAATAAATCTTACATCCACTCTAAATCCCCCTTTGTATTGCAATAAACCAGTATTGAATACCTTTTCATTGTATCATTGAGAAGCACAAGTTGTTTAATAAGTAATTCAAATCGTATACAATAACAAATGATAATCAATTTGTTTTCTTGGAAATATTTTGCTTTTTTTAAAATGGAGTAGTTAATATTGAAGCTCTTACACTAATTTAGGTTCTGCTATCAATCGGTCTGATGGAAAATTTTTACTTTTCATCTGTCCGATTTTTTGATTTTGAATATAAAAAAGCACGACCGAAGTATCATTAACACACTTCAATCGCACAATTAAAAAATCTATTTAATCATTTATTGGATATTAACAATTTTTACGTTCATTTCGCCACCATTTGGTAGTGGAACACGAACTTCATCATCTAAACCTTTACCAATTAACGCTTTAGCCATTGGTGATTCATTTGAAATCTTTCCATTAAATGCATCTGATTCAGCTGAACCAACGATTTGATAACTTTCCTCTTCATCACCTGGTAATTCTACAAACGTTACTGTTTTACCAATTTTAACAACGTTGTTATCTCCAGTATCTTCAATGATTAATGCGTTTCTTAACATATGCTCAATTCTTTGAATATCTTGTTCGATGAATCCTTGTTCATCTTTTGCCGCATCATACTCAGAGTTCTCTGATAAGTCACCAAATGAACGTGCAACTTTAATTTTCTCTACAACTTCAGGACGCTTAACTGTTTTTAATTCTTCAAGTTCACGCTCTAATTTTTCAAAACCTTCTTGAGTCATTGGATATTGCTTTTGATTTTCCATATTGTCATCTTCCTTTACTGAATTATACTATTGCTTGCTAACTAAAGACTGAATTTTTGTTGTCATAATATCTATTGCAACTTTATTGCTCCCACCTTCAGGAATAATTATATCAGCATATTTCTTAGTCGGTTCAATAAATTGGTCATGCATAGGTCTAACAACACTTAAATATTGATTGATAACAGAGTCCATTGAACGCCCACGCTCTTTAGTATCTCGTGTTAAACGGCGTAATATTCTCAAGTCTGCATCTGTATCAACATATATTTTAACATCCATCATATCACGTAATACCTTATTTTCTAAAGCGAAAATACCTTCTACGATAATAACATCTTTAGGTTTAAAATCAATGGTAATATCACTTCTTGTATGACTAGCATAATCATATGTCGGTACTTCTACTGCTTTACCATTTTTCAAGTCTTTAAGATTTTCAATTAATAAATCATTATCGAATGCAAATGGATGGTCATAATTGGTTTCTAGGCGCTCGTCGAAAGTCAAGTGCTTTTGATCTTTATAATAGTAATCTTGAGCAAGTAAAGCGACACTATGACCTTCTAAGTTTTTCATAATTTCGTTAGTTACAGTTGTTTTTCCTGAGCCAGATCCACCAGCTATGCCAATGATTGTAGTAGCTTTCATTAGCCAATTTCCTTTCTCATCATGTTGTTTGGATATATCGGGCGATCCACTTTAATTTGAACGATTTGTAATGGATGGCGCGCCGCGTCTAAGCTGTTACCTTCTTCATCATAAATTGCTTCTACTACTTGTGTAAATGTTTCAATTTCTGGACCAAAGAATTCTATTTCTTGACCCGGTTTAAAGTTATTTCGTTGTTGAATAGTCGCAATTTTTGTATCTTCATTATAATCTAATACCAAACCACAAAAATCAAATGGTGATTTTTTAGATTGTTGTTGACCAAACATCTGTTCTTCATAACCAGGTGTACCCTCAAAGAATGCTGGTGCAGTGTCCCTATTTGCACATTTATCTAACTCAATTAACCATTCCGGATTAATCTTAAAGTTGTCTGGATCTGCCGCATACGCATCAATGACTTTACGATATACTGAAACAACTGTTGCAATATAATGAATTGACTTCATACGTCCTTCAATTTTTAATGAGTCCACACCAATATCCATCATTTGAGGAATAGATTCGATTAATTTTAAATCTTTAGGACTCATCGCAAACGGTGTAACTTCACCTTGATTATAAAATACATCAAGTTCACCATTATCATCAACTTCTAATAATTCATAATCCCAACGACAACTTTGACAGCAACCACCTCTGTTGGAATCCCTTGCGGTCATATGATTACTTAATGTACATCTACCTGAATAGGCGATACACATAGCACCATGAATAAATGCTTCGATTTCAATATCTACTTTTTCCTTCATTTCACGCATTTCCATCGCGCCGGTCTCACGTGCTAATACAACACGATCCAATCCTTCTTCTTTCCAATATTCTACAGCTTTGTAATTAGAAAGTGATTGTTGAGTAGATAAATGAATTTCAAGTTTTGGCGCAACTTCTTTACATGTTTCAATAATTAAAGGATCTGCAACAATGATACCTGTCGCACCAGTCTTTTCCAAATTACGCAAATATGATTCTAGACCTTCAATATTCTCATCATGTGCAATAATATTTGTCGTAACATAAATTTTGGCACCGTAACGGTTCGCAAATTCAACACCTTCAGCTATTTCTTCCATCGTGAAATTATCAGCATTTGAACGTAATCCATATTCTTGACCACCTAAAAATACGGCATCAGCGCCATAATGTACTGCTATTTTTAACTTTTCTAAGTTTCCAGCAGGTGCTAATAATTCTGGTTTCTTCATAACTGTTTTAGGAGTTGATTTAATCTCTTCTATTGTCTTCATGATTAACCTCCTTAATATACTGTTTGTTTATATAAGAAACCTTCGTCAAATGGTCGATGATCAGGTTGAATTTCTTCAATTGGGTCCATCAACATAAATTTCTCATCTTCATAGATTTCAGGATCTTCATTGTACAAATCTATCGCTTGACGATACTGTTCCGTTACCACATTAATATATTCTTCCGTTTGTAGAATACCATCGATTTTAAATGAATCTATTCCCGCCTCAAAAAATGGTGCTAATTCTTCAATTAAACAAATGTCGTTTGGTGACATAATGTGCGTACCATTGTAATCTTCGTAAACTGGGTAATTATTTTGTCTTTCTTCATCATAAAGTAATAAAGATTGTTCATCATTGCGACGTTCAATTTTCATTTGGCGATCTTGGAACGTATAATAATTGCCTAGTAGCATACGCTTTGATTGGAACATACAAGTCATTCCTTGAACTTGCACCTCAATTTCCACATTTGAATTTTCTTTTATATTAATAATTTCATCCAAATTCAGCTCACGTGCTAAGACAGCTCTTGATGCGCCTCTTTTACCCCAGTAATTACATTGAAAATGATTAGTTACTAACGTCTCTGCATTCCAATGAAGTGGTATTGGATTCTCTTGCGCCTTCACATACATTACTACTGCTGGATCCCCGAAAATAATTCTGTCAACTCGTATTTCATGTAAAAAATTAATATAATCTTCTACAGCATCTAAATGATAATTATGAAATAATCCATTCACCGCCGCATATACTTTTTTATCGTTTTTGTGAGCTAATGCGACAGCCTCTGTCATTTGTTGTCTATTGAATTCCCCTGGAAGTCTTAAACCAAACTTTTGCTCGCCAATTACAAAAGCATCTGCACCTAAATCAATAAGTGTTTCCATATGGCTTAATGACTTGGGTGTGACAAGTAATTCTGTCATAGTCATTCTCCTTTAATTGAAATCGCTAATCCATCGTCTATATTTAAAAAATTCGTTGTATATCCTGGTTGCTTTATTAACCACTCATTATAATCTTGAACCTTTTTAACCATTTGTCTTACATTTCTCGATCTAACAATCCCAATATCCGATACAAAACCGTGATATAAAACATTATCAGTAATTACGAGACCTTGGTGCTTTAAAAGTGGTGTATATATTTCAAAAAATTTCTTTGATTGCGCTTTTGCTGCATCAATAAATATCATATCATAAACTTTGTCATTTACATTTTCAAATTGCTCTAAAGCATTACCTTCAATAATTCGAACCTGGTTTTCAAAATGATAAGTAGCTAAATTTTGTTTAGCATATTGAATCATCGTTTCATTACGCTCTATCGTTGTGACATGAATGTCATCAGATATAGAAGCGAATTGCATAGAACTATAGCCGATTGCTGTCCCAATTTCTAAAATATTTTTAACATTATTCATACGAATTAATTGCTTAATTAAATCTAAAGTCAAACGATCTACGATTGGTACTTCATTTACTTCGGCAAATTCACGCAAAACTTCGATTGAACTATTTTGATGTTGATGTAAATCTATTAAATATTTTTTATTTAGGTCATCCATGTTTTAAACTTCCTTTATGTAAAATAAGTCAATATGATTATGACAATAAAATAAATCAGCCTTCACAATTGATTATAATTTTGCCAACCAATTAAATGACTGATTTCGTGTTAGACGCAAAGCTATTTTATTTATAGAAGCGAATCATTCATATAAAATTTAACTTTAGATATTTTACCATATTTTCAATAAAATTATAAGCGTTAATTATTTATACATTGCTTGACCTAAAAAAATACTCTTGCCTCCCCATCTTAAGGTTAGCAAGAGTATAATCTTTTTAATTATTCTTCCATTTCAGTATTTACAACTTCTTCAATCATGTCCCATTCTTCATCAGTTTCGATTGGTACTAACTTACCACCGTCACCTGACTCATCTGGTTCATTGATCATTGGTACAAGCTCAATCATATCATCTTCATCTGATTGAGCACCTTCTTCAGCTAAGATAACATACTCTTTTTTGAATTCAGGATGATAAAATTCTAAAACTTTTCGGTATAAAACTTCATTTCCCTCTTCATCGAATAAAGTTAATAATTCTTCTTCGTTATTAATTTCTAGTTGTGAATCATGATTATGTTCAGTCATAGTAAAATCTCCTTTTAATGTAGTGAATCTAAATAGCCTTGTAAAATAAATACTGCTGCCATTTTATCAATCACTTGTTTTCTTTTTTGTCTTGAAACATCTGCTTCTAATAATGATCGTTCAGCAGCCATTGTGCTTAATCTTTCATCCCACATCACAATCTCAATAGAAGGATAAGCTTCTAATAATTTTTCTTTATATGTTAACGAAGCTTCGCCTCGAAACCCTATTGAATTATTCATGTTTTTAGGTAGTCCTATTACGACTGTACCCACATTATGTTTTTTAATAATGTCTACTAATTGGTCAATACCTAATTCATTATTTTCTTCATTGATTCGGAGTGTGTCTAATCCTTGTGCCGTCCAACCCATTATATCACTAATTGCAATTCCTACCGTTCTACTACCGACATCGAGTCCTAAAATTTTATGTTGTAACATAAATTATTTATTTTGCTCTTTTAAATAGTAAGAAACAAGCTCTTCCATAATAACATCTCTATCAATATGACGAATTTGATTTCTTGCTTCATTTTGGCGTGGAATATACGCAGGGTCACCTGATAATAAATAACCTACAATTTGGTTTACGGCATTATATCCTCGTTCATCTAATGTTCGATAAACATTATTTAAAACATCTCTTACATCTTGTGTTGGAAGTTCTTCATAGTCGAATTTCATTGTTTTATCAAAGTTTTCCATTTGCGACACTCCTTTAATTACAAATATAACTCACTATCATCATACAATATTATGGCTTTAAATTATAGATTTTTAATGTAATCTTTAATAAAGCTTAATGATTTTGAGATATTTTCAGGTTGTGTACCGCCACCTTGAGCCATATCTGGACGACCGCCACCTTTACCACCAACGATTGGTGCCATTTGTTTGATAAGATCACCGGCTTTAACGTTATTTGTTAAAGATTTAGGGACAGTTGCAACCATCGATACTTTATCATCAACATTACTTGCAAGAATGATAATTGTATCTTGTAGTTTAGATTTAAAATCGTCCATTGTCGAGCGAATTGCTTTCGCATTTGGTACATCCACTTCAGTAACCAATACTTTATAGCCATTGATTTCTTCAACTTGATCTTCAATATTACCCATTTTAAGTGATGTAATTTCTTTGTCACGTTGCTCTAATTGTTTTAATAATGCTTTTTCTTCATCTTGTAATTGTGTTAACTTATCAACTACTTGATCATTAGATTTCACTTTCAGCTGTGATTTCATCGTATTAAATTTCTCTTGAATATCTTCTAAATATAAGAAAGCTGCTTTACCTGTTAATGCTTCAATACGACGCACACCAGCTCCTGTACCTGACTCACTTACTATTTTGAATAAGCCAATTTCAGAAGTATTGCGGACATGAATACCACCACATAATTCAATTGAAAATGGTGCCATATTTACTACACGCACAACATCACCATATTTTTCACCGAATAAAGCCATTGCGCCCATTTCTTTAGCTGAAGCAATATCCATTTCTTGAATGTTAACGTCAATACCTTTCCAAATCTCTTCATTTACTAAGCGTTCAACTTGATCAATTTCATCATTAGTCATTGGACCAAAATGAGAGAAATCAAAACGTAAACGATCTGCTTCTACTAGTGAACCAGCTTGGTTAACATGATCACCCAGTACTGATTTCAACGCTGCATGTAATAAATGTGTTGCACTATGGTTCTTTTGAATGTCACGTCGATCATTTTGGTTCACTTCAGCAGACACTGTAGCGCCAACATTTACTTGGCCAAATTGTACTACTCCTTTATGCAAGTTTTGACCATTTGGTGCTTTGGTTACTTCACTAACAGCAATTTCAAAATTGTCATTATAAACAATACCTGTATCCGCAACTTGTCCACCACTGACTGCATAAAATGGTGTTTCCGTTAACATGAAGTATACTGTTTCACCCGCTTCAACTTGTGAAACTTCTTCACCATTATATATCAAGTGTGTTAGTGTTGTTTGAGCTGTCGCAGTATCATAACCAACAAAAGTACTTGCAGATGTAATATTTTTCAATACTTCACTTTGAACTTGCATTGATTGAGAATTTTGACGTGCTTGACGTGCACGATCACGTTGTTGTTGCATTTCTGACTCGAATGTTGTCATATCAACTTTCAATCCTGCTTGCACTGCTATTTCTTCAGTTAATTCAATTGGGAACCCGTACGTATCATACAATTTAAATGCATCTTTCCCATTAATTTCATTTGTTGTCGCTTTAGCTTTTTTAATTAATTCATTTAAAATCGCTAAACCATCTTCTAATGTTTCACGGAATCGTTCTTCTTCAGATTTTATAACACGCTTAATGAAATCTGCTTTTTCCTTAACATTTGGATAATATGGTTCCATAATATCTGCAACAATATCAACAAGTTTGTACATAAATGGCTCATTGATTCCTAACGTTTGACTAAAACGAACGGCACGACGTAACAATCGACGTAATACATATCCTCTACCTTCATTGGCAGGTAATGCACCATCAGAAATTGCAAATGCAATCGTACGAATGTGGTCAGCAATTACTTTAAATGCCACATCTTGTTCGTTGTTTACTAAATATTGTTTACCTGATACTTTTTCGATTTCATTCATTATAGGCATAAATAAATCTGTTTCATAGTTAGTACGTACATTTTGAGAAACTGAGGCCATACGCTCAAGCCCCATGCCGGTATCAATATTTTTATTAGGTAATGGTGTGTAACTATGATCTTTATTATGATTGAATTCACTAAACACTAAATTCCACACTTCAAGATAGCGTTCATTTTCTCCACCTGGATACATTTCTTCTGCCGGATCGTCTTGTCCATATGCTTCTCCGCGATCATAGAAAATCTCAGTGTTCGGTCCTGAAGGTCCTTCACCAATATCCCAGAAGTTACCTTCAATGCGAATAATACGACTTTCTTCAAGCCCAATATCTTTATGCCAAATGTTGTATGCTTCCATATCTTCCGGATGAATCGTAACGTACAATTTATCTGGCTCCATACCCATCCATTTATCACTCGTTAAAAATTCCCAAGCAAATTCAATCGCTTCTTGTTTAAAGTAATCACCAATTGAGAAGTTACCTAACATTTCAAAGAATGTATGGTGACGCGCTGTGAAACCAACATTTTCAATATCATTTGTACGAATAGCTTTTTGAGAGTTTACAATTCTTGGCTTTTTAGGTGTTTCACGTCCATCAAAATATTTCTTTAATGTTGCTACACCTGAATTAATCCATAATAAGGTATCATCATCAATTGGCACTAATGGTGCAGAAGGTTCAACCATATGTCCTTTTTCAACAAAGAAATCTAGATATTTTTGTCTAATTTCACTCGCTTTTAACTTTTTCATCATTTACACATCCTATTTACTGTTTTTAAATTACCATTCCATAAAAATTGATGACACAGATAGTCGATTTGAAAAACTAGTATAAATCAATATCATTTTTAATTATTAAAAAATAAAAAACGCCCATCCTCAAAAGGGACGAACGTTATCGCGGTACCACCCTAGTTATAAATGCAATTCAACACATTTATCACTTTAAATCGACTATACAGTTGTGCATAAAGTAGCGTTCACTAATGTTTGTTGTACTTTTCACCAACCAGTACATCTCTGATAAACAAATCATTAACTACTCATCTTTATACGAATTTAATTCTATTTTAGTTACATTTACGCTTGTTGTCAACGTTCTATAAAGTCATACGGCGTGATTTCTCCCATATTAATCATTGGATCAATTTTAAACATTGTAGCTTCCGTTAATACATTTGTATCTGTTTTTATTGAATCAGACGTAACTTCTTCACTATCATTCGATGAAATTGGCGCTTCTACTTGATCATTTATTGTCGTTTGTGAAGCTCCTGTATCATTAGTTGCTGTATTTTCCAGTATTTCTTCATCTTCTGAATTAAAATAATTTTTCAACAATGTACATAATTGTGTTAAACGCGCTTGACCATTTGTTTTTAATCCAATATCAAATGCTTCTGGATCACCAAGTAAAACTAAACTCGTTTTCGCTCTAGTTAAACCAGTATATAATATCGGTCTTTGTAACATTCTAAAATACTGTTTAACAATTGGCATGATAACAATAGGAAATTCTGAACCTTGTGATTTATGGATTGATGTACAATATGCATGCGTTAATTCCATCATATCTTGTTTCGTAAATGTAATTTCATTACCTTCAAAATCCACAACAAGTACATCTTTATTAAGAGCATTTTCTTTCGCCCAAAAAATACCAACAATAACTCCTATGTCACCATTGAATATGTTATCATTTGGCCTATTAACAAGTTGTAATACTTTGTCACCTTTTCTAAAAACTACATCACCAAACTCAATTTCTCGTGTGTCTTTCTTTTTAGGGTTTAAAATATCTTGTAAAACTTGATTTAAACGTTTAATACCGGCATTTCCTTTATACATTGGTGCAAGCACTTGAATATCAGCCATAGTATACCCTTTATTAACAGCACTAGTAACTACCTTCTCAACAACTGTTGGTATTTGGTTTGCCTGACAGTTAATAAAACTTCTATCATGAAAACGCTGTGTAATATCAATTTTCTGACCCAACTTCATTCGATGTGCTAATTCTATAATGCTTGAACCATCTTGTTGACGATATACTTCAGTCAGATTAACTCGTGGTATAGCTTTCGATTCAATTAAATCTTTAAATACTTGACCAGGACCTACAGAAGGCAATTGGTCCTCATCACCTACAAATATCAATTGTGCATCTAAAGGAACTGCACTTAAAAATTGGTGGAACAACCAAGTATCTACCATAGACATCTCATCAATGATTATGAGTCGTGCGTTTATTTCATTTTCTAATATATCCTCTGGCTTTGTGTCTTGATTCCAACCTATTAAACGATGAATCGTCATAGCTTCTAATCCAGTTGACTCTTGTAGTCTCTTGGACGCTCTTCCTGTTGGCGCTGCTAATACAACTGGATAATCATCATTAACATAATCATCATAATCTAATGATAAGCCATGAATCTCAGCATATAATTCTACAATGCCTTTAATTACTGTCGTCTTTCCTGTTCCCGGTCCACCGGTTAATAGCATCACCTTAGAATTGATAGCCGTTTGCAAAGCTTCTTTTTGTGAAGCTGCATAGTTCACTTGATTCGTATCTTCTATTTCACCAATATGCATTTGTAAATCTGACTGTTCAATTTCCGTAAGTTTATTTGTATGCGTCTTTATTCTGAATAAGTTTTGAACACTTTTGATTTCAGAATAATACAAACTTGGAATTGCAACTTGTTCATTGTCAATAATTAGTCGTTTTTCCTCATTTAAGTATTGCAACATTTCGTCTAATTTTTCAGGTTCAATGACCTCTTCATCTTGATAATTTAATACATCAACTGTTAAGTCTATAACAACATTGATAGGCAAATATGTATGTCCCTGTTTAATACATTCTTCTTCTAACGTATAGAGCAACGCAGCTTTTAATCGTTCATTATCGTTATAAGCGATACCAATATTTCTAGCAAGTTGATCTGCTTTATTAAAACCAATACCTTTAATATCATAAATCAATTGATATGGATTTCGATCTAAAATAGTCAGTGTATCACCGAGATAAAACTGATAAATTGCCATTGAAAGTTTAGGACCAAACCCTAAATCATGTAAACGAATCATTATTTTTTCAGATTCTTGATTTGCTGAAATTTGTTCTGCAATTTGTTTCTGTTTCTTTTTAGATAATCCCGAAACTTTTTCTAGCACTGAATGGTCATCTAATATATCATTTATCGCATTGTCACCTAATGTATTAACAATATTTTGAGCTGTCTTTTTACCTACACCTTTAAACAAATCACTTGATAAATAACTTATAATTGCTTCTTTCGTTTGTGGCATTTCTTTTTCAAAAGTCTCTGCTTTTAATTGTTTACCATAACGTGGATGATCAACAACTTGCCCTTTAAATGTGTAGACATCGCCTTCAACAATATTCGGAAGAAACCCTACAACAGTTGGCATTGTATCAAAGTCTTCATTTGTTTCAATAGTATCTACTTTAAGCACTGTATAAAAATTATCACTGTTTTGAAACAATATCGCTTCAACAGTACCTTTGATCATTGAATAATCAAATAGTGTAGGGTCTGACATGTTACTCCTCCTCTTTCATTTTAGTGAATGTTTTCAGCGCATGCTGACTTAATAAGTGTTTAGGGTCGATAGTCACAGCTTCTTTAAAATGAGTTATGGCTTCATCAATATCTTCATTTTTCATAAATAACGCTAAACCTAAATTGTATCTTGCATCAACATGATTTTTATCAATCATTAATACATGTTTAAGTTGAGTTATGGCTTCATTAAACATCTCTAATTGACATAATACAAGACCATATTGAAATTGAACTTCTGCATCTTTGTCTTTATCTAGTTCCGCAGCAGTCATTAAATACGGCAATGCCAGCTTAAATGATTCTAACTGATTAAACGCCATACCGATCATATAATTACAATCAACTTGTTCAATCTCTGTTTGTAATGCTTGTTGATATAATTTAATAGATTCTTGATAACGTTGCTGATTATAATATACATTTGCTAGATTATAAAATACGACGCCATTCTTCGGATCTATTGTTAAAGCTTTTTGGAAAAAACGCTCTGCCTTTTCAATCTCATTCGCATCAGCAAGTACGATACCGGCATTAATATAATTTTCAATAATTGTAGGATCTTCTTCGATATTTCCGAACAATGCTTGTAACGCTTCTTCTATTTTTCCATTTTGTATGTATTGATAAATTGTTTGTTGATCTATCATTTACGAACCTCATTTCTCATCAATTATAACATCTTGATAAATTGTATGTCTCGAATCACTTAACAACGAATAAAATATAATCTAATATCATCTTCATTCATGAAAAAGCGGGAATGGAATGGAAATGCTAAAGAACCATTAACGGTTTATTATGTAATGGTTCTTCCACATTAGCCACCACTATTATGTACTTAAAATAGGAATACATAATTAGACTCATGCATAGGGGTGAGACAGAAATGATATTTTTACAAAATTAATTTCGTTGTCCCCAACTTGCATTGCCTGTTGAAATTGGGGTTCCAATTTCTCTATGTTGGGGCCCCGCCAACTTGCATTGCCTGTTGAAATTTGGGTTCCAATTTCTCTATGTTGGGGCCCCGCCAACTTGCATTGCTTGTTGAATTTTTTTACGAATTTCTCTGTGTTGGGGCCCATCCCCAACTTGCACATTATTGAAATCTGACTTTCCGTCAGCTTCTGTGTTGGACCCCGTCCCTAACTTCCATTGCCTGTTGAAATTTGGGTTCCAATTTCTCTGTGTTGGCGCCCCGCCAATATAACATTGTAGAGCCTAGGACATTGTGATGTCCCAGACTCTATCATCATGAATTATTCTCATCAAAAACTGTCTTTCGTCATTTCCAACGCTGAAATTTCAAATAAGTAATTTATTGTTGCCATTGTTTATACAACATAATTTAATTGACCTTCATTTTTGAACACATCGTCAATTGTTGCACCACCAAGACACACATCACCTTGATAAAAAACAACTGCTTGTCCAGGTGTGATTGCTCTTACTGGCTCATCAAAAGTAACACGTAGTGCATGGTCGTTTTCACGTTTCACAAAAACTTTCGTATCTTTTTGGCGATATCTAAATTTAGCTGTACATTCAAAATCTTGATCTAAGTCATTATCTTCTGGATTTACAAATGAATAGTCTGAAGCAATTAAGTAATCACTGTATAATGCATTGTGATGGAATCCTTGTTCTACATATAAAACATTATCTTTTAGATTTTTACCGACAACAAACCAAGGATCGCCATCTCCACCTATACCTAAACCATGTCTTTGTCCTATTGTGTAATACATCAACCCACTATGTTTACCCATTTTCTTACCATCAAGTGTTATCATATCACCCGGTTGCGCAGGTAAATATTGAGATAAAAATGTTTTAAAGTTTTTTTCGCCGATAAAACAAATGCCTGTAGAATCTTTTTTCTTAGCAGTAACAAGTCCTTGTTCTTCAGCAATTCGACGCACTTCACTCTTTTCGATGTCACCAATTGGGAACATTACTTTTGAAAGTTGTTGTTGAGATAATTGATTCAAGAAGTATGTTTGATCTTTATTATTATCTACACCACGTAACATTTCAACATGACCATCTTCATGACGATGTATGCGTGCGTAATGTCCTGTTGCTACATAATCTGCACCTAAATTCATCGCATGATCTAAAAAGGCTTTAAACTTAATTTCTTTATTACACATAACGTCTGGGTTTGGAGTACGACCTTTTTTATATTCATCTAAGAAATACGTAAAGACTTTATCCCAATATTCTTTTTCAAAATTAACAGCGTAATATGGAATGCCAATTTGATTACACACTTCAATAACATCGTTGTAATCTTCAGTTGCAGTACATACGCCATTTTCGTCAGTGTCATCCCAGTTTTTCATAAATATGCCAATGACATCATAACCTTGTTCTTTTAAGACGTGGGCTGTTACAGAACTATCTACACCGCCTGACATACCAACGACAACACGTATATCTTTATTTGACAATTATGACTCCTCCTTAAATTTAAAATATATTTTATGAATTTCAGCGACAATTGCATTAATTTCATTTTCAGTAGTCAATTCGTTAAAACTAAATCGAATCGAATGATTTGATCGCTCTTCATCTTCGAACATTGCATCTAAAACATGCGACGGTTGTGTAGAGCCTGCTGTACATGCAGATCCAGACGACACATAGATTTGTGCCATATCCAACAATGTTAACATCGTTTCAACTTCAACAAACGGAAAATATAGATTTACAATATGGCCTGTAGCATCCGTCATTGAACCATTTAATTCAAATGGAATCGCTCTTTCTTGTAATTTAACTAAAAATTGTTCTTTTATATTCATTAAATGAATATTGTTATCGTCTCGATTCTTTTCTGCTAATTGTAATGCTTTAGCCATCCCGACAATTTGTGCAAGATTTTCAGTTCCTGCACGGCGTTTCAATTCTTGTTCACCGCCAAGTTGAGGATAATCTAATGTGACATGGTCTTTAACTAATAATGCACCGACACCTTTTGGTCCGCCAAACTTATGAGCAGTAATACTCATTGCATCGATCTCAAATTCGTCAAACTTAACATCAAGATGTCCAATTGCTTGAACCGCATCAACATGGAAATATGCATTTGTCTCAGCAATAATATCTTGAATATCATAAATTTGTTGCACTGTGCCAACTTCATTATTTACAAACATAATAGATACTAAAATCGTCTTATCTGTAATTGTTTCTTCAAGTTGATCTAAATCAATAGCACCTGTATCATCAACATCTAGATATGTTACATCAAAACCTTCTCGCTCTAATTGTTCAAAAACATGTAACACAGAATGATGTTCAATCTTCGATGTGATAATGTGATTACCCAATTGTTCATTTGCTTTTACTATGCCTTTAATTGCCGTATTATTCGATTCTGTTGCACCACTCGTAAATATAATTTCATGTGTATCTGCACCAAGTAATTGTGCAATTTGACGTCTTGACTCATCTAAATATTTACGCGCATCTCTTCCCTTAGCATGTATTGATGATGGATTTCCATAATGCGAATTGTAAATCGTCATCATCGCATCTACTACTTCAGGTTTTACTGGTGTGGTCGCAGCATAATCTGCATAAATTTCCATGTTTGGACACTCCTCACAATTTTATCAATGTTCCAATAATAGCACCTTACATACTATTTTTCTACTTTTCTGTTTAACTTTATTTATAATGTTTTTAATTATATTTTACCATTTTCTACACATGCTTTTCGATAGGCTTTTTTAAGTTTATCGCTTTATTCTTGTCTTTTTTATAAATTTTAGTATTTGCAGATATTTTTTCATTTGTAAAATGTAATGTACTATTATTTTGGTTATGAGCAATTTAATATTTATCTCGTTATTCGATTGGTATACTTCTTATATCATAAAAAAGGAAGGACGATACAAAAATGGCGATTAAATATTCAGCATTAAACCTTGTCCCTATTCGAGAAGGTGACGATGAACGAACAGCAATTAATGATATGGTTAAGCTCGCACAACATTTAGATGAATTATCATATGAAAGATATTGGATTGCTGAACACCATAACGCTGCCAATCTAGTAAGTTCAGCAACTGCTTTATTAATTCAACATACGTTAGAACATACGAAACACATACGTGTAGGTTCTGGAGGAATCATGTTACCTAACCATGCTCCATTAATCGTTGCGGAACAATTTGGCACGATGGCAACATTATTTCCAAATCGTGTCGATTTAGGATTAGGACGTGCACCTGGAACAGATATGATGACCGCAAGTGCATTAAGACGAGATCAACATGATGGTGTTTATAAATTTCCGGAAGAAGTTTCATTATTACAACAATATTTCGGCCCCGCTCACCAACAAGCATATGTTCGTGCTTATCCAGCAGTAGGTAAAAATGTGCCTTTATACATTCTTGGTTCTTCAACAGATTCTGCACATCTAGCTGCACGCAAAGGGCTTCCATATGTGTTCGCTGGACATTTTGCACCTCAACAAATGAAAGAAGCTATCGAAATCTACAAAACGTTATTTGAACCTTCTGATGTATTAGACGAACCTTATGTTATTGTATGTTTAAATACAATCGTTGCTGAAAATGATGACGAAGCACAATATTTAGCTTCATCTATGGCACAAGTAATGGTTAGTATCACTCGTGGCAGAATGCAGCCCGTTCAACCGCCAACACATGAACTACAAAATATATTAACGCCGAGAGAATATGCGATGGCTATGGAAAGACAGAAAATATCATTAATAGGTTCAGAAAATACTATTCAACAAAAAATTCAAGATTTTATGGAAACTTATGGTGAAGTCAACGAAATTATGGCAATAAGTTATATTTATGATAAAGATATGCAATTAGACTCTTATCGTCGGTTCAAGAATGTTATAAATCAGATAAATGAAAAAAACACTTTATAGTGTCATAAATAAACTAAGTGAAAGTATGTATCCATAATATAAATAAAAATAAACAGTAACAGCATTTTAAATGAAAGATGTCCGTATTGATCAATCATTTATTTTAGGAATGATTCAAATTCACTTAAAATTCTAATGCAAATATGAAAGCACCCCTTCAACTTTACACTGTGTAAGTGTTTATTTGATGGGGCGCTTTCAAAATATTGAAAAGCATATCCAAAATTTAAAGAAATTTATTTCTCTTTATCTTCATTTTCTTTTTTCTCTTCGTTATTCGATCCTGTATATTCATTTATCTTATCTTTTACATTTTTAACTTGTTCATTATCGCTATTTTTAAATTTTTCTACTGCGTCTTTTGCTTTGTCCATAAAACTCATATTAATCGCTCCTCTTATATTTGATTAGTTTAATTGATCTTATTTTTTAAGTTTATCAATTGCATCAGTTATTTTATTTTTAGCATTTTCAACAACTTCTTTTGCTTTACCAGTCGCTTTATCTTGCTGACCTTCTTTTTCTAATTCTTTGTTATCAGTAACGTTACCTACTGTTTCTTTAACATTGCCTTTAAATTGATCGAACTTACTTTCGTCTGCCATAGTGAAACCTCCTTAGATGTATATATTTATATACCACAAAGGAGGTTCACTAAACATTATAATATGAAGTTTTTATGTTATAGTATAGTATTTATACAATTAAATATAAAACATGTATCCGTCTAAATCTTCACTTGTATCTACATATTCCGCTAAATATTTCAATGTTGTATTATCTAAAACATCTCTCACTGCATCTCTCATGCGAATCCATAGTTGTTTTTGCGCAGGTGGTTCTGATTCAATACTTTCAACAAATGTAATTGGACCTTCTAACAGTCTTATAATATCCCCTGCTGAGATTTCTTCCGCTGGCACTCTTAATTGGTATCCACCTTTAGCACCGCGTACACTTCGAATTAACCCCGCATTTCTTAAAGGACCTACAAGCTGTTCTAAATATAAATCACTCAAATTATTTTCTTCAGCAATTGACTTTAATGATATACATCCTTGCCCCTCTTTTTTAGCAAGAGAAATCATCAATGTAAGTCCATATCTCCCTTTAGTAGAAATTTTCATTGTATAACCTCACTTAATTCGAATATTGATATTCCCATTTTAGCATTTTTTGAGTTAAGATAGTATAAGAAAGGTGTGACAAATGTGAGTACAGAACCATTAGCATCGAGAATGCGCCCAAAAA
>NZ_KV830972.1:594233-715828 GCF_001836945.1 Staphylococcus sp. HMSC062H10
AAAAATATAGATGAAATCATTTCCCAACAACATTTAGTTGGACCAAGAGGCATTATCAGAAGAATGGTTGACACAAAAAAATTAACTTCAATGATTTTTTATGGTCCACCTGGTATAGGCAAAACAAGTATAGCCAAAGCAATTTCGGGCAGTACGCAATATAAATTCAGACAATTGAATGCTGTAACTAACACTAAAAAAGATATGCAACTTGTTGTTGAAGAAGCTAAAATGTCTGGTCAAGTTATCTTGTTATTAGATGAAATCCATCGACTAGATAAAGCCAAACAAGATTTTTTATTACCTCATTTAGAAAATGGCAAAATCGTCTTGATCGGTGCTACAACTTCAAATCCTTATCATGCTATCAATCCAGCGATTCGTTCAAGAGCGCAAATTTTTGAATTATATCCTTTAAATGACGAAGATGTGCGCCAAGCGTTAACTCGTGCAATAGAAGATGAAGAGAATGGTTTGAAAACATATCAACCCAAAATTGATGAAGATGCCATGACCTACTTTTCTACACAAAGTCAAGGTGATGTTCGTAGTGCGCTAAATGCATTGGAATTAGCTGTATTAAGCGCAGATAATGACAAGGACGGTTATCGACATGTTACATTGCAAGATGCTAAAGACTGTTTACAAAAAGGTGCATTTGTAAGTGATAAGGATGGTGACATGCATTACGATGTTATGAGCGCTTTCCAAAAATCCATCCGTGGTAGTGACGTCAATGCCGCTTTACATTATTTAGCACGATTAATTGAAGCTGGAGATTTACCTACAATAGTTCGACGATTACTTGTAATTAGCTATGAGGATATAGGCTTAGCCTCACCTAATGCTGGTCAGAGAACACTTGCTGCTATTGAATCAGCAGAACGTCTAGGTTTACCAGAAGCTAGAATCCCACTAAGCCAAGCAGTAATCGAACTATGCTTATCACCTAAGTCAAATTCAGCAATGAGTGCCATTGATAGTGCATTGTCCGATATTAGAAACGGTCATGTGGGCCAAATTCCAAACCATTTAAAAGATGGACATTATCAAGGTGCTAAAGATCTAGGCCGATCTATTGGTTACAAATATCCACACCAATATGTTAATGGCTATGTTTCACAGCAATATTTACCTGATAAACTTAAAAACAAAATTTATTATGAACCAAAAACGACATCTAAAAGTGAACAACAACTCAAAGAAATATATAACAACTTACTTAAACAAAGACCGTAAAAATAAGATTAAATCGATTACCTTTGATATTTTAGCTATAATCAAATCAAAACTGACTAGTACACGAGGCATATTCTACTATGCTTGCGAACTAGTCAGTTTTAGTTTTATGGTGTGGTTACACATGCCTTACGTTGAAAATTATGACTTTCAAAATTAATTATTGCCCTTTGTCTTTAATGCGACGAACTGGAATATCTTTTAACACGTCATTCACCACATAACTTGCACAAATTAATCCAACAACACTTGGCACAAAGGCATTTGATGAAGGTGGCATTTGTCCTTTTCGATTGATAGCATTTTTATCTCCAACAATATCTTTTACATCTTCTCTTATGACAATTGGACTTTCATCTGAAAATACAACTGGAATCCCTTTACGAATTCCTAGTTTTTTCAATTTTTGACGAATAATTTTGGCCATTGGATCGGTATGTGTTTTAGAGATATCTGAAATTGTAAAACGTGTTGGATCTGTTTTATTTGCAGCACCCATACTGGAAATCACTTTAATCTCCCGGTCAAGACACTCTTTCATTAAGTGTACTTTGTACATTATTGTATCACTTGCATCTACAAAATAATCAATATCGTAATTATCGAAAATTTCTTCATATGTCTCTTCTGTATAAAACATATGTAAAGGCGTGACTTTACAATCTGGATTAATTAATTTAATACGTTCTTCCATCAAAGAAACTTTACTTTGTCCTACAGTTGTAGTTAAAGCGTGTAATTGTCTGTTCACATTTGTAATATCAACATCATCTTTATCTATTAATATAATATGACCAATATTCGTTCTTGCTAATGCTTCAGCAGCAAATGAACCAACACCTCCAACGCCAAGTATGACAACAGTTTGTTGCTTCAATAAATCTAAACCTTGTTGTCCAATCGCTAGTTCATTTCTTGAAAATTGATGTTTCATTATTTTACCTCTTTCACTGATTTATACATAAGTACATAGTAACTTAAAATTTTATGTTTAGCATTATTGCTTTGATTATTTTTCCAAAATTCAACGAGGAAACATTTTTTAAGCGCTATTAAACCCAACTAATTCTTTATTAAAAACTTAAAGAAAAGCATAAAAATACGCAAGACAAAGTCTTGCGTATCGATAGAGTCCGTATTGCCGTAGTTATAATAGCTTGATCATTCGGCCTGTTATATACAGGTGGGTGCCCTGTTTCTTGTTTTGTACGTCCTTCATATAAGGCGTGTACGCTGCAAGAAAACCCATTGGGCTCCCTTGATCAAAGAGTGTTAGGCCCAAATTAAAAAGCAAACTTACGAACAACTCAGATGACTATCTTATGATGTTATATTACCACATAATTAAAATTAATGAAATTATAACAATCCAAAGTTTATTGATTTTTAAAATTTAGTGACGAATTCGCAAAGAAAGTTCTTCTAATTGTTTATCAGAAACTTCACCAGGCGCATTCGTTAATAAACATGTAGCAGATGCTGTTTTAGGGAATGCAATTGTATCTCTCAAGTTTGTTCTATTAGTCAATAACATGACTAATCGGTCTAATCCTAATGCAATACCGCCATGAGGTGGTGCACCATATTTAAATGCATCTAGTAAGAAGCCGAATTGTTCCTGTGCTTGTTCTTTCGTAAATCCAAGAACTTCGAACATTTTTTCTTGTAACTCACCGTCATGAATTCTGATTGAACCGCCACCTAATTCATAACCATTTAATACTATGTCATAAGCATTTGCCTCAGCTTCTTCTGGCGCAGTGCCAAGCTTAGCAATATCAGCTTCTTTTGGAGATGTAAACGGATGATGTGCTGCAACGTAACGTTTCGCATCTTCATCATATTCTAATAATGGCCAATCTGTCACCCATAAGAAGTTTAATTTTGTTTCATCGATTAAACCTAATTCTTTAGCTAATTTGACACGTAATGCACCTAAACTTTGTGCAACGACATTTGGTTTGTCTGCAACGAACATTACTAAGTCACCAGCTTCAGCACCAGTTAATGTAAGTAATGTTTCAACATTTTCTGTTTCAAAGAAACGTCCAATTGGACCTGTCAAACCATCTTCCACAACTTTAACCCACGCTAATCCTTTAGCACCATAGATGTTTACAAATTCTGTTAAAGCATCCATATCTTTACGAGTATATTGTTCAGCTGCACCTTTAGCGACAATTGCTTTAATTTCACCATCATTTTCAACAGTATCTTTAAATACTTTAAAGTCCATATCACGTCCTAATTGAGAAACGTCAATTAATTCCATTTCAAAACGCGTATCTGGTTTATCAGAACCATAGCGACGCATCGCTTCTTTATATGTCATGCGTGGGAACGCGTCATTAATTTCAACGTCTTTAACTTCTTTAACCACTTTTTTAAGCATTTCTTCACCCATTTGCATCACATCTTCTTGATCTACAAAACTCATTTCAATATCGACTTGTGTGAATTCAGGTTGACGATCTGCACGTAAATCTTCGTCTCGGAAGCATTTTACGATTTGGTAGTATTTGTCAAATCCGCTAATCATCAATAATTGCTTAAATAATTGTGGCGATTGTGGTAATGCATAAAATTCACCATCATGGACACGAGATGGTACTAAATAATCACGTGCACCCTCAGGTGTTGACTTCGTTAGTACTGGTGTTTCGATGTCAAAGAACCCTTCTTCATCCAAATATTGACGAATAGAACGAGTAATTTGATGTCTCATTTTAAATGTTTGCGCTAACTCTTGACGACGTAAATCTAAATAACGGTATTTTAATCGAATATTTTCATCAACGTTAACATTTTCTTCATTTATAGAAAATGGTGGTGTCTCAGATTTATTAATCACTTTAATATTTGTAACTTGTACTTCAACTTGGCCAGTTTTAATTTTAGGGTTAACTGTTTCAGGGTCACGCTTCGTAACTGTACCTTGAACTTCTACAACATATTCAGAACGTACTGTTTCAGCAATTTTCAATGCCTCTTCTGAAAATGCAGGATTAAACACGACTTGTACAATTCCTTCTCTATCTCTTAAATCGACGAAAATCAATCCACCTAGGTCACGACGATTGTTAACCCATCCTTTTAATGTAATTTCTTGTCCTAAAAATGCTTCAGTAACTAATCCACAATAAGTTGTTCTCTTACTCATATTTTAACGCCCTCTCTACTTCTTAAAATATTCGACTAATGCGTCCAATTCAATTGTTTCAGATTCACCAGTTGTCATATTTTTAACATCGATTTTATTATTTTCTAATTCTTGATCACCAATAACGATTGTAAACTTGGCACCTAAACGGTCTGCTTGTTTCATTTGTCCTTTAATTTTACGCTGTAAGTAGTCTTTATCTGCTTTAATACCATTATGTCTCAAATGATTTAATAACTTCACAGCATATCGATCTGCTTGATCACCCATTGTAACAATGAATAAATCTAAGTTTTCTTCAATATCTAATTCGATACCTTCTTCTTCAAGTGCAAGCAATAATCGTTCTATACTTAGCGCAAAACCAATACCTGTTTCACTTGGACCATCTAGTAATTCTAATAAACCATTATAACGGCCACCACCACAAAGAGTTGTAATGGCACCATCATAGTTAGGGTTATCCATCATTAATTCAAATGCTGTATGTGTATAATAATCCAATCCACGAACTAAGTTAGGATCTTCAATATATGGAATACCTAAATCATCTAAATAAGCTTTTACTTGTTCATAATATGCCTTAGATTCCTCATTTAAGAAATCAGTGATTCTAGGTGCAGTCTTAATCGCTTCTTTATCACGGTCAACTTTACAATCCAAAATTCGCATCGGATTTGTATGCAAACGTGATTGACAATCTGAACAAAATTCATGAATTACTGGTTCAAAGTGTTTTACTAACGCTTCGTTATATTCTTTTCGAGACGCCATATCCCCTACACTATTAATAACAAGCTTTAAATGTTTTAATCCAAATGATTGATAAATATGCATAACCATAGCTAATACTTCTGCATCTACGCTAGGATTTTCAGCACCAATAGCTTCTACACCAAATTGATTAAATTGACGATAGCGCCCTTTTTGCTTACGTTCATATCTAAACATCGGTCCATTGTAATAAAGTTTAATTGGTTGGTTTGGATTACCTTGCATTTTATGTTCAATATATGAACGCACAACTGCAGCTGTTCCCTCAGGTCTTAATGTAATACTTCTATCGCCTTTATCTTTAAATGTATACATTTCTTTTTGTACGACATCGGTTGAATCACCAACACCTCTTGCAAAAAGATCTGTACTTTCAAAAATTGGTGTTCTTATTTCTTTATAATTGTAAAATGTCATTAATTCATCTAATTGATTTTCAATGTAACGCCATTTCTTTGAATCTTCAGGTAAAATATCCTGCGTCCCTCTAGGTATTTTAATCATTTTGACATCTCCCTCGGCAAACTATTTTATTTAATTACCTTTTTAAAACTAAAACTATATACGATCACTTAACTTTGCACGATAAATCATAATTTTAAAAGCAAAAGAAAAAGCCCTTGCACAGCCTGAAACTGCACAAGGGACGAATATCCGTGTTGCCACCCTCATTGGTTTAAAAAACATGCCTAATTGTAATCATCATTACTTTTTACAAGCGTGCATTTAATAAACCCACTCAAAACGTTTAACGTACGTTTAACGGCTTTACTTTTCATAAAGCACCTCTTCTTGTGTTCAATGTATATAAACTACTCAGCATAATCTTTCAGTCTATGGATTATATTCCTACACAATCTTAGTTAGATTGCTACCTATTTCATTTACCATTTCAAGAATACTAACGGTTTTAGTTATAAAATTCAATATCAATGATAACTACTTTCACATATTTTTGCAAGCCCTACGCAGAAAAATAAATTTTAAGGCCATCAACAATTGCTTGTTCTAAAATTTGTCGATGTAATTGATCTTTAATCATTGTTTCATCAGTTGGGTTACTAATATAACCTAATTCTAATAAAACAGCAGGAACTTTTGTTTGTCTTAACACTTGATAATTTTCTTGTCTTGAACCACGATTAGAAAGTAGACCTTTCTTCTGTATCGTAGCGTCTAACGTATCTGCTAAAGCTCTTTGATTGTCATGATACCAATAAACTGTCATTCCATTTGCATTAGATGATTCTAATGCATCATTATGTATACTCAAATAGGCATCGCCTTTGATATCACGATTTTCTAGTGAAACATATGTATCGTCTGTTCTTGTCATCTTAACAGTTGCGCCTTCTTTTTCTAAAGTACGCTGCAATTCTTTTGCTGTTTTCAACGTATAATCTTTTTCTAAACTTTTATATTTAGTATTGCTTGAAGCACCCTGGTCACTACCTCCATGACCAGGATCAAGCACTATTGTTTTACCTTGCAAAGGATTTTTCTCCTTCGTATTATCCGCGACAATATCTAAATTTGTGTGCCATCCAGCTATCCAACCTTTTTCATTACTGGATGTATCTTCAACTTCAATCCATTTACCTACTTTACCAATCTTTTTAAAATGGTCACCTTTCTCAACTTTGTAAATGACTGGATACGCAGCGTTTGGACCTGTACGTAATTCAGCATTTTCAGTTATCGTGATGTTACCACTATCTTCACTATTGCTATTCAGCAATAAAAATAAAAAGATGATAAATAAGACAAAGGCAATCACTACTATTAGAGTACGTTTATTTTTAAGACCCTTTTTAGATAACCATGCCTCTATTTTTTTCATTGAATTTTGCCGTCCTGACTTTCATAAATAATAGTGACTGGACCATCATTATTTATGTTAACATTCATGTGTGTTCCAAATTCACCTGTTTTCACAGTAAGACCATACGCTCGTAACGCATCATTAAAATACTCATATATTTTTACTGCTTGATCAGGATTTTTAGAATTTGAGAAACCTGGACGGTTACCTTTTTTTACATCTGCATAGAGAGTAAATTGTGAAACTGATAGTATTTCACCATTCATTTGTTGGATATTAAAGTTTAATTTATTATTGTCATCTTCAAATAATCTTGCATTAGCAATTTTCTTTGCAATTACATCTGCATCTTGCTCTGTAGAGTCCTGACCGATACCGACTAATAAACAATATCCTTTTTTGATTTGATTATTTAATGTATCATTCGTCACCGATGCTTCTTTAACTCTTTGTACAACTACTTTCATATTTTGCACCTCTAGTTCCAAACTCTTGTTACTGTATAAACATCACCAAGTTGTTTGATCTTTTCTACCACACGATAAACATCATTCACGTTTTTCACCATGACACTAATATTTATTATTGCATTTTTATCAATATCTGAACGACCTGAAACTTTAATTAAATTGCCGGCTGTCGAGCTAACAGCTTGTAGTACCTCATTTAACAAGCCATTTCGGTCATACGCAGTTACCTCTAAATCAACCTGATATTTTTGAGTTGCGTCTTTTGATTTTACCCATTCAACATTAATTAGTCGTTCAGTTTCGTTCTTAATATTTGGGCAATCAGTGCGATGTACTTTAATACCGTGACCTTTGGTGATATAACCTACAATATCATCACCTGGTATAGGATTACAACATTTTGACAACTTGATAAGTACATTTTCTAAACCTTCTACATAGACACCACTATCAGTAATGATGTTGTCTTTAATAGGCAATGATTTCGTAACTTCTTGTGCTTCATTTAAAGCACGTTGTTTATCTAAAATACGTTGTCTTTCAGTTAATTTATTAACAATCTGTAAGGATGTCACGCCGCCAAATCCTACAGCTGCGAATAAATCATCTTCATTTGCAAAGTTATATTTTTCATTAACAACCTGAATATTTTTCTCTGTCAAAATATCTTCGACTCTAAATCCTTGCTCTTTTATTTCAGATTCAACCATCATTCGGCCTTTTTCAATATTAGATGAACGATCTTGTTTTTTGAAAAAACTTTTAATTTTACCTTTGGCACTAGACGATTTAACAATTTTCAACCAATCACGACTTGGTCCATATGAATGTTTACTAGTACGTATTTCAACAATATCGCCTGTTTGTAAAATATAGTCAATTGGTACAATTTTGCCATTCACCTTGGCACCAATCATCTTATTACCTACTTCACTGTGAATCGCATAAGCAAAATCAATCGGTACAGCACCATATGGCAACTCAATAACATCACTCGCTGGGGTAAATGCGTATACTTTGTCACTCTGTAAGTCATATTTTAAGGTTTCCATAAATTCTTGAGCGTCAGACGATGTATGATCCGCTTCAGCTAATTCTTTCAACCAATTTAACTTATTTTGATAAGTTTGATCTTTTTCACTTACTTTTTTACCTTCTTTGTAAGCCCAGTGTGCTGCAACACCATGTTCAGCAATTTCGTGCATATCAAACGTTCGTATTTGGATTTCGAGCGGGTCTCCATTTGGACCTACTACTGTAGTATGCAATGACTGATACAAATTTTGTTTAGGCATTGCAATATAATCTTTAAAACGTCCTGGCATCGGTTTCCATAACGTATGCACCAACCCAAGTATCGCATAACAATCATTAATAGAATTGACAATAACACGTATCGCCAACAAATCAAAAATTTGATCAAATTGCTTTTTCTGCTTCATCATTTTCCGATAAATACTGTAAATATGTTTAGGTCTACCATTTATATCGCCTTCGATATTCATTCGGTCCATTTCAGTACGTATTCTATCAATAGCCGTTTCGATATACGCTTCACGTTCACTACGTTTCTTCTTCATTAAATTGACTATTCTAAAATATTGTACATTATCAATATAACGAAGAGCCGTATCTTCTAGTTCCCATTTGATTGTATTAATACCAAGACGATGTGCTAAAGGTGCATAAATTTCTAATGTTTCTCGAGAAATTCTAATTTGCTTTTCACGCGGCATGGCTTTCAAGGTACGCATATTATGTAATCTGTCTGCTAATTTCACCAAAATTACGCGTACATCTTTGGCAATCGCAATAAATAACTTGCGATGATTTTCAGCTTGTTGTTCTTCTTTTGAGCGGTATTTTACTTTTTTAAGCTTTGTCACACCATCAACAATTCGAGCAACTTCTTCATTGAACATTTCTTTTACATCTTCAAATGTATACGGTGTATCTTCAATTACATCATGCAAAAAACCTGCGACAATCGTCGGTCCGTCTAATCGCATTTCTGTTAAAATACCTGCAACTTGTATAGGATGCATAATGTATGGTAATCCGTTTTTTCGGAACTGACCTTTATGTGCTTCATAAGCAATATGATAGCTTTTTAAAACATACTCATATTCATCTGCTGACAAATATGATTTTGCTTTGTGAAGAACTTCGTCTGCACTATATGGATATTCGTTGTTCATTATATGATACACCCCATTCATATTTATTACTTCGCCTTAAACAATGATTTAGGTACTCTTGTTGAATAGTATTTGTCCCACACCAATCATACGTCCGTCGACGATAAATATTTATCCTGTCGTCATTAATCGTAATATTAATTTTACTTGAGCGAGTTTAATTTGTATACTATTCCTACTTTTAAAACTTTTACAAAAATTCGACCTAAATCTACTGTTTCATTTTTTAAATATTAGTTCTATGATACTACAATTTATGAAATAAATAAACGATGTTATTAAGGTATAATGCTCAATCATCTAACATTTTCAGTAAATAAAAAAATCCTAACATCTCATGTTAAGAAAACTTAAACAACTTTTTTAATTAAGTCATTCGTTCTTATACATTTGATGAAGGATTTCATTTGATAAAATTATATTATTTTTTATTCGTCGTATGAGATTAAACTCATAACATCGTAATCTTTAATTTTTTCAATACCATTTAAATATTTCAATTCAATTATAAATGCAATACCTACTACGATACCGCCTAATTTTTCGACTAATTTTATTGCTGCTTCAATCGTACCACCAGTAGCTAATAAATCATCTGTAATTAACACACGTTGACCTGGTTTAATTGCATCTTTGTGCATTGTTAAAACATTTGTACCATATTCTAGGTCATACTCATAACGAATGACTTCACGAGGTAATTTCCCTTCTTTTCTAACAGGTGCAAAGCCAATCCCCATTGAATAAGCTACAGGACAGCCAATGATAAAGCCACGCGCTTCAGGTCCTACAACGATATCAACATCTCTGTCTTTTGCGTATTCTACAATTTTATTTGTTGCATAGCCATATGCTTCACCATTATCCATAATTGTAGTAATATCCTTGAAACTAACACCTGGTTTCGGCCAATCTTGAACTTCTGATACGTATTGCTTTAAATCCATTAATATTTCCTCCTAAATTGCTCACGACAATTGTGACTTTATCCAATTTTTTATTTCTGAAAAATCTTGATATAATAATTGCTTTTCAACATCCATACGTTGTTGTCTTAATTGATATACTTTGCTGGAATCAATCGATCTTTTATCAGGTTGTTGATTGATTCGAATTAAACCATCTTCTTGTGTTACAAATTTTAAGTCTAAGAAAACTTTCAACATGAATTTAAGTGTATCTGGTTTCACACTTAAATGTTGACACAATAACATACCCTCTTTCTCGATATTTGTTTCTTGTTTAGTTATTAATGCTTTATAACACTTTTTAAAAACATCCATATTAGGTATACCATCGAAGTAAATCGAATGATTATGTTGCAAAACTATATAAAGTTGAGAAAATTGCAGTTGTTGCAGGGAATTAGACAAATCTTCCATTGACGTAGGTAAATCTCTTAATACTACTTTATCAGTTTGTTGTTTAATTTCTTCACCATAATAATATTCATTCGCATTTACTTTATCACTTTTAGGATGAATAAGCACGACAATATTTTCATCATTTTCTGTAAAAGGTAAACTTTTTCGCTTACTTCTATAATCTAATATTTGCTGTTCGTTCATCGCAATATCTTGAATAATTAATTGCGGTGATTGATTACCATTCCATTCGTTGATTTGAACAGTTCCTAATATATTAATTGGCTGTTCATCTTGTAACTCAGGTTCTAAGTGTCCATTTTGCCAAAATAGTGCGGCGATATTACTTTCACCAAGTGTCAATTTTAGATGATTTTTTTGTTGACCTATCGCCTTAACTGAAGAAACTGATAAATCATCCATTTCAAAAATAGGTCTAGAAAAATCTGTTCCGAAGGGTCTTAAACGATTCATATCACGTATATTTTTAATCGTTATATCATTTTCTGTTAATAATACATCCACTGGCTTTACGGGATCTAACGAAGTTGTTTTAGATAATTCTTTCATCCATTTATTTAAACCTTCAGCTAACGATTCTATATTTTCAATATCCATCGTCATACCTGCAGCCATATGATGGCCGCCAAATTTAGCGATTAACTCTTGGTGTGCTGATAGTATTTCAAACATCGACACTTGATCAATTGATCTGGCGGAACCTTTTGCATGATTTTGCTCCCTATCAATATTTAAAATTAATGTTGGCAAAGCAAATGTTTCGACAATTTTCGAAGCAACAATACCTAAGACACCTTCATGCCAATTTTCTTTTGCTAAAAGTAAAAATAAATCTCCATTTTTAACTTTCGTTTCTGCCATAGCCATTGCTTCTTCTGTGATAGTTGCTACAATATCTTTTCTTTCACGGTTAAAATGTTCAACTTGTTCTGCTAAAAATGCAGCTTCTTCTTCGTCGTCAGTCATCAACAATTCGCAAGCTAATGATGCGTCATCTAAACGACCTACAGCATTAAGTCTAGGTCCAATAATAAAACCAATTGTTTCTTCATCAATATTGTCATTGTATCCCGCTTCTTTTAGCAATGCTTTAACAGAGGTCGGACATTGATTATTTAAGACTTTTAATCCTTGTTTCACTAATGATCGATTTTCATCAGTTAAGGATACTAAGTCCGCAATGGTACCTATCGCAACTAATGCTTTAAAATAATCAGGTACATTTTCAATCAATGCTTGTGCTAATTTGTACGCAACACCTGCACCACACAATTGTTGGAACGGATAATTAAACGATGGATGCATTGGATGTACGATTGCATATGCTTCTGGTAATGTACTACCAATTTCATGATGATCAGTTACAATGACATCAACTCCTAAATCTTGAACCATTTTAATTTCATTATGACCTTGTATGCCATTATCAACAGTTATGATTAAGGTTATGCCTTCATCATGAGCATTTCTAAATGCGAGTTCGTTTGGTCCATATCCTTCCGTAAAGCGGTTAGGAATATGCCATCCTACTTGTGCACCTAAAAGTTGTAATGTTGTCACTAAAATTGTAGTTGAGGTAACACCGTCGGCATCGTAATCACCATAAACTAGGATTTTCTCATCATTCACTATCGCTCTTTTAATTCTTTCAATAGCCTTGGTCATATCGCTCAATTGCAATGCATCATGATTGATATCTGTGTCTGAAATGATGGATTCAATTGCTTGTTCATCAATAATCGATTTACTTTCTAATATTTTTTTTACAATTGGCGTTAACTTTAATTTTGATGTTAATTCATCACTTATGTATTCAGCTGGTTTAGTTAATTTCCACTTATACTTCGGTTTAATCATATATATTTACGCCTCATTTCCAAAAGACATTATATCTAAAATTACTTTAAATAAAAAGCACTTATCTAAATAATCAAGACTTTAATTATACCATTTTTTAAAAATGAATGCGGGAACTTATTTATAATATATTTTGTTAAATTTAAACAAAGTAAAAAGCGGTATGTGAACTCTTTATTGTTTCACATACCGCTTAATTCATTTTAAACTAAAATCTTTTCATCGTTCGATTTCTTTTCTTTATATACAACTAATTTGTGTTTCGGCGATTTTTTCAACTGACGTTTTTTCATTATTCCCCAAAGCGGAACGGCAATGAAGATTGAAGAGAATACACCAGAAATCAATCCGATAAATAATGCTAAAGTAAAGTTGAATATCGTAGGAGCACCGAAGAATAGTATAGCAACTACTACTACAATAACTGTTAATACTGTATTAATTGAACGTGTCATTGTCTGTCTAATTGATCTATTAACGATATCATCAATTTGTTCTGTTGTCGTAATCACTTTAACCTTTTGTAAGTTTTCACGTACACGGTCAAACGTTACGATTGTATCATTAATTGAATAACCGACAATTGTTAATACAGCGGCGATAAATGTTAAATCTACTTCAATTCTAAATAAACTGAAAATCGCTACTATAATGAATACATCATGTAATAATGCCAATACAGATGAAAGACCCATGCGCCATTCAAATCGTAATGATACATAGATGATGATACCTATCGATGCATAGATTAATGCAAGCATTGCATTTTTTGCTAATTCCTGTCCAATAATTGGTGATACAGTATTAATTTGAGGTGTGTCACCGAATTTCGATTTAATATTATCACTCAATTTATTATCTTGAGCACGCGTTAAATCGTCTTTAAATTGAACAGTTGCTACTTTATTATCTTTACCATTGATTTGAATTTGATCCGCTTTAAGTCCACTATCTTTTACAACTTGCTCAACCTTTTGTTGAGTAATTGCTTGTTTAGATTGGAAATCTACACGTGTACCACTTGAGAAATCAATTCCTAGGTTTAACTTGAAGATATAAAGAATAACTAAACCGACAATTACAATTAAAATACTTACTCCAATTAATGGCTTAGCTAATTTAACAAAATTCCATTTCTCGAATGAAGTTTTAAGGTCATGAACATCTACACCTTCATTAATATCATGTCGTTTATTCTTTTTAACACCAAATAACCAAAATTGATTTTTGAATATATTTGATGAAACAAGTAATGATAATAAGAATCTTGATAAGAACACGGCTGTAACAAAGATCATTAGAATACCTAATAATAACATTGTCGCGAAACCTTTAACTGAACTTTCACCGAAGAAGAATAATACTGCTGCAGCGATAACTGTTGTTAAGTTAGAATCAAAAATTGTTAGGAACGAACTTTTGTTCGCTTTAGAAAAGGCTTGCTTTATCGTTCTACCTATTCGAAGTTCATCCTTAATACGCTCATACATGATAATATTGGCATCTACAGCCATACCTACACCTAATACCAACGCCGCTAATCCTGGTAAAGTTAGAACCCCGGAAATGAAATTAAATGCTACTAACGTTAGATAGATATAAGTTGTCAATGCAATAATCGCTACTAAACCAGGTAATCGGTAGAATCCAAGCATGAATAAATAAATTAATGCTACACCAATAAACGATGCAAACACAGTTTTATCTAATGCATCTTGACCAAATTGGGCACCTACTGAGTTTGAATAAATTTCTTTCAAGTCAACTGGTAAAGAACCTGCATTTAACAATTCGGCGATTTGTTTTGCTTTTTTAACGCCTTCTTGTCCTTTAAATCCACCAGAGATTTCTACGCTATCAGAATTGATTGGTTGATCAACACTTGCTGCAGAAATAAATTTAGGGTTTTTCTTTTGTGCTTCTTTTTTATAGCTGTCACCTTTTTTGAAATCTAACCAAACAACCATGACATTATCACGTTTCTTAGAGATTTCTTCTGTTACTTTTTTAAATTTGTTTTTGTCTTTTACTTTAAAAGTAACTGTAGGCTGGTTTGTTTCCTGTTTAAATTCTTGTTTGGCAGATCCTTGTTTAATATCAGAACCGCTTAATTTTACTTTATCTTCTGCATCGCGAATTGTTAAATTAGCTTGAGAAGATAAAATTTTACGTGCTTCATTCTGGTCTGTTACACCAGCAAGTTGAACTCTAATTCTATTAGGTTCTTCAACTTGAATTTTAGGTTCGGAAACACCTAAAACGTTAACACGATTTTCTAATGTTTGCGCTGTTGATTGTAAGGCTTTTTTATCTATTTTGTCGCCTTTATTTAAAGGGTCGACTTGATAAAGCACCTCAAATCCACCTTGCAAATCAAGTCCTAAATTGACATTCTTTATAACACTTTTATAAGTTGCAGCCATTCCGGCAAACAACAATACGACTAAAAGCAAGAACGCAATTATTCTACTACTTTTCTTCACATGAACACCTCATTATTTACGTATGTATTTAGAATACTTGAATACTATTTTATAACGCAAGTTAAATCTTTCTTACAAAATTTATTAGCCTTATACATATTAACATACTAGAGCAGGGAGTAAAAATAGTCATAGATATATTTAATTTAAATTTAACAATTATTATGTATCACAATTTCTTTTTTTGGAATAAAAATAAGCTATTCTACATACTACTTATAACTTAAAAAGGATGAAACGCTATTCGTTTCATCCTTTTTAATACCACTTCTTGTTATGAAGGGTCAACTTGTTTAATTGCAGGTTTTTCGAAAGTTAATTCAGTACCATGACCATTAACTGTAATAACAACAGTTGTTTCATCTACTGCTTTAACAGTACCTTTAATACCACCAATAGTTGTAATTCTTTGACCAGATTGTATGTTATTAATCAACTCACGATGCTGTTTCGCACGTTTTTGTTGTGGTCTGATCATCAAGAAATACATAACCGCAAAAATTACGACTATATATATTAGTAATGAAAATTGCATTTTATACGCTCCTCTTGCTTAAAAGTTTTTTGGGTTCTCAACATTTAATCCATATTGCTCGAAAAATTCTTCTTTGAAATCTAAAAGACGATCTTCTCGAATGGCTTGTCTTATATCTTCCATTAATTTTAGCAGAAAATGTAAATTATGAATAGTAGTAAGACGAATACCAAAAGTTTCCTCTGCCTTGATTAAATGACGTATATACGCTCTTGAGTAGTTTTGACATGTATAACAGTCACAATTCTCATCTAATGGTCTTAAATCATCTGCAAATTTTGCATTTTTAATAACTAAACGACCTTGCGATGTCATACAAGTACCATTTCTGGCAATACGTGTCGGTAAGACACAATCAAACATATCCATGCCGCGAATACTACATTCGATTAACGCATCTGGAGATCCTACACCCATTAAATATCTTGGTTTATCTTTAGGCATAAACTGCTCTGTATGTTCAACCATTTTATACATAACCGGTTTAGGTTCACCAACTGACAAACCGCCGATTGCATAACCAGGAAAATCTAATTCTACTAAATCCTTTGCACTTTGTTCTCTTAAATCTTCATATTCGCCACCTTGTATAATGCCGAACAATGCTTGATCTTCAGGTCGTTGGTGTGCATCTAGACATCTTTTCGCCCAACGTGTTGTACGTTCAATAGATTTTTTTACATAATCATATTCAGCAGGCATCGGTGGACATTCATCAAATGCCATCATAATATCAGAACCTAAATCATTTTGAATTTGCATTGATTTCTCAGGACTCAAAAATAATTTAGACCCATTAGTATGATGTCTAAATTCCACGCCTTCTTCTGTAATTTTACGTAAATTACTTAAACTAAACACTTGGAAACCGCCTGAATCTGTTAGAATCGGACCATCCCAATTCATGAATTTATGTAATCCCCCAGCGTGTTTGATAATATCATTTCCAGGTTGTAACCACAAATGATATGTGTTGCCCAAAATGATTTTTGCTTCAATTTGTCTTAACTCTTCTGGACTCATTGTTTTAACGGTTGCTTTAGTACCAACTGGCATAAACATAGGCGTTTCAAATGAACCGTGTGGTGTGTGCACGATACCTAAACGCGCACCTGATTGTTTACAAGTTTTAATGTGTTCGTATGTTACTGCAGGCATATTCAAAATCCTCACATTCTTTTTATATAATTAACATTGCATCGCCAAAACTAAAGAATCTATATTCTAAATTTACTGCCGTTTTATAAGCATTCAGAACATTTTCACGAGTACTAAACGCTGATACTAGCATAACTAATGTTGATTTTGGTAAATGAAAATTAGTAATCTGGCCATCAATTGCTTTAAAATCAAATCCTGGATAAATAAATATATTAGTCCAGCCACTCGTTTCAACAAATTTATCATAATCGCGTCGAATTGTTTCAAGTGTACGTGTTGAAGTTGTACCAACTGATATAATACGATGTCCTTTGGACTTAGTATCATTTAATAAATTAGCTGTTTCTTGTGTCATTTGATAATATTCACTATGCATTTCGTGGTCATTCACATCGTCGACGCTCACCGGTCTAAACGTACCTAATCCAACATGTAATGTAACAAATGCGATATTAACACCTTTATTTTTAATTTCAGTTAATAACTCATCAGTAAAATGTAATCCGGCTGTTGGTGCTGCCGCTGAACCACTTTCTTTAGCGTAAACTGTTTGATAACGATCTGGATCATCTAAACGTTCTTTGATGTATGGTGGCAGTGGCATTTCCCCTAATTCATCTAATCTTTCTTGTAAAATACCTTCATAATGTAAACGCATGATGCGTCCACCTTGATCCATTTCTTTTATACATTCAGCTATAATTTTGCCATTACCAAAATTCAATTTATTACCAACTTTAATACGCTTAGCTGGTTTCAGTAAGACTTCCCAATCATTACCTTCAATTTGAGTTAGCATTAACATTTCAACTTTTGCACCAGTTTCTTCTTTTAAACCAAAAAGTCTAGCTGGCATTACTCGCGTATCGTTAAGCACTAATGTATCACCAGGTCTAAAATACTCAATGATATCTTTGAAATGTAAATGTTTCATTTCACCAGTTTCTCTATCCATGACTAATAAACGACTATGATCACGATCTTTTAAAGGCGTTTGAGCAATTAATGATTCTGGTAAGTCATAGTCAAATTCTTCAATATTCACGTTATTCTCTCTCCTCATTCGACTTTGCAAAATGTTCATAAGCTAATGGTGTTGCTTTTCTGCCACGTGGCGTACGTTCTAAAAAGCCTTTCTGAATAAGAAATGGCTCATAAACGTCCTCAATTGTAATACGTTCTTCGCCAATTGTTACGGCAATCGTATCTAAACCAACAGGCCCACCATTATACTGCTTAATAATACAGTTCATCATTTTATGATCAATGTAATCTAGTCCGTGTTGATCAACTTGAAGTAAACCTAATGCGTGCTTTGTTGTTTCAATGTATATTTGTTCATCTTCATTCACTTGCTGGAAGTCTCTTACCCGTTTCAATAGTCGATTTGCAACTCTTGGAGTCCCTCTAGAACGTTTAGCAAGTTCAATAGCACTTTCATCATCAATACCTGTGCCCAAAACCTCAGCTGTTCTAATAATGATTTCTTTTAAATCTGATTCATTATAATATTCTAATCTTAAGTGCACACCAAATCGATCCCTTAGTGGACCTGTTAAGCTACCAGCTCGAGTTGTTGCACCTACCAAAGTGAATGGAGGTAAGTCGATACGGATACTTCTAGCCTCATCGCCTTTACCAATGATAATATCTAAAAAGAAATCTTCCATTGCAGGGTATAACACTTCTTCAACAACACTACTCAGTCTGTGTATTTCATCAATAAACAAAACATCTCCAGGTTGAAGTCCTGATAAAATTGCAGCCAAATCACCAGGTCTTTCTAATGAAGGCCCTGATACTGTACGTATATTAACTTCCATTTCATTGGCAATGATATTAGATAATGTTGTCTTACCTAATCCAGGGGGGCCAAAAAGCAATACATGATCTAATGGTTCATGACGAAGTTTAGCCGCTTTAATAAATACTTCTAAATTACTTTTTATTGAATTTTGACCAATATATTGTCGTAATCTCGTAGGTCTAAGCGACAATTCGAAATCAGTTTCTTCACTATGCATTGATTGATCAACCATACGCTCATTCATGACAACACTTCCCCTATTAATCTATTTAAAATTAAGATACAACTAATTGAAGACCTGCCTTAACAGCTTCATCAACTGAGTCATATTTATTTTTATTTAACGTTTTCTCAACTTTTGCAAGCTCTCGTTTAGAATAACCTAATGCTTCTAACGCTAACATTGCTTCTTGCACGAATTGATCTTGCACCGTCGATGTAGCGTCTACTTGTAATAATGAATCGCTATCTTCTTCAGTGATTTTCACTTTACCTTTTAAATCTAAGACAATCTGTCTTGCCGTTTTCTTACCAATTCCTGGGAATTTAGTTAAATACGTATCATTTTCATTTTCAATGGCACGTTTTACTTCATTAGGCGTACTTGTCGCTAAAATAGCTAAAGCTGATTTCGGACCAATACCAGTAACTTTAATTAAACTCAAGAACATATCTTTCTCTTCTTCACTACTAAATCCATACAATAATTGTGCATCTTCACGAACAATTAAAGATGTATGAATTAAAACTTCATGATCTAGATGCTTTTGAAAACGATAAGAATTTGGTGTTTGAATTTCATAACCAACACCAGCAGTTTCAACAACTACGTGTGTAGGATATAAATGTGTTAACTTACCTTTGACATACGCGTACATTATAGGCACATCCTTACATACTCATACTAATTAATTCTACTTTTGATACATAATCTAAATTTCTCAAAGCGCCAATAACATCTTCTACTGAAGTTTCTTTAGATTTAGCATTCAGTGATAATGTTATTGTTGCTTTTTCTTCCATTGGAATACTTTGATGAATCGTTAATACAGATAGTTCTAACTTTGATATAACATCTAGTACACGTGCCAACATACCCACAATATCAGTTACATATAAAATTAATGTAAATTCTCGATGGTCAAGCATTTTATCGTCTACTGGAAATATCGTTTCTCTATATTTATAAAAAGCACTTCTAGATAGATCAAACTGTTTAACAGCATCATAAATGGACAATGTCGGATCACTTTTTAAGGCATCTTTAATCTTCAATGTTTTAACCACGGATTCAGGCAAGACATCTTCTCTAATTAAATAAAACTTTTTATAATCTTTATTGTCCATCATGTTACGCTCCTATTCAACGAATTCAAATTCTCCTCCAAGAATTCTAACGATATCACCATTTTTACAACCACGTTCTCTAAGCGCATCATCAATACCCATCGAACGCATTTGACGAGCAAATCGACGTACTGCTGGATCACTGTTAAAGTCAGTCATTTTAAACATTCTTTCAATAGCATTACCACTTACCACATAAGCACCATCATCATCTCTTGAAATTGTAAATTTATCTTGTGACGGTGTATGTTTATATAATACTCGGTTAATGCCAACCGACTCCTCTTCTTCAACTGTGAAGTCAACATCTTTATATTCTTCTAATTTATCTGCTATTGCATATAATAATTGATCAATATTATCACGCGTTATTGTTGAAACTGGAATAACTGGCACATCTTCGCCAATTTCTTCTTTAAACAAGATTAAATTATCTTGTGATTCAGGTAAATCCATCTTGTTAGCTACTACGATTTGGGGTCTATCTTCTAAACGTTGCTCGTACGCGGCTAATTCTTGATTAATGACTTTATAATCTTCAATAGGTTCTCTACCTTCAGAACCGCTCATATCAATCATGTGAACAATAACTTTTGTTCTCTCTACATGTCTTAAAAATTGATGTCCTAATCCAACGCCATCAGATGCACCTTCAATTAAACCTGGTAAATCTGCCATAACAAAACTTCGTTGATCAGGTGTTGAAACAACACCTAGATTTGGTTTAATCGTTGTAAAATGATATGCCCCAATTTTAGGCTTAGCTTTTGAAACGATAGATAATAAAGTCGATTTACCCACACTAGGGAAACCTACTAATCCTACATCAGCTAATAATTTCAATTCTAAAGATACATCTAATTCCTCACCTGGTTCACCTTTTTCGCTGAAGTCAGGTGCAGGGTTTCTAGGTGTTGCAAAACGTGAATTACCTCGGCCACCTCGACCACCCTTCGCTACTACAGCTCTTTGACCATCTTCAACAAGATCAGCTAACACTTCGTCTGTTTCAACATTTTTAATAATTGTACCAGGTGGAACTTTTAATACTAAGTCTTCCGCATTTTTACCATGCATATTACTACTTTGGCCATTTTCACCTTTGCTTGCTTTAAAATGACGTTGATATCTAAAATCTAATAACGTTCTTAAACCTTCATCCACTTCAAATACGACTGAAGCACCTTTACCACCGTCACCGCCAGCTGGTCCACCAAATGGTACATATTTTTCTCTTCTGTATGCGGTAATACCATTACCACCATCACCGGCTTTAAGAGATATTTTGACTTGATCGACAAACATATATCTCACCTCTTTTACATATAATTTTCATTTTCCCAATAATTATAGCATATTAGAGCCCCTTATATATTGTAAATAATTAGGGGCTCTTATGCAGTTGCTTTTATAAATCTTTGCTTTAAAATACTTATATTTCTCAGCACCAATTGTGGTACAGTTTATTCTTTAAACGCTGCAACTGTAATCCTTTTAGCCCCTTATATATTGTAAATAATTAGGGGTTCTTATGCAGTTGCTTTTAAGTATAACGTCTAAAATTCCCATTTTTTAATAACAAAATGAAAATAATAATGAAAAACGTTTTATAAAAAGTAAAAAACACCAGAAGATTCACTTCTGGTGTTAACTAGACAAAATTATTCAGCTACTGCATATACAGAAACTTGTTTTTTGTCGCGACCTTTACGTTCGAATTTAACAACGCCGTCGATTTTAGCGAATAATGTATCATCGCCACCACGACCTACATTTTCACCAGGGTAAATTTTAGTACCACGTTGGCGATATAAAATTGAACCACCTGTTACGAATTGACCGTCAGCACGTTTAGCACCTAAGCGTTTTGATTCAGAGTCACGTCCGTTTTTTGTAGAACTTACCCCTTTTTTAGATGCGAAGAATTGTAAGTTTAATTTTAACATCGGAATGCACCTCACTTATAATTTAATCTAATATTCTCATTATATTCTTCTTCAATAGTTTGTAAAGACACAAGCATTGTTTGAAGAATTAGTTGCGCTTCATCGTTATTTGTATCAACGCTTCTTATATGAAAATGACCACCATTGTCGTCATAATTGATATCTGGTCTCTCAGATGTCAATCCTATAATCGCATTAACACTACCAAACAATACAGCTGAAGCTCCAGCACAAACGATATCATGACCATATTCACCATGGTCAGCATGGCCATCCATAATAACGTCTGTTACTTTGCCTTCATCATTAACTGTAATATCAACAGTAATCATAATAATTATGCGTTGATTTTATCGATTGTTAATTTAGTGTATGGTTGACGATGGCCTTTTTTACGTTTTGAATTTTTACGACGTTTGTATGTGAATACAGTGATTTTTTTACCGCGACCTTGTTTATTAACAGTAGCAGTAACTGTTGCACCTTCAACTGTTGGCGCTCCAACTTTAACTGAATCTCCACCTACAAATAATACTTTATCAAATGTAAAAGTATCTCCTTCGTTTACGTCTAATTTTTCAACGAAGATTTCTTGACCTTCTTCTACTTTGATTTGTTTTCCACCTGTTTCAATAATAGCAAACATACTTTGCACCTCCTGTATAATAAGTCACGCCATACATAGGTGACATTTCGTTATTGAGTCAAGCGTTTGCACTCTACGTTGTTTCGGTCGTAACTCGAGTCATTTATAAAAATAAACTCTTCTCGTTTCTTCCTTCAGCGTCTTGATTGACAATCGCTTTCTTCATTAAAAATGTTCTTGAACCTATATTTGAGCGGTTGTATGTAGCTACTTATAACTACTCAACTATTGCATCTTACCATTGACGACGTTTCATGTCAATGTCATTGTTTGTTTTTTTAAGGAACTTTATAATCAACGGATAAAGCATGATCAACAGTACAAAATTCATAATTAATGTTGGCAATAATCTAAAGACTACAAAATGAATAATATCAAATTGAATGAATCCTAACATACCGTATATTAATGCCACATAGACTTCTAATAATAAGGTGCTGGCTAATATAATAACGAATAACATCGAATGATCTTTGTAAAAAATTTTAAAGAATCGATCTATAAGTGCTAAAAACAATATATAGCCAAATAAGTACACTCCATAAATACTACCAAAGTATACATCAGTCATTACGCCTAAAAATATGCTGAGCAATAATGATACGCCAAAGCCACGATACACTACCATCATTAAAATATACATAAATGTAAGGTGTGGTACAAATACAAGTTCAAACTTACCTATGTGCATTGGAATAAGAAGCCCAATTGCAGTATCTATATAAAATAGTAAAATACCTATCAAAAAATAATACAGTGTACGCATTATTTATCCCTGCTTTCATCATCAGGAATTGTTTTAGGATCTCTTTTTGCAACATAAACATGACTCAAATCTGTTAAGTCTGCACCAGTCTTAACCCTAACTTCTTTAGCTAAGCCGTATTGATCATTTTGAACCTTAGTCACTTCTCCTATATATAAATTACTTGGTAGTTGATCAGCTAATCCACTTGTAACGACTTTATCACCTTTTGAGATATTATCTCTATTATTAATATCACTAATTACAAGTTCTGAGTTCTTTTCATCATAACGATCAATTAAGCCAAATATATTTTTAGAACCGTGTTGTATATTTACAGATAATTTACCCGCACGTGTATTAGTTGAGATTAAATCAACTTGTGAAGAAAATTTATTAACTTTAGTAACTCTTCCAACAAAACCTTGTGATGTCATCACAGCCATATTTGAAGTTATACCTGATTTAGATCCCTTATCAATTACAATTGTATTCATCCACTGATCTGGATTTCTTGCTAAAACTGTAGTAGAAATAGGATCAAATTTTGAAATATCTTTTAAATCAAGCTCTTTTTTTAATTTTTCATTTTCCGCTTCTAATTGTTGGTTCTTAGATTCTAACTGGCTAATCTTATTTTTAGATTCTTTAGAATCTCCTTTTTTAAAAAAGTCCCCAATCGTACCAGCAACAAAATTAACTGGATAACTCACAACTCGTTGTCCAAAAGACACAGAATCACCTATATATTGTTCAGGAGGTGATTGAGATTGTGAACGTATGGACAGCCCAATTAATGCAATAAAAACGATAATTGCACATAAAACAACAATTAATTTGTTATTTTTAAAAAACTTAAGCACCCAGAACACCTCTATTATGTCAAAATATTGTATATCCTTTTCTATTTTATATTACTCCCATTATGAAATAAAGCACTAACTACGAATTACTTTGAAAATGAACAACTCCGTAAAAAAATTGTAGCATTTTAAAAACAAAAAACTACTAGCAAACATTCCAGTCACTAGTAGTTTAAATAATCGATTTAAATTTTAAAATTATCTGTTTGTATCGTTCGAGGATTCACTGTTCGAATTCTGAAGTTGTTTCCAACGTGCGAATAAGTTCTGGGCCTTTTGTTGTTCATTAGCTTGTTTCTGTTTTGATTGTTCTGCCATTTGAACTACACCAACCTTTTAAATTTATTCTAGTGACAGGATAACTAAAATATATTTCTTATGCAATAAATTCCTATTGATAAGCATTTTCAGGTTTTAGTTGTAAATTTTGCCCTAATTCATTTAAGTCTTGTTGCATTTCAAATTCAGTATTGTAGACACGCATTGACTCATCTCCAAATTTATAAAGAATAAATTCGTCTCCTCTTTGACCTATAATATATTGATCATTATAAGCCATGCGATTCATTCCAGACACAGCCATAAACTCTTGTTTATCTATCATTTTAAATACATTTTTAATTTGGCTTAATGGTACATTCTTTATTAAATCATTTTCTTTTAATGAATATTTCTCACCACTTACATAAACATGTTGGGCATCATTAGTGGGTTGCGTAACTTGATTCATTTGATCATTATCGTGATTTACAGGATTCCAATCTTGTTCTTTTAAAAAAGGTGCGTATTTCAAGGCGATATAAACAATTATCACAATTGCTATTACTGCTATAATGTTTTTAATCATACTAAATATCAATCTCATAGTTCGCCTCCAATGTCTTCATCTAATTATATATTTTATTATGTATATTTTCCTCAGTCTTCAGCCTTAATCATGATATATCTTAGGACTGATGCACGTTCATTTAAAATGGCTTATAATTTTGTTATGATTTAAAAGCGTATGAGGAGGTTTGTAGCATTGAGTATACTAACAATTATTTTAATAGCACTATTAGTCATCCTCCTTTTTAGAGTTGGACTTTCTATTTTGCGATTTTTAATTTATGTCGGACTTGTTTTATTATGTATTTACTTAGGATATCAAGGTTTAATTTGGTTGCTCGATTTTTTTCAAATAAATAGTGGATTTTTACCACACTTTCAATTTAACAATTAAATTTATTCTGCATAACAAAACTCCTAATGTACTAGTTTAGAATTTTTAACTAGTTCCACATTAGGAGTTTAATTAGTTTTCAAGCACGTATACTACTTGATGAACAGATTACTATTACTTACGCCCAAATGCGTTAGATAAAAATCGTATCAGCGCGTAGCTACCACTTAGTAAAAGGCCCCAAACGATTCCAGTAAAAATTGAGCCTATTGCTACACTTAATAAAGGAAAAGCTTGTTTCGTAACAATCACACCTGCTAACGCCGTTACTAAAATACCTACCGTAGATAAAGCTAATGTTATTAATAGATTGCGCTTTGTTACAGGTTCATTTTTAATATTTAACTGCATGGTATAAACCATTGGCACGAGAACCCCGATAATAATAAATAGAGTCACTATTTTTCCTCCAATGAAAGTACTTCGTAGGTATTATACACAAGATACGTCATTAATTCTATCAACTTCAATCATTTTCATCAAAGTAACCCGCTTCTACAAGACTGGTAAATCTATTATCACCGATTATAATATGATCCAATAAATCTATCCCTAAAATCAAACCACACTCCTTCAATCTTATTGTTGTTATGATATCTTCTTGTGATGGCGTTACATCACCGGATGGATGATTATGAACTGCGATGATTGCATTGGCATTTTCTCTCACTGCAATACTAAAAATTTCACGTGGATGTACAATCGAACTATTTAATGTACCTTTAAAAACACAGGTTTCTTTAATCACTACATTTTTTTAATTTAACAATAAAATGACAAAATGTTCTTGTGTTAAATCTTTCATTGTTGGAATCATATAATCAGCAACATCACTTGGTTGCGTTATTTTTATACGATTATTTTCAGCTCTTCTCCCCATCCTTTCCCCTAACTCAAATGCTGCTTTTAATGTAATTGCTTTTTGTAATCCAATCCCTTTAACTTGTATCAAATCGTTAATTGAAGATTTTTTCAATTCATTCAGATTCGAAGCAGATTTAAGCAGTTCATTACTAATGTCAATACTCGAGAATCCTTTTCTTCCGGTGTTAATTAATATAGCTAATAATTCTGTATTCGAAAGACTTTTTGCACCATGGCTTAACAAACGTTCTCTTGGCATTTCTGAAGTTACCATTTCTTTAATTTTCAAAAATATACGCCTCCTAAAAATTGATGGATATCATTATAAAAAAGTGAATTGATAAAAAAGGAAATAAATATAAATGGAACAAGGGGTAATAGTTTAATCGGCTTAAATATCATGGTAATTAAAGCAACTAAACCAGCAATGACAAATGTAAATAAAATGACATAAATAGTGAATTGAAGAGGGAAAAACAAAGAAAGTGCAGATATTAGTAAAACGTCACCATAACCAATATATGCCCGAAATAAAAAGTAGAATATATGCGTGGTCATACTAATAATGATAAAAGCTACTGGATAAATAATACTTAACGAAAGAGAAACGATACAATAAATTATAATTAAGCGACAATCTAACATTAAAGAAGTGATATCGGTCATAGTAAAAATAAGCAGAAAAACATATGTAGTTATAAATAGCGTAGCATTTACGTATGTGAAATCATACATAATAAAGACGATAGGTATTAAAGCAAAGGTTTCCCAAAAGAAATGTGTTAGCGAAATACGCTTATGACAGTTTCGACATCGCCCCTTTAATAATAAAAAACTAATAATCGGCATTAATTCATACCATTTGAGTGATGAATTACAATAATCACATTTCGATCTTCTATGTAAATAATTAAATGACGTTTCTTCAATAGATATAAATTGATATAGAAAACTAAAAATACAACTGCAACTATAAGATAACAATACTACCAAATGACAACCTCCTTATGTAAATTATAGTTACTTATTACCAAAATATAAATATACACTATTTTCCAAATATTGAACCTCTTTTTCATTTAAATTTTTCAATATTACTAAGCATAATTGATGGATACTTTAACAGCCCATTACTGCTCGGCAAATTTAATAATGGAAAGAAATTAAACCTTATAAACACATACGATTTAGAGCATAAAAAATAACCATGAAGCTACCTATTGATTAAATAGATTCTTCATGGCTATTTTAGTTTTAGTTTTATAATGATTCAAAGTCTAATTTTGATTTAACTTCACTTATGAAGTACAGACTACCGGTAATTACTAATGTATCACCTTGATAATTTTTTATAAATTCTACGTAGTCATCTACTAATTGTATATCGTCATTTTCAATACTACCTACAATTTCTTCTTTACGTAACGCTTTCGGAAAATCAAATTCAGTTGCATAAAACGTATGCGCAATTAAACTTAAATGTTTGACCATCTCGTTAATCGGTTTTCCGTTTATTGCTGAGAACAAAATATCTACTTTTTCTTTATCATGGTACTGTTTAATTGTATCAATTAGAGCATCTATACTCTCTGAATTATGTGCGCCATCCAAAATGATTAAAGGTTTGTCATGCACCTGCTCAATACGTCCAGTCCAACGAACTGATTCAATACCGTCTATCATCTTATTGAAATCTAATTCAATTAATCCTTGTTCATTTAATTCAATAAGAGCTGTTATGGCTAATGCAGCATTTTGTTTCTGATGTTCACCTAACATACTTAAAATGATTGTTTCTAATTCATAATCTTTATAACGGTAAGTAAATTCATCACTTTGCGATACAACAACAATTTCTCTATCTAATTCAATTGGCTTTGCATGTTGTTCAATTGCGCGTTCACGAACATACTTTAATGCATCGTCATTTTTAACAGCATATATCACTGGAACGTTAGGCTTTATAATCGCGCCTTTATCCCTAGCAATATCTAGATAAGTACCACCTAAAATATCTGTATGGTCTAGTCCGATACTAGTTAAGATTGATAAAATCGGTGTAAAGACATTTGTCGAATCGTTCTTTATACCCAATCCAGCCTCAACAATGACAAAATCAACAGGATGTATTTCACCAAAATATAAAAACATCATCGCTGTGATTATTTCGAATTCAGTTGCAACACCTAAATCTGTTTCACGTTCCATCATTTCACTTACTGGTTTAATACGTGATACTAATTCTACAATAGCGTCATTTGATATTGGCACACCATTTAGACTAATTCGTTCATTAAATGTCTCAATAAACGGCGACGTAAATGTACCTACTTCATAACCATTTTCAACTAAAGCTGTTCTAAGGTAAGCAACTGTAGACCCTTTACCATTTGTGCCACCTACATGAATACCCTTAATGTTATTTTGAGGATTATTAAATTTTGCTAGCATCCATTCCATACGTTTAACACCTGGTTTGATGCCAAATTTAGTTCTTTCGTGTATCCAATACAAGCTCTCTAGGTAATTCATTGTTACTAACTCCTATGCTTTTAATTGTTCAATTCTTGCCTTCACACCATCATATTTTTCTTGATAATCTTGTTTTTTACGTTTTTCTTCATTTATAACCTTTTCAGGTGCTTTACTTACAAAGTTTTCATTAGAGAGCTTTTTATCTACTCTATCTAATTCGCTTTGAAGTTTAGCTAATTCTTTTTCCAAACGGCTGATTTCCTTATCCATATCAATTAGCCCTTCTAATGGTAATACCACTTTACCTGCAATTACAACTGATGTCATTGCTTTCTCAGGAATTTCCACGTCAGTGCTAATATTTAATGTACTAGTATTACAGAATTTGATTAAATAATCTTTGTTTTGTGATAAAGTTGTTTCAATTTCTTTATCTTTAGCTTGAATTAAAATAGGTATTTCTTTAGACAATGGCGTATTTACTTCTACACGTGATTGTCTTACAGATTTAATGATTTCAACAAGTTGTTGCATTGTTTGTTTACTTTCTTCAAAAATCAATGATTCACGCACTACTGGCCATGAAGCTTTAACAATTGTGTCACCTTCATGTGGTAAACTTTGCCATATTTTCTCTGTTACAAATGGCATGAATGGATGTAGCATTCTCATAATATTGTCTAAAGTATAACTCAATACTGAACGTGTAACTTGTTTTTGTTCTTCATCATTACCATTCATTGGAATTTTACTCATTTCAATGTACCAATCACAGAAATCATCCCAAATGAAATTATATAATGCTCGTCCAACTTCACCGAATTCATATTTGTCACTTAGATCAGTAACTGTTGCAATCGTTTCATTTAAACGTGTTAGAATCCATTTATCTGCTAATGATAAGTTACCACTTAAATCGATATCTTCAACTTTAAAGTCTTCACCGATATTCATTAAACTGAAACGTGCCCCATTCCAGATTTTATTGATAAAGTTCCACACTGACTCAACCTTTTCAGTTGAGTATCTTAAATCATGTCCTGGAGATGAACCCGTTGCTAAGAAGTAACGCAAGCTATCAGCACCGTATTCGTCAATAACATCCATTGGATCCACACCATTACCTAATGATTTACTCATCTTACGCCCGTCTTCAGCACGAACTAAGCCGTGTAATAACACATCATTAAATGGACGACGATCTGTAAATTCTAAGCCTTGGAATATCATGCGTGCTACCCAGAAAAAGATAATATCGTAACCTGTAACTAAGGCATTTGTTGGGTAGTATCGTTTAAAGTCTTCGCTTTCTAAATCAGGCCAACCTAACGTAGAGAAAGGCCATAAAGCACTTGAGAACCACGTATCTAATACATCTTCATCTTGTTGCCAATTTTCAATATCAGTTGGCGCTTCTTCTCCAACATATATTTCGCCTGTTTCTTTATGATACCAAGCCGGAATTTGATGACCCCACCATAATTGTCTTGAAATCGTCCAATCTCTAATATTTTCCATCCATTGGTTAAATGTATGTTCGAAACGTTGCGGATAAAAATCAATACGATCATCTGTTTTTTGATTATCTAATGAACGTTTCGCTAAGTCTTCCATGCGCACAAACCATTGCGTTGATAAATATGGCTCAACAACAGCGCCAGATCGTTCTGAATGACCTACAGAATGAACATGATCTTCAATCTTGATAACTAAATCTTGTTCTTTTAAATCTTCAACTAGCTGTTTACGACAATCAAAGCGGTCCATACCTTCGTATTTTCCAGCTTTGTTGTTCATTTTACCATTTTCATCCATAACGATAATATTTTCTAATTGATGTCTTTGACCAATTTCAAAATCATTAGGGTCATGTGCTGGTGTCACTTTCATAGCACCAGAACCGAAGTCTATATCAACATACTCATCTGCTAAAATAGGCAGTTCGCGTCCTACGATTGGTAATATAACAGTTTTACCGATTACATCTTTGTATCGTTCGTCATTAGGGTTAACAACAATCGCTGTATCACCTAACATCGTTTCTGGTCTTGTTGTTGCAATTTCAATAAAACCTTCACCATCAGCGTAAGGATATTTAAAATGATAAAACGCACCTTGAACATCTTCATGTATTACTTCAATATCAGATAAAGCTGTACGTGCTTTAGGATCCCAATTTATAATACGTTCGCCACGATAAATAATTCCTTTATTGTATAAATCAACAAAAACTTTTTTAACTGCTTTACTTAAACCTTCATCTAAAGTAAAACGTTCTCTACTATAATCTAAACCTAGACCTAATTTAGCCCATTGCGCACGAATAAATGACGCATACTCTTCTTTCCAATCCCATGCCTGTTCTAAAAACTTTTCACGACCAAGATCATATCTAGTTATTCCTTGTTCATTTAATTTAGCTTCTACCTTTGCCTGTGTCGCGATACCAGCATGATCCATACCTGGTAAGTATAACGTATCGTATCCTTGCATACGTTTCATACGTGTAATGATATCTTGTAAAGTTGTATCCCATGCATGTCCTAAATGTAATTTACCAGTTACATTTGGTGGCGGGATAACAATTGTATATGTTTCTTTTGATTTATCTTCTGACGGTTTAAAATAACCATTCTTTACCCATTCTTCATAACGTCCCGCTTCAACTTCACGAGGATCATATTTTGGTTTCATTTCCATTTGCTATACCTCCTAAAAAAATAAAAAATATCCATCCTATATACAAATAGGACGGATATTCCGTGGTACCACCTATATTCAAGAAGGATGATTAATATCAAATTCACTCTTTTAACATGATTGGAATAATCATACCAATACTATCATCGTGAAATTTGAAATGCTTCATCTCTTCAAGCACTCTAGATTATGATTAACGCTCAAACACGTCTTAGCCTACTATTAATCACGTTCAGCTAAGATACTCTGTGGGCTACCTTCAGTAAAAATCATTTACATACTCACACCAAATCATATGCTCTCTTTAAAATAATTTGAACTTACTCTTCCCAAATCCTATATTAAACTCTTAACTTATAGTATAATGATTGACAAAATAAGTCAATGTATAGGTGGGAATAAAATGAATGAATGCGCATTTGGAACTAAAGATCCAGTCTACATAGACTATCATGATCATGTTTGGGGACAACCGCTCTATGATAGCAAGGCATTGTTTAAACTTTTAGCATTAGAATCACAACATGCTGGGCTATCTTGGTTAACTATTTTAAAAAAGAAAGAAGCCTATGAAGAAGCATTTTATGATTTCGAACCAGAAAAGGTAGCACAAATGACCGCCCAAGATATCGACCGCTTAATGACTTTTCCAAATATCGTTCATCACCGTAAAAAATTAGAAGCAATTGTTATTCAAGCTCAAGGGTATTTAAAAATTGAACAAGAATATGGTAGTTTTAGTAAATTTTTATGGTCTTATGTAAATGGTAAGCCTAAAGATTTACAGTATGAACATGCTTCTGATCGTATCACAGTTGATGATACTGCAACACAACTATCAAAAGATTTAAAACAATACGGGTTTAAATTTTTAGGTCCAGTAACAGTATTTTCGTTTTTAGAAGCAGCCGGTTTATATGATGCACATTTAAAAGATTGCCCATCAAAGCCTAAACACAATTAATTTGCTATAGCATCATAAAGTAAACGAGACATCATCTATTTTTAACTAATAGACTGTCTCGTTTTTTAATGTAGAAATTTATTCAAATCACAAGTTAAAGTTCCATGTTAATGCACTGCTAATATTAGATATCTTAATCTAAAAATAGATGAGCAACCTTTGCTTAAACCTTAATAATGAATTCTATCCTAAGCATAATTTAACTTAAATGGATGATAGTTTCTAATCTTCACGCTTATTCGAACGATATTTTAAAAAGTAATTAATTCCTGGTGCAATAATAAATAGGATGAAAAAGATTCGGAAAATATGATAACTCGTAATCATAGCAACATCGGCACCAGTAGCTAATGCAACTAAAACTATCTGATTAACCCCTCCTGGTGCTGCACCAAGAAACAATTCATTAATAGGATTATTATCAAAGAAATGTATGACATAAACCATGATTAGCGCACCAATTATTAACATAATATTTTGAATTGTAATTGCGATTGCTAGTCTACCTTTTAAATCTGACAATAAATGCGCAATTTGAACTCCAATTCTAATCATATATATTAGTTGTGCCATGTTCAACAACCAATGATCTAGTGTAAATGTTAAACCTGTAGAAAAATTCCAAACAATTAATACAATGAGTGGTGCTAATAATTGAAATGTTGGAAACTTTATTTTAGACATAATTAGATAAACTATAAAGATAGCTATCGCTAAAATAACTATTTGCCCTATGTTTAATACTTGTGATAAAGGCAAGACTTTTGTTAACTTACCATTCGCATGCATGTTACCATCATGAAAAAAATATGAAATGAACGGTACTAAAACAACAACAAATATAATTCGTGATGTTTGCGTTAAGCTAACTACTAACAAATTAGCACGTTTGTCTTGTTCAGCCATGACCAGCATTTGTGTTAGTGCTCCTGGTATAACACTTAAAATAGCTGTTTCTGTATTAATACGTGCAATTTTTTTGAAAATAAATGCCATTACTAATGCAATTAATAATATCGAAATAGATACAACAATAATCGAAAGCCAATTGTCTTTAATATCCATAACGACATTTTTCGTAAACGTTGATCCGATTTGCACACCTAATAGTACAATCCCTAATTCACTAAGTAAGAATGGCCATTTAATATCAAGTTTTAAAACTTTTACACAAATGATTGCTGCGATAATAGGACCAAACATAAATGGGAGTAATACGTGCGATGAATACAATATAATACTAATAAAAAATGATAAAACGAACACAATGAAATTATTTCTATATATCATTGTCATGTTTTCCACTTCTTTCAATAAAAAATAAAATGACTAAATTGCTGCTTGAGCTTCACGTTTGTTAAGATAACAATATCCGCTAGCAGTTTTGACTACAAAGCATATATGGACTTTCACTATCAAGTCGCCGCCCATGCCTGATATACATTTAAAAAGAGCCTGAACAAAGTTCAGGCTCTCAATTTGTCCGTATATTTATTTTACAATACGACTTAAAGCCGTATCAAATGCTTGAATCGTTTTTTCAATATCTTCTTTCGTGTGTGCCGTAGATAAGAATGTACCTTCAAATTGAGATGGTGGTAAAAACACACCTTCTTTTGCCATTTCACGATACATTTCTGCAAATAATTTCAAATCACTTTTATTCGCTTGTTCAAAATTAGTTACAGGTCCTTCATTTAAGAAATAACCAATCATTGAACCTGCTCTATTTACAGTTATTGGTACATTGTGTTTAGCAAATACACGCTTCAAACCGTCTTCAAGTATATCGCCTAACATATTAAAATACTCATATGTCTCTGGCGTTAATTGACTTAACGTTTCATAACCACTTGTCATTGCAAGAGGATTTCCTGATAATGTACCCGCTTGATAAATATTTCCTAATGGTGCTATATGATCCATGATTTCTTTTTTACCACCAAAAGCACCTACAGGTAGTCCTCCACCGATAACTTTTCCTAAGCAAGTTAAATCTGGTGTCACACCAAAGTGACCTTGCGCACAATGATAACCGACTCTGAAACCAGTCATTACTTCATCGAAAATTAGCAATGCCCCGTATTCAGTCGTAATATCTCTTAATCCCTGTAAAAAACCTTCAATCGGCGGTACGACACCCATATTACCAGCAACAGGTTCTACGATTACACCAGCAATATCGTCTCCAAATTTTTCGAAAGCGATTTTAAGTGCATCTAAATCATTGTATGGAACTGTAATTGTATTTTTAGCAATACCTTCAGGCACACCTGGAGAATCCGGCAATCCTAATGTTGCCACCCCAGAACCAGCTTTGATTAATAACGAATCACTATGACCATGATAGCAACCTTCAAATTTCACAATTTTATTTCTACCAGTATAACCACGTGCTAATCTTAAAGTATCCAATGTAGCTTCTGTACCAGATGACACCATACGCACTTTTTCAATTGAAGGTACTCGGTCAATAACGAGCTGCGCCAATTTATTTTCAAGTAATGTTGATGCACCGAAACTTGTACCTTTATCAATTGCTTCATGTAAATGACTAATAACTTGAGGGTCTCTATGTCCTAAAATAAGCGGCCCCCAACTTAGTACATAATCGATATACTCGTTACCATCGATATCATAAATTTTTGAGCCTTTACCGTGATCCATAAAAATTGCTGGTGTATCTACTGATTTAAATGCGCGTACTGGACTATTTACACCACCAGGCATTAAAGTTTCAGCAACCTTCATTGCTTCTTCTGACTTCGTATATCTCATAAAGTAAATTCCTCCTACAGTTTATGGAAAATCATACATATAAAACCTTATTTATCTAAATAGCGACAAATGTCTTTTGCAAAATACGTAATAATCATATCAGCACCTGCACGTTTCATTGAAACCATTTGTTCCATAACGACACGTTCTTCATCTATCCAACCATTTTGTGCTGCCGCTTTAGTCATACTATATTCTCCACTCACATTATATGCAACAACTGGAACATTCGTATGATTTTTAACGTCTCGAACTATGTCTAAATAACTTAGAGCAGGTTTAACAATCATCATGTCGCACCCTTCTTTAAGATCACTTTCTAATTCACGAAGTGCTTCCAAACGGTTAGCAGGATCCATCTGATACGTTTTTCTATCACCAAATGATGGCGCTGAATCTGCTGCATCTCTAAAAGGTCCAAAGAAACTTGATGCATACTTGACACCATAACTCATTATAGGAATATTGTAATAGCCTGCTTCATCTAATCCACGACGAATTTCAACAACAAAACCATCCATCATATTACTTGGTGCAATAATATCAGCACCAGCTTCCACTTGTGAAATTGCTGTTTTAACAAGTAGTGGCAATGATTTATCATTGTCAACGTCATGTGTATGGTCATCAATCACACCACAATGACCATGATCAGTATATTCACATAAACAAGTGTCTGCAACAATTAATAAGTCATCATACATTTTTTTGGCGATGCGTGTCGCTTGTTGAATAACACCATCGTGAATGTATGCACCAGTACCTATATCATCTTTTGAGTTTGGAACACCGAAAAACATAATGGCACGTATGCCTAGGTCATAAGCTTCTTTTAATTCACTTTCAAGTAAATTCAAACTGATTTGGTATACACCTGGCAATGACTTAATTTCTTTTTTCACATCGTCTTTTTCAACTACAAAAATTGGATATATTAAATCTTCTTTTCTTACATGATTCTCTCTAACCATATCTCTCATTGTCGCTGATGATCTCAATCTTCTATGTCTATCAAATTTCATTTTTAGCCCCTACTTTCTAAAATCTTTTCAATTAGTGATTCGAGTGTTTGAATTTCTGCAATTGTTACTGGTTGTTGATATGATTTAATGGTCCGTGCTGTTTGTTCTCCAATAGCAAAATACGACTTGAATTTTGGTACAAATCCTTCATTAAAATAATAACGTACTGCCGACGAACTTGAAAATGTTAATGCATCGATTTGTTGATGTTCTATCATTTCTTTAACATCTTGTATATTTTGTTTGTTAGGCACTGAAGTATATAAATCTATTTTAACAACTTCATTATCTTTAGATAACGATGCTGATAACAATGGTCTCGCCAATTCACTCGAAGGCAAAAGTATTTTTTGGTTAGTTTGATTAAATGATTTTAAAAATCCTTCTTGAGAAAAGTCGTTTGGCATAAAATCAACTCGAATGCCAAGTGATTCACAATATTGCGCTGTCTTACTTCCTATCACAGCAATGTTATCAACATTAATTCCTTTTAGATATTTATAAAAGAATTTCACAGCATTTTTAGATGAAAAAATAAGCCAGTCATAGCGTTGATTTAACAAATGAATATCAAAATTTAGTGGCTTTATATCAATAAAAGGTTTGTGAATAATTGATACTAAATCACTTTGCATGTCATTTGTTTGTGTCATAACTACAACTGGCTTCATATTTAAACGTCACTCCATTATTTAATGTTGTTCATTTAAGCGTTTTATAATTTCATAAGCACCTTGCTCTTTTAATTTGTTACTCACTTTTTTACCTAACTCAACCGGATCTGTTCCGTTCATTGTATATTCAAATCGTTCTTTACCATCTGGAGTCATAATTAAACCTGTAAATTCGATTTCTTTTTGATCTGAAATTGTAGCATATCCTGCGATTGGCACCTGACAACTACCATCCATTTCTGCTAAAAACGTTCGTTCAGCAGTTACACATTTTGCAACCTCATCATTATGTACTTTGCTTAATAATGTTAATAGTTCTTCATCGTCACTACGACATTCTATCCCTAAAGCACCTTGTCCGATTGCAGGTAATAATGTATCTCTATCAAGATAAGACGTTACGATATCATCTGACCAGCCCATTCGTCTTAAACCAGCTGCAGCCAAAATAATTGCATCATAATCTTCAGTTTGTAACTTTTCTAATCGTGTATCTATATTACCTCTAATCCATTTAATCTCTAAATTAGGATACTTAGATAATATTTGTGCACCACGACGTAATGAACTAGTACCAATAATGCTACCTTCTGGCAATTCGGATAATGGTGTATGTGTTTTAGAAATATACGCATCAAAAGGTAATTCTCTATCAGGGATACAACCTAAAGTTAAACCTTCCGGAATTACACTTGGTACGTCTTTAAGCGAGTGTATTGCCATATCGATATTTTTTTCAAAAAGTTCATGTTGTATTTCTTTAACAAATAAGCCTTTGCCTCCAACTTTAGACAATTGTTTATCTACTATACGATCGCCTTTCGTGACAATTTCTTTAATTTCAATTTCTAGATTTGGCTCGACAGCTTTTAATTTATCAATAAATTGCTGGCTTTGTGTTAAAGCTAATTTACTTCTTCTGGAGCCAACGACTAATTTACGCATGTTCAATTCCTCCTAGGAACGGATTGCTCTAGATTATTTTCTCAATTCACAAAATGTGTTGCAAAAAATAAATTAATCATATTTAAGCAAAATAAAATAATGTTATAGTATATTAAATACCTTGAATTCAACCATTTGTTGATTCTAAGTAAAATATAACTTCCATATAATACTGTAATAATTGAAGAGAGTATTACCTTCGGGTCAATGAATATACGTTCACCAACTGAAATTACACCCCACTGTGTACCTAAAATAATACTAAATATGAGAATTATCCACCCACTTAACGTTGAGTAAAACACAATTGATTCAAGTGTAGCAACGCTACCTATTCTAAAGTATTTTTGATCAAAACGCTTTTCCTTCAAATTACGGTATTGCATGATATACAGTAATGCATTGACAAAAGCTAAGGCAAAGAAGACATAACTCAACACAGCTAGACCGATATGGACTAACAGTAACTCGTCTACAACTGCAATTTTCTGAACCTTATTAGTATAATGTGTCGGTTGAAATGTATTCATCCCTAAAAGTGTTAGCCCTATTAAATTCAAGAAAAATACAGAGAAATTCAAAACTTTGATAAGGTTAAGAATTAAAGAGATTGAAATAATCAGCCAACTTAAAGTATAGAATACATCTGAAATAGACCCTAATGGAATATGTCTAGTTTGTATAATAAAAATAGATAAAGAGATTGTTTGTAAAACCCAAACAATCCCCAATAAATATATGCCTAAACTTCTAATCTTATGACTTTTTTGGACAAAATCATAAAAATAGCAAATGATACTGATTAAGTATATTAATAATATAATTTCATTGAATCGAATAAACAGGTTTTCTTGCATATTATCACCATATTAATATGCTTATTCAAAACTGAAGATACGTCGCGCTGAAATTTCCTTGACCTTGCTTTCTTTTTGTTGCTTCGCTTGCTCATGAGGACATTCAGCTTCGATATCAAATATATTTTGAAACAGCTCTAATTTTTCATTACTTTTCTTATCACTACTTAATTCTTTGGCCTGTTTAATAGGATCTTTCAACATTTGATTGATGATACTTTTTGTATGTTTAGATATAATTTTACGTTCTCTTTCGCTTAACCCTGGCAATTTACGATCAATACTGTCCATCGTTTCTGCTTGAATTGCCATAGCTTTTTCACGTAAAGCTCTAATCACTGGAACAACACCCAACATACTAATCCACTCATTATGTGCATATATTTCTGCAGGAATTTGTTCCGAAATTGTTGCAGCCGCTAATTGTCGCTCACGTAAGTTTGCATCAACTAAACCTTTTAAGTCATCAACATCATAATTAAAGATGTTTGTGATGGCACTAATACCAGGTTCAATATCTCGAGGAACTGCAATATCAATCAATACTAGTGAATCTTGCTTTCTATTTTCTGCAATTCTTTCTATCATTTCATTTGTAATGATATAAGATTGTGCACTCGTTGAACTAATCACAATATCTGCACTTTCAAGTAAATTTGGTAATGATGATAGTTCATCATATTTCACTTGATGCTTTGCTGCTAATTTCATAGCATTTTCAATTGTTCTATTTACTACTGTAATATCAGTAATTCCAGAACCAAGAAGATTTAATAGTGATAATTCACTCATTTCCCCTGCACCAATAATGATAGCTTGCTTACTTTTCAATTTGCCAAATACTTTTTTCGCCAACTCGACCGCAGCATAAGACACACTTACAGCATTATCAGCTATATCTGTTTCATTATGCGCTCTTTTTGCAAAAGTAATTGCCTGTTTAAATAGATGATTAAATATAGTTCCTGTTGTACCTGTATTTTGCGCTAAGAAAAATGCATCTCTTATTTGACCTAAAATTTGTGTTTCTCCAAGTACAATCGAATCTAAGCCAGAAGTGACTCGCAATAAATGTTCTACTGCTTCGTCCCCCACTTTTACTTCCGACATTGCTTTAATATCATCTACTTCAAATCCAAATGCACGAGCTAAAAATCGTTGGACATAATAGCGACCTGTATGAATTTGATCAACAACAGCGTATACTTCTGTTCGATTACATGTTGATAATATGACATTTTCTAAAATAGATTTAGTTTCATATAAATCTTCATGGGCAATTCGTAAGGCATCATCTCTAAAAGCAACTTGCTCTCTTAGTGCTACATCAGCTGTGCGATGATTTATACTAATTGCAATAAAATGCATTTGAAACGCCCCCATATATACTAACAATACAAATATTATAACATAATTTAAAATCCAATTAAGTACGATGCTTAAATAAATTAGAATCTTTCTAATTTGCTTTTGAGTTTTTGACAAAATGATGAACGTTGAAAAATGTTATCAATTGTGTACTAATTAAAAGTTTCGTGCTTACATTATTTTTAAAATTTTTGTATAAGTTTTGTCGTACAAAGATTATGAAATATACGGTTCAATTAAATTCCATATTTGTTGTTGTTTATTATTTTGAATTGATGAATAACTTACAATTGTATCGTCTGGATCCATATCTAATTGTGTCTTAATATTTTTAATATGCTTTTGAACTTTACCTTTTGGAATTTTGTCTTCTTTAGTGCATATAACTAAAGTAGGAATATCAAAATGTTTCAAATAATTGTACATTAAGATATCATCTTGTGTTGGATCATGTCTTAAATCAACTAATTGAATAACTAATTGCAAATTCTCTCTCTTAGTTATATATTCCTCAATCATTTTCCCAAATTTTTCACGTTGTGTTTTACTTACTTTAGCATATCCATATCCTGGAACATCCACAAAAATAAGTTGTTCATCTATATTATAAAAATTTAACGTTTGCGTTTTGCCGGGTTGCTGTGATGTACGTGCCATATTTTTTCTGCCAATCATACTATTGATAAATGTAGACTTACCTACATTAGATCGACCGCTCAGTGCAACTTCAGACAATTCTGTTTCTGGATATTGTTCTTCCTTTACTGCACTAATGATTAATTCTATATTATTAGGATTAACTTTCATTTTATATCCTCACTTTTTTATATTCTCTTTCAACTTTACCATTATATAATATTTGAACCTTTCGGTATACATTATAAAAAAGCTCCGATCAAAGTTAAACTATTTGAGCGTCAACTTTGATTGGAGCTTTTCACTTTTATAACACATCAATGATTAAGCTGATGTTTTACTATTATTAATTAAATTACCTTCTGCGTCGTATAGTTCTGGTTCAGTTTCTTCATTAATTGTTTGTGCTGTAATAACTACCTTCGTTACATTTTCGTTAGAAGGCACATCAAACATAATATCGATTAACGATTCTTCTATGATTGAACGTAAACCACGCGCACCTGTTTTTCTTTCAATTGCTTTTTCACTAATTGCTGATAAAGCTTCTTCAGTGAACTCTAAATCCACATCATCTAATTCCAGCATTTTAGTATATTGTTTCACAAGTGCATTTTTAGGTTGAGTTAAGATGTTTTTCAACGCAGTTACATCTAATGTTTCTAAATTAGCTACAATTGGCACACGTCCGATAAATTCAGGAATCAAACCATAGGCTTGCAAATCTTCTGGGCGAATTTGTGCTAATAATGCTTGTTCATCATATTTATCAGCTTCATTGCTTGAGAAACCAATAACTTTTTCACCAAGGCGGCGCTTAATCACTTCTTCAATACCATCAAAGGCACCACCAAGAATAAATAAGATATTTGTTGTATCAATTTGAATCATTTCTTGGTTTGGATGTTTGCGTCCACCTTGTGGTGGAACACTTGCAGTTGTACCTTCTAAGATTTTAAGCAATGCTTGTTGAACACCTTCACCTGAAACGTCACGTGTTATAGATGTGTTTTCAGATTTACGTGCAATTTTATCAATTTCATCTACATAAATAATACCTTTTTCGGCTTTATCAATGTCAAAGTCAGCTGCTTGAATTAATCTCAACAAGATATTTTCAACATCATCGCCTACATAACCAGCTTCAGTTAAACTTGTCGCATCTGCAATTGCAAATGGTACATTCAACGTCTTGGCTAATGTTTGAGCTAATAATGTTTTACCACTACCTGTTGGCCCAATTAAGGCAATGTTACTTTTTTGTAATTCAACATCATCTTCTTTTGGTCCTAATTGTTGAATACGCTTATAGTGGTTATAAACAGCCACAGCTAAAGATTTTTTAGCTTTTTCTTGACCAATAACATATTCGTTTAAATGATCCATAATTTCTTTAGGAGTAGGTAATTCTGTAATCGCTTCAGAAGTGTTTTGAGCTAATTCTTCTTCGACGATTTCTGAGCATAATTCAATACACTCATTACAAATATATACACCACTTCCTGCTACAAGTTTTTTTACTTGATCTTGGTCTTTTCCGCAGAAAGAGCATTTCAAATTTTCTTCATCTTCATTGAATTTAAACATTCTTTTTACACCCCTATTCGTTAAAGACTATACTAGATTGGATATTACAATGCAACATATTAACATACAAACTTTTTGCTTAAAGAATAGTAGCAGATACATAAGCTATGCATCTGCTACTCATTTTTGTAATTTAATATTTAATGAAGATTAATCTTCTTTAGTTCCTTCAACGAACTTTGCGTTATCTCTTAATAAATCGATAACTTTTTGGATACGAACATCATTTTTAATGATATCAGTATTACCTAAAGTATTTTTGATATCTTCAACTGAGATATTAAATTGTTTACTCATTTTTTCTAATTCTTTATCGATATCTTCATCAGTAGCTTCGATTTTTTCAGCTTCAGCGATCGCAGTTAAAGTTAAGTTAGTTTTAACACGTTGTTCTGCATCGTCTTTCATTTGCTCTCTTAATTGAGATTCATCTTGACCTGAGATTTGGAAGTACGTTTGTAAATCTAAACCTTGTTGTTGAATTCTTTGTGCAAATTCAGACACCATACGATCTAATTCAGTATTAACCATTGCTTCAGGAATATCGATTGTTGTATTATCAGTAGCTTTAGTAATCGCTTCTTCTTTTTCAACATTTTCTGCATCTGTAGCTTTTTGTTCAGCTAAACGTTTACGTAAGTTTTCTTTGTACTCGTCTACTGTATTTGCTTCTGCATCTAATTCATTAGCAATTTCATCTGTTAATTCTGGAACTTCCTTGAATTTAATTTCGTTAACTTTTGTTTTGAAAGTTGCTTCTTTACCAGCTAATTCTTCAGCATGGTATTCTTCTGGGAATGTTACGACAACATCTTTTTCTTCGTCAACTTTCATACCTTCTAATTGCTCTTCGAAACCAGGAATGAATGAACCTGAACCGATTTCTAAATCGTAACCTTCAGCTTGTCCACCTTCGAATTCTTCTCCGTCAACTGAACCACTAAAGTCGATGTTAACTGTGTCGCCATTTTCAACAACACCATCTTCTTTAACTACCATTTCAGCTAAATGTCCTAAGCTGTGGTCAATTGCTTCTTGTAACTCATCATCAGATAATTCAGTTTCTTGTTTTTCAATTTCAAGACCTTTATAGTCTCCTAATTTAACTTCTGGCTCAACTGTAACTGTTGCTTCAAAAATGAAATCTTTACCTTTTTCAATTTGAGTAACACTTACTTCTGGTTGTGCAACTGGTTTAATATCAGTTTCGTCAATTGCTTCACCATAAGCATCTGGTAATAAAATGTCGATAGCATCTTGATATAATGCTTCTACACCAAAGCGTTGTTCAAAAATTGGACGTGGTACTTTACCTTTACGGAATCCAGGTACGTTAATTTGTTTAACCACTTTTTTAAATGCTTGATCTAACGCTTTGTTTACTTTTTCTGCAGGAACAGTAACAGTTAATAAACCTTCGTTACCTTCCTTTTTTTCCCAAGTTGCTGTCATGTATATATACCTCCATGATTAACTAATTTATTTTTTCAACTTCCCTATTATATCATAGGTCTATTCCCTATACAAACATTGAAATCACAACGTTTATATATTTGTAAATCAACTTTTTTCGTCAAAACTATATTAAAATGCTGGGTGTTATTTTGCAACAATTTAACTATTATTATTCAAATCTAATTGCTGAATAAAATTAAATGCATCAATACTTTGTAATTCGCATTTAATCCCTAACATATTTTTAAAATAGCATTCATATGCATTAATCCATTTATTCGTTTCAAACAAAGTTTCAATATCAATTGGATAAATCATGATAGAGTGATTATTCATAATATGGTGTGCTTCTTCAGCGATATGTAAAGCACCATCATTTAATGTTTCCATAACGTTAGGTATAACTTTTTCTTTCAGTATTGTATGTTCTAGCCCTTTTAAATTAGCTGGTACAAAAGTTACATCCATACCATACTTTTCAATTGTCAGTTCTTGTGTACAATTTGCGAACCTTAAATACTCAATCATTAAACTAATTAGGTTATAACTGTACGTATTAGATTTTAATATATATAATACCGTTTCTTGAAATTGAAAATGACCATTGTCAATTAACTTCAAAATCAAGTGCGTCTGTTCCCTCATTGATAACGTATCAAAATCAGTTAATGACTGAGTCAATCGTTTTTCATCTTCAATTAATTTTGACTTAGCAAATTCTTTAAGAGGATGTAATGCCATTCTTGTTTTGTGATCTTTGACTTCATCAATAATTTGATGAATTACTTCTACCGCTTCAAAATATTGTCCCAATCCTATCAAACTTTTCACATAATAAATCATCAATGCATCATATTGTTGTATGCCAGTTTTCAATAAGACAATTGTTTCTTCTCTTAATTCAAGAAATGACCCCGTCTCATATAACATACGGCATTTCATCATTGCTATTTCTTCAGTGAGTTCAAATTGACGTTCATATTGTACAATATATTCATACATCAGTTCATAATTTTGGTCTTGTTCAGCACGTTTTATATCTTTATATAACTTTTTCGAAGAGTTAGGAAACTGAATAATATCTGACATATATGTCACCTCGTTTGATTATAAATCTTGAAGGATTAATGCGCTCCACGTCTCGAAATCATCATATGACTCTATGTTGCCTTTTTCAACCCATTTTATTCGTAAAGTATCGGTTTCTTTAGCTTCTACATCATTTGTACTTACAGTGATTTTAAATACAACACCAATATGTACCTTGCCCACTTCGTTATTATCATCATTAATAAAACCGATATATTCCATATTTTGTGAATCTTGCTCACTTAAACCTACTTCTTCTTCTAATTCTCTCTGTGCATTGACTCTCAATACTTCGTTAATAGATTCTGCTCCTGGAACATCATTCATATGACCACCTACACCTATTGAAGATTGTCCATGCAATCGAGCTTCTCCACCGCCAGATAATCGTTCATACACTAATATCTCGCCATGCTCATTTTCAAGTAAACAATAAGAAATGAGTTGTTTATATGATGGATCCTCTTCCATATCGCCTCGTCGTTTAACTTCATATTGACTTAGCGCATCAAAAATATTTTGACCTTCTGGTTTATTCTTATTTAAAAACCCATTGAAAGTATTCTTTTCATTATTAAAAATAATTTCTCTAGGTACTACAATGATTTGTTCATCAAATTTAGACATCGTATAAAACTCCTCACTTTAATGTTTGTTCTCTTAAATGCATTTTAGCAAATATGTCGTATTTTAGCGATTAAATGTGGCATTTTGCTATTTAATAAATAAAAAAGAGATGACAATGCCATCTCTTTTTTATAAGTGTTATTATTTTAAAGCATCTTTAGCTTTAGTTACTAATTGAGCAAATGCTTTTTCGTCAGAAATTGCAATTTCTGATAACATTTTACGGTTAATGTCGATACCAGCTTTTTTCAAACCGTTCATTAAACGTGAGTAGCTCATTTCATGTTGACGAGCTGCTGCGTTGATACGTGTAATCCATAATTTACGGAAGTCACGTTTACGTTGACGACGGTCACGGAAAGCGTATTGACCTGATTTCATTACTTGTTGCTTAGCTACTTTGTATAATGTATGTTTTGAACCGAAGTAACCTTTAGCTAATTTAATCGTTTTTTTACGACGCGCTCTTGTTACTGTTCCACCTTTAACTCGTGGCATAAAAAATTCCTCCTTAGGTAATTCCTACCGATTTCTGTATTTGTTCTTATTTTTTGTATGCTAATAATTGTTTTACACGTTTCATGTCGCTCTTAGACACTAATCTAGCTTTACGTAATTGACGTTTTTGTTTAGTGCTCTTGTTTGCGAATAAGTGAGATGTGAAAGCTCTTGAACGTTTTAATTGACCTGAAGCAGTTCTTTTAACACGTTTAGCTGCTCCGCGGTGAGTTTTCATTTTTGGCATAATATAAGTCCTCCTGTAATAGATTTAATTATTTTTCAGCTGTTGGCGCTAACATGATAAACATTTGACGCCCGTCCATTTTAGGTTTTTGTTCAACTGTTGCTATATCTTTGCATTCATCTGCATATTTTTCTAGCACACGTTGACCAATTTCCTTATGCGTAATGGCACGCCCTCTGAAACGAATAGATACTTTACATTTATCGCCTTTAGTTAAGAATTTACGTCCGTTTTTCAACTTAGTTTGGAAATCATGTTCCTCAATTGTTGGACTTAAACGAATTTCTTTAACATTGATAATTTTTTGTTTCTTTTTCATTTCTTTTTCTTTTTTCTGTTGTTCGAATTTGAATTTACCGTAATCCATAATTCTTGCAACTGGTGGTTTCGCATTCGGTGCAACGACCACTAAGTCTAAATCTACACGTTCAGCCATTTCTAAAGCTTCTCGCTTTGATTTAACACCAATTTGTTCACCATCTTGACCGATTAAACGTAATTCTTTTGAACGAATTTTGTCATTGATTTGAGTTTGATCTTTTGCTATGGTTGACACCTCCAAAATTTTTACGAAATTTGCACCAAGCAAAAAGGAAGAGCAGGTATAAAATACCCGCTCTTCCTTATACACAATTATGTGTAATGTGATTAACCTGCCAACTGCTTTATGCGTCGCTACAGGTGAGAAGCGGGTGCTTCTACTTGGTTCGTTTCGTATTCAACGTTGTTAATCATATCAACAATTCACATTTAAGTCAACACCATAACTGTAATTATTTTTATTTTAACCTTTTATTTCATCCATTGACACGTCTTGACGTAAATCTACTTGTTCTAATGGAATTTTTTTCGTTTTATATCGAAGCTTATGATAAATAAAGAATGCTAAAAATACCGGAATACCCATATAGGTAATTAAGAAGCGACTAAAATTAAAATCTCCTGTTTTAATAAAGTCAACATCTTGACCAATAATTACTACAATACATAAAAAGCCAGCAAATAATGGTCCGAATGGGAATAATTTAGCAGTATATTTTAATTTAGATTTGTCATAATTTTGTTTATCAAATGCTCTTCTAAATCGATAATGACTCACTGCGATACCTACCCAAGCAATAAAACCAGTTAAACCACTTGCTGCAACGATATATTCGTATGCACCTTTTGTAAGGCTTTGTAATACGAAAATAATCACTACAATGATTGCTGTAACAAGTAACGACATATATGGCACACCGTTTTTATTCGTTTTACCAAATGCTTCAAACGCTAATTTATCTTTACTCATTGAATATAGCATTCGAGTTGAAGCATACATACCAGAGTTACCTGCTGATAACACAGACGTTAAAATGACTGCATTCATAAATGATGCTGCAAACGCAAATCCAGCATTTTTAAACACTAATGTGAATGGAGACGTTGCTACATTATCACTACCACCCATTAATGCACTACTATCATAAGGAATTAACATACCGATAACAAAAATGGCTAAAATGTAAAATAATAAAATTCTCCAGAAAACTTGTTTAATCGCTTTTGGCACAGCACGTTCAGGATTTTCTGATTCACCAGCCGTAATACCAATTAACTCAGTACCTTGGAATGAGAAACCAGCGATTAAGAATACACCTAGAATAGATAACAAACTTCCTCCTAGGTTGCCACCTAAAATAGGTCCTTCACCTTTATTAAATATTTCGAATCCTACAACATGACCACCCATGATTCCGACAATCGTTAATAAACCAATTGCAATGAAAACAATAACTGTAACCACTTTTATCAATGCCAGCCAATATTCACTTTCACCATAGACACGAACCGATAACGAATTCAGACTAAAAATGATAACTAAGAACAACGCACTCCATGCCCAAGCGGGTATGCCTTGCAATGGTGTCCAATATTGAATGACTTGTGCTGCAATCGTAATATCTGCTGCTACAGTTACTACCCAGTTAAACCAATAGTTCCAACCAAGCGCAAACCCTAAAGATGGATCAACAAATCTTGTAGCATATGTACTAAATGAACCTGATACTGGCAAATAAGTTGCCATTTCGCCAAGTGACGTCATTAAGAAAAATACCATTATTCCGATAATTGCGTATCCTATTAATGCACCCAAAGCACCTGCATCATGAATTGCTCCACCAGAAGTTACAAATAAACCTGTACCAATACAACCACCAATCGCAATCATAGAAATATGACGATCTTTAAGTCCCCTTTTGACAACATTGTTACTTTCATTTTGAACTTTTGACATATAAGCTCCCTTTCCATGTTTTAGAGGCCAAGAAATAAATAACCTTTATTTACTTTCATACCCACTTTAATTTTCTTTCAAAGATATTAAAAGTAAAAAAGTGGCTACATACCTTTAAGATATGCAACCACTTTGGCAATTATCTATATAAGGTAGCACATCACATTCTGTGACAGTACAGTTCCTATTCGAAAACTGTCCCAATAGATATAATTTATGGTTTATATCTATTTCGGCATCTTTACCTTTCACTTGTTCAACTTATGTACCATAAATACTTCTGACAAGTTACTAATTAAACATGCAACCTCTAACTCAATTTAATATTTTAACTAACTTGTAATATACAGGATTCATCACGCATAATCAACCCTGTAAAACTTGATACGCAATAAAAGTTTCAAAGCATTTTATTGCGACAACTGTCTATCTATGTTTTTTCAAACGAATTTCATCAACTAGATTCCAGATAAATTCATCTTTTTCAACTGTTTCTTGGTCTTGCGATCCATATTGACGCACATTCACTTGATTATTTTCAACTTCCTTATCCCCAACTACGATTTGATAAGGTATTTTTTGCATTTGAGCTTCTCTAATTTTATAACCCATTTTTTCATTACGGTCATCAATACTTACACGAACGCCTTGAGATTTCAATTCATCTTGTAATTGACGCGCATAATCATAATGTAAATCAACGTTAACTGGAATGATTTGAACTTGTTTTGGCGCTAACCAAGTTGGGAATGCACCTTTAGTTTCTTCAGTTAAAAATGCTACAAATCGTTCCATTGTTGATACAACACCACGATGAATAACAACTGGACGATGATGTTCACCATCTTGACCAATATAAGTTAAATCAAAACGTTCTGGTAATAAGAAATCAAGCTGTGCTGTTGATAATGTCTCTTCTTTACCCATCGCTGTTTTAACTTGAACATCTAGTTTCGGACCATAGAATGCCGCTTCACCAATCGCTTCTTCGTACGATAAGCCAAGCTCATCAGCTGCCTCTTTAAGCATATTTTCAGCTTTATTCCACATGTCATCATCATCAAAGTACTTTTCTTTATCTTCAGGGTCTCTATAACTTAATCTAAAGCTATAATCCTCGAAACCAAAGTCTTTATATACATCAATAATCATGTTTACAACACGTTTGAATTCTTCTTTAATTTGATCAGGTCGAACAAAGATATGTGAATCATTTAAAGTCATACCACGAACACGTTGTAATCCTGATACAGCACCACTTGCTTCATATCTATGCATCGTTCCTAGCTCAGCGATACGGATAGGTAATTCACGATATGAGTGTGGTTTATTCGCATAAATCATCATATGATGTGGACAGTTCATTGGACGTAAGACCATAGATTCAGTTTCATCTAACTGCATTGGTGGGAACATATCTTCTTGATAGTGATCCCAGTGACCAGATGTTTTGTATAAATCAACATTAGCAAGTACTGGTGTATAAACGTGGTCATACCCCATGCTCACTTCTTTATCAACAATGTAACGTTCAATTTCACGTCTAATTGTTGCACCGTTAGGTAACCATAATGGCAAACCAGCACCAACTAATTGGCTATTTGTGAATAATTCTAACTCTTTACCAATTTTACGATGATCACGTTCTTTACGCTCTTCTAACATTTGTAAATGTGCTTTTAATTCTTTTTTATCAAAGAAAGCAGTACCGTATATACGTTGTAACATTTTGTTGTTACTATCTCCACGCCAGTATGCACCTGCTGTAGATAATAGTTTAAACTCTTTAATTTTAGCTGTTGATGGAACGTGAACGCCACGACATAAATCAGTAAAATCACCTTGACTATATAATGTTACATTTTCATCTTCAGGAATCGCGTCGATTAATTCTAATTTGTATTCATCATTGCTGAATAACTCTTTCGCTTCATCTCGTGAAACCACTTTTCGTTCTATTTTCATATTTTCGTTAACGATTTGTTTCATTGTTTTTTCAATTTGTTCAAAGTCATCAGATGAGATGTTTTGGTCAATGTCGAAGTCATAGTAGAAGCCACCTTCTATTACAGGACCTACACCAAATTTAACATTACCATATAATCTTTTAATCGCATGTGCCATTAAATGTGCAGTAGAATGACGTAGTACCTCTAACGCTTCTTCACTACCTGGTGTCACAATTTCAATTGATCCATCAGTTTCAAGCGGTTTAGTTAAATCTACAAGTTGCCCGTTAAATTTGCCGGCAACTGCTTTTTTACGTAATCCAGGACTAATTGATTGTGCTATATCTTCAGTAGTAGTACCTTTATCAAACGCCTTTTTATTATCATCTGGAAATTGAATATTAATTTGTTCCATGTTAAACCCTCCTATTTGCTTTATAAATACTTTTATCTGACCTCGTTAAAAAATTGAACAACAATCATCGTTTTAACATTAAACCTATTAACAATAAACAGGGAATTTATGACACCAACGAACATTTTTGTCTAAAAAAAACAAAAAATCCCGCCCCTATACAAGGGACGAGATCGTCGTGGTACCACCCTAGTTATTTAATACAAGTTATGTATTAAATATCTCTGCTTAAGATAACGGTCTTGAGCCGGGTATTCATTACAAATACCATAAATGAAGTAGTAATCATCTAATTTATTAACCATATTCTCATCAAACAATGGCTTTCTGTGTAATATTGATTAGATCATCTTGTCTTCAATCATTTAAACGATTTAGATTTGTATTCATTATACACCAATCATTTTAAAATTCAATTGTTTCTGAAATTTTCTCCTGATAAAAAGTATGGTGTTGACAAAGATTTGACACGTTCAATAATACGTGCTGCTTTAGTCTTCTCTTCACCATCACGAGTCATCGCCAAATGATGTTCCAATTCACTATAGTCAAAATTAGAACTAAAGAATGTTGGTAATTCATGAACCATTCGATAATGTAGCAAAGGTCCAATTACCTCATCTCTCACCCATGGAGTCACTTCTTCAGCCCCAATATCATCAAGCATTAAAATGTTTGCTTCTCTTACGCGATGTAATTTCTTTTCAAAAGAACCATCTTTAAAGCCACCTTTTAATGTTCTAATAAATTCCGGTAAATAAATAATTGTCGAACGTACCTTCTTAGATTTGAGCTGATTCGCAATTGCACCTAGAATAAAAGATTTACCTGTCCCAAATGGACCATAAAGGTAAAGGCCTTTCACTTGTTCCCCATTAGTTATTGCTGTACAAATATCATCTGCTGCCATAGCTACATCAAGACGGTCTCGATGATTCATATAAATATCTTTCAATTTGGCATTTAAAGTATCTCGTTGCATATGATGAGATGTAATTAGCTCAGCTTCAAAGCGTTCTTCGTCGTACTTGATTTTACATGGACATTGTAAATAGCGTATTTTAATTCGGTTATTATCAACATATAACTCAGGCACATGCCCCTTTACGAAATTTGGACAATCAGCAAATTTATGACCGTCATAATGTTTTTGTTGATCTTTATACTCTTGTAACACATTTAAGTCTTCATCAATCATAGCATTCGTTAATTCAGCTCGATGCGCTTCCAAAAATTGCTTAACATCTGGGTCGTTGATTACTTCTTTTTTTATCTTTTCTATTCTTTTTTCAAAGTCCTGCGACGTGTTAATTATACTTTTAAATTGCTTCATTATTGACTGTCCTCCTCCCATTTTTTAGATAATTTATCTAGAAATGCTTGTCGATCTTGCTCTAATTGTTGATCATCTACGCTATTGTCTTTAGCCGAATCTTGTTCACTAGGTTTATCTCTATTTTCTAACCATTTAGGTGTTTTTTCTTTTGAAATGCGATTACGCTGCCCATAGTATGAACCACGCTTTTGGTAATTTCCGCTAGACCCCTCATTTTTAGGTTGATTAACTTTTTTAGCGTAATTATATGCTTCTTTAGCTGTCTTAATACCTTTTTTCTTCCAATTTGATGCTATTTCCAAAATATACGCTTTAGGAAGTTTCATATCTTCTTTTAACATGACAAATTGCAACAAAATATTAATGACGCCAAAAGACATTTTTTCACGTTCAATTAGTTCTTCAACCATTGCTTTTTGCGATATAGTTGGTTCTGATTCAGACCAAGAAGCTAACATATCAATTGGACTCGTTTGTTCAAGTAATTCAAACCATTCATCACTTTGTGGCTTTGGATTCACTTCTGAAGATTTACCCGTCGAAGATGATGTAGCAGGAGATTTCACCTGTAATTTAGGCATTTGATTTTCGTGTTCCATTAAGTAATACGAGCGTGCTTGTTTACGCATTTCTTCAAAGGATAACTGTTGTCCACTTGTAATTGAATTTAAAATAACATGCTTCATGCCATCTGCTGTTAAACCATATAAAGTCGCGAGTTGTGTAATTAAACGCTTTGCATCTTTGGTAACAATGTCTTGACTAATAAAATGTTTACCTAACATTTGTCTCAACATTTCAAAGTCAAAAGATTCATTTGATAAATCGATACCTTGGTACGGTTCATTAATCGGAATATCACTTGTATCGATATCTATTTTTGTAGACGGCACTTTAAAAACATCAGTAAATTGTCTCGTTACCTGTTTAAATTCACTCAAATCAATTTGTTGATACTCAAAGTATTTCTTCAACTCATGAAATCGACGATGCTCGACTTCGCTATATAAAAAGATTGACAACATTGGATCATTAAAAAATAAATGCGCTGAAGGCGGTTGAATTAATTGGTAAACAAATTGTGTTTCTTGTTCATCATGTTTGACAAACGCCTTTAACAATCCAATCGCTTCAAGTAAGTCCATTTGTTGTCTAAACTCTAGTAAATTAATTTTAAGTTCATTCATAAAAATATAATGAGAAAGAATCAATGTTTCATTATGACTTTCTTTAACGAATTGAGTCATAAAATGGTATAAACCCACTGCTTGTGTTCCAATTAGCGGTGTATACAGTCGATTCAATACCTCTAAATGATTCGTATTTAAATCAAAGTGTTGCATAACTTTGAATTGATCCTTTGGTCTTAAGCCGAATTCGAAGGCTTGTCGTCCCATTTAAGCATCACTCCGTTTGTTTTCGCTTAAAATCCCTTGCATCGATGCTAACAATTGATCAACATCTTTAAATTCTTTATAGACTGATGCAAATCTAACATATGAAACTTGATCAACATGCATTAACAAGTTCATAACGTGTTCACCTATATCTCGTGAAGACACTTCCGTATGACCTTCATCTCGTAATTGCCATTCAACCTTGTTTGTTATGTCTTCAAGTTGTTGATATCTAACTGGTCGTTTCTCACAAGAACGCACAAGTCCATTAAGTATTTTTTCTCTTGAAAACTGCTCTCTTGTGCCATCTTTTTTCACAACTATAAGCTGACTAACTTCGATATGTTCAAATGTAGTGAAACGTGTTCCACAATTTTCACATTCTCTTCGTCTTCGAATGGCATTTAATTCATCGGCATGCCTTGAATCTACAACTTTAGATTGTGTAGAATTACATTTCGGGCATTTCATTACATCACCCTCTTTATTTTGATTATGCCTAATTATACTATAAATCTAGAGATGAAAAAAGAATCCCTCAATTTAATTCATTTAACCAAATAATGAAACAATAAAAAACATTATATCGTTACTTAATAAGTAATATGCATGACAATATTATTGTATTAAAAATAAAAAACCTAACTCCGAAGTCAGAGTTAGGCTATTAAATAATTGTATTAACTTGCACTTACAGTTTCTTTTGATGTCAGAAGTGCTCCAATATGCTCAGCAACATCTACAACTCTATTTGAATAACCCCATTCATTATCATACCAAGCAATAACTTTTACTTTATTCCCTGACATAACCATTGTTGATTTTGCATCAATAATAGCTGAATGTGGATTAGTATTAAAATCAACAGACACTAGTGGTTGATGTTCGACTTCAATGATACCTTCTAAACCTGCATTTTCAAAAGCTTGGTTTACTTCCTCTGCAGTTACTTCTTTTTCTAAATCAACAACTAAATCAACGAGCGATACATTCTTTGTTGGTACACGTAATGCCATGCCGTGTAATTTACCTTCTAATTCTGGTAATACTTCTTTTAAAGCTTTCGCCGCACCAGTAGAAGTAGGAATAATGCTTTCATTACACGAGCGTGCACGTCTTAAATCTTTATGTGGATTATCAATATTTTTTTGGTCATTTGTAATAGCGTGAACAGTAGTCATTAAACCATTAACTATTCCAAACTGATTATTTAAAACTTTTGCAACTGGACCAATGCAATTAGTAGTACATGAAGCATTACTAAAAATGTCAAATGATTCTATATCTAATTGGTCATCATTTACGCCTTTAACTACCATTTGAACATGTCCACCTTTTGAAGGACCAGTTAACAATACTTTTTTGGCACCTGCTTTAATATGTGCGATGGCTTTATCACCATGATTAAATTTACCAGTTGCATCTATAGCAATATCGATATCTAATTCTTTCCATGGTAAGTTTTCAGGATTGCGATCAGCAACCAATTTAATTTTATGATCACCAACTTGCAATCCATTTTCAATCGGTTCAACTTTTAGATTATATTTTCCATGTGTTGTATCGTAATTGATTAAATGTGCAATTGTTTCGGGTGGATAACTAGCATTTATCGCTACTACATTTAAATTTTTATTTTGTAATGCAATACGTAATACCATTCTTCCAATTCTACCCATACCATTAATTGCAATATTCGTTGACATTAAAAGCACCCCTTGATTTTTATGTGTTATACTTTATGGAATTAGTATAGCATATTATATGAAATTTGAAAGCGTTTTCGGTTGATTTATTTATCTTTTTTATAAAAAAATAGTCATTACTTACATACATCAACGTGTACGTAAAGTAATGACTTATTTATAGTGCAATATTAATCTTCTTCTCCGTAATTCGGTTTTTCAATATAACCTTCTTCTACTAACAATCTCTCAAGGTTTTGTTTTAATTCAAGTTTATCCCCTAAATTATCGATAACATGATCGGCCATTCGGCTTTTTTTATCAATAGAAATTTGGCTATAGACACGTGCTTTCGCATCTTCTAATGACAAATTATTACGTTGCATTAAACGATCCATTTGTATACTTTCAGATGTGTATACAACCCACACTTCGTCTACTGTATTTTCCAATTCATTTTCAAATAATAATGGAATATCCATGATTACATTATATCCTTGTTTTAAATATTCTTGCTTTTCTTCTTCCATAATATCTCGCACGATAGGATGTATGATAGCATTTAATTCTAAGCGTTTTTCTGGATGATTAAACACTAAATCACCCATATAACGACGATTCATCTCGCCATTTTCATCAATTGCTTCATCACCAAAGACTTCTCGTACTTGAGCTAAACCTTTACTCCCCTTTTTAACAGCTTCCCTGGCTGCTTTATCAGCATCTACTACTTTAAAACCGAATACGGATAAGAGTTCTGATACTGTTGATTTTCCTGAGGCGATTCCACCTGTTAGACCAATAACTTTCGGCATAATTTCACTCTTTCTTTATTTTTGACATACTGGACAATAATGACTATTTCTTGTCGCGATGATTTTTGTTTCAATTTGACTTCCACACACTTTGCATACCGGCTGCTTATATACATTAAGATGCAATTGCATCTCACCAGTTTTTCCATCAGCATGACGATAATCTGAAATACTTGTACCGCCATGCTTAATACCTTCTTCTAGTACTTCTCTAACATAATAAAAAACCATTTCTTGTTGTTGGTGTGTTAAGTCTTTTACTTTTTTATCTGGTAAAACACCTGCACGAAACAACGCTTCACATGCGTAAATATTTCCGCAACCTGCAATTACTTTATGATCCAAAATCACTTGTTTGATTGGTTTATTCTTATTAGACTGTTGATGAATTCGATTTAAATAATACGTCAATGCTTCATTTGTAAAAGGTTCAGGCGCTATTTCTAAAAATGAAGGATAAGATGCTACAGACGCAACATTTCTCATTTCTCCAAAACGACGTATATCTGAATAAATTAACTTTTTGTCATTTGACAGCTCAAAAATAACATGCCAATGCTTACGATAATTAGGTATCATAATATCTTCAAGTTCGTCTACAATGAAAAAACCACCCGCCATACCTAAATGGCTAATTAATGTACGTTGTTCTCGTTTATTATCTAGCTGAAAAACGATATATTTACTTCTTCGTTCTACATTAGTAATGGTATAGCCTTCCGATAAAGTTTTAAAAGTATCTAGTTCAATTCCTTTTATAATTGTTTCCTTGCCTTGAGTTTTACCTTCGATTACTTTATCCGAAAATATAACGTGTTCAATTTTTTGATTTATAACGTAGGGTTCTATTCCTCTTTTTACATGTTCTACTTCTGGTAATTCAGGCATACCATTAACCTCACTTTATTTTGCATCATACCAAGTTGCACCATAACTTGAGTCTACTTTTAATGGAACATCTAATTGCAATGCATTTTCCATTATCTCTTCTACAAATTCACTAAATGAATCTACTTCTGACTTAGGTACTTCAAAAATTAATTCATCGTGTACTTGTAATAATAGTTTAGCTTGATATGTTGTCTCTTTCATTTTTTGCGCAAATTTAACCATTGCCAGTTTAATGATATCTGCAGCACTGCCTTGTATTGGCGTATTCATAGCAGTACGTTCAGCAAAGCCGCGTAAATTAAAGTTACGACTCGTAATATCAGGAATATAGCGTCGACGATGTAGCAATGTTTCCACGTAACCTAAAGCTTTGGCATCTTTTACAATATCAGACATATATTGTTTTACACCTGGGAAACTAGCTAAATAATCATCAATGAATGCTTTTGCTTTTTTACGGGTAATACCTAAACTTTGACTTAAGCCATAATCACTTATCCCATAAACAATTCCAAAGTTAACCGCTTTTGCTTGACGACGCATTAAACTATCGACTTGATCAGCTTCTACACCAAATACTTTCATAGCAGTTGCTGTATGAATATCATCGCCGTTGATAAATGCTTCTTTCATACTCTCATCTTGTGTAATGTGTGCTAATACACGCAATTCAATTTGAGAATAATCTGCTGATAATATAACGCTATCTTTTGAAGTTGGTTTAAAGGCTTTTCTTATTTTACGCCCTTCTTCAAGTCTAACCGGAATATTTTGTAAATTAGGATCTACACTTGATAAACGTCCAGTTTGCGCTAAAGTTTGGTTGAAACGTGTATGGATACGTTGATCATCACTAATTACCTTTTGCAATCCTTCAACATAAGTAGACTGTAACTTAGATAATTGACGATATTCTAAAATATAATCAATGATAGGATGTTCACCTTGCAATTGCTCTAAGACATCTACAGCAGTAGAATATCCTGTTTTCGTCTTTTTAATAACAGGTAATTGTAATGTCTCAAACAATACAACACCTAATTGCTTAGGAGAATTTATATTAAAATCTTCACCAGCTGCATCATGAATATTTCGAATCAAGACGTCTAATTTTTCTTGAATTTCTTTTTCCATTTCTTCTAAATCATGAACATCTGTATATATACCAATTTCTTCCATTTCACTTAAAATCTTAGCTAGCGGTAGCTCTAAATCAGCTAAGAGTTCTACCTGATTGTATTCTTCTAATTGTTTATCCATATTTGGTTTCGCAAAGTAAATTGCATCAGTAATAGAAGCAACATATGGATTTAAAACATCATCTTCAGGTACCTTAAATTTCTTACCTTTTCCATATATACTCACATCGTCTTTCACAAAACTTTGACCGTACAATGAAACAACTGATTGAACATCACTAATCGTACGAGATGGATCAATTATATAACTGGCCAACATAATATCGAATGAAATATTTTGAATATCAATTCCCAATCTATGTGATGCTACATATGTTTTTTTAGCATCATATACGACTTTTTTCGTATTCGGATTTTCTAACCATGAAACTAGTTCGGCATAATTATTTATGTCATCCGCATTAATTACAATATGTTTCTCACCTGTAAATAAAGAGAATTTTAAAATATTATTTCGCAAATAGTTACCACCGTCTAATTCGAAATGGATGGCCGCTTCTTTCAATGAAGTAAAATCAACATTATCAAAAGACGTTTCAATTTCAAATGTCTTTTCTATTGCATCTTCAACGCTTGCTGATTGATCAATGTCAGCCAACAATTGTTTGAATTCTAACTTCTTAAACAATTCGATTTTTTCTTGTTGTTCATCTTGATGAGTCATTAACGTATCTTCAAGTTTTACTTCAATCGGACTATCTACATTAATCGTTGCTAATTCTTTACTCATTAATGCATCTTCTTTGCTATTTTGAAGTTTTTCTTTTAACTTTTTACCTGAAATTTCATCTAAATGTTCATAGACACCTTCTACTGTGTCAAATTGGTTCAGCAATTTTATTGCTGTTTTCTCTCCAACACCTGCAACACCTGGTATATTATCAGAAGTATCTCCCATTAATCCTTTCATATCAATAATTTGATTAGGTGTTAGGCCGTTGTATTTTTCCGCAATAAAGTCAGGTGTATAATGATCTACATCAGTAACACCTTTTTTAGTGTAATAAATAGTTACATTATCCGTAGCAAGTTGTGTTAAATCTCGGTCTCCCGTAATAATAATTGTCTGAAAGCCCGCTTTATCTGCTTCTTTACTTAAAGTTCCGATAATATCATCTGCCTCATAGTTATCTAATTCATAACGTTTAATATGATAAGCATCTAATAATTGGCGTATATAAGGAAATTGCTCACTTAGTTCAGGCGGCGTTTTCTGGCGTCCAGCTTTATATTCACTATATTTTTCATGTCTGAAAGTCGTTTTACCTGCATCAAACGCTACTAAAAAATGATTTGGCTTTTCTTCTTTTAAAATCTTCTCTAGTAACATTGCAAAACCATATACTGCATTGGTATGAATGCCTGCTTTGTTTGATAACAAAGGTAATGCATAAAAAGCTCTAAAACTTAAGCTATTACCATCGATTAATACTAATTTATTCACAATTTTAACCTCCAGAACTAATTTATATATATTTTAGCATATTCGACTGTGATGTCGTAATTAAAGAAACTATCTCATAGAGTATTTATACACGACCTAATTTCAAATAAAACAAGTGACTATATAGACTAAGCTAAAAAATAAAAAGACATAATCATGATTGTTCTTGATGAGCACTCCATAAAGTCAGGTTAAAAGTCCAACTTTTGAGATGCACATTATCATTTCATGATTATGTCTACTTTTTAATATTTTTATGCTGCTATTATAAATTTTTATAGGTAAGAATAAGTTATGAATCGTCAGAACCAAATGGAATATATTTAACTTTGGTCATTTTCGGTAATTCTTCATAATTATTAAACCACTCTTGGTAATTTTTATTGATTGGTGACGGATGATGCATATAATGTTCAAACGGCAATGATTCCACTGTATAAACCTCTTGTCGTGGATGATCTTTAATTTGTTGTTTTAATAACTGAACTCTTTTTTCATGTTCATAATGAACATAAATAAATGCACTAAGATATATCATAGCTAAAACTAGTGATGCACCTTTAATAAAATTAACATTGATTGACTTATATTTCCGAAATTCTTTTAATAAAATAATTAAAATGATTACATGTATCGTATAAACAATCAAAAAATTACCTGGTTCAATTGGAGTAACAATGACTAGTGTCGACGCAGAAACACATATTGCAATAAGTAAGGAATATAAAGTGATTTGTGTTTTACGATTATTAATAGACAAATAAATACCTACAAATATCGAAAACGCAAAGTAACCACATACAATTATGTTCGCAAAACCAACCAATCCAATATCTGTATTTTTATTTAATAAAAACTGATTGTAAAATAGTAAATAATAAAGCGGTAAAGTGATAAATCCTATCATAATGATACGACGCTTTAATATTGTTAAATGTACATACCGATCACTTCTAAGCAGTAGATAAATAATAAGCGCTGCAATCATACTTAATATTATAACCTGACTGAAAATGACACCATATGGAAGTGACGTTGATATCATTTCTGCAAATTTTGAAAAGATACCTTGATTATTAGAAACTTGTTGATATTCTGATCCTTCAAATAAAATTTTGCGATAATTTGGATTGGAAAACATAATGATTGTACCTATAGTTGCAATCATAAATGAAAACAATAATTTATAATTAAGTGTTCGATTTGCAGTAAATTCATACAGAAAAGCTAAAATTAAAATGATACAGTGGAATAATGTCACATTCTCCATAAATAATTGACCGAAGAAGCTTAAAACATAGAATAGTACTGTAACACTTACCGGTTGCTTTTCTTTATATATAATTGCATTAATACAATAATAAATGATAAAGAGTGAAATTAGTGTTGATGTCGCATAATTATAAAATCCTGCAAACCAGCCATATGTATCTGCATAAATAGCACTTGGTAAAATTAACATTAAAGAAAATGCTAACAAATAATAGCTTGTCCACGCTTTACAACGTGTAATGTGCATAATCATCCAAATGATACCCATACTAATGAGACCATATGAAAGCCAACGTAACCAGCTTACATGTACAGCTATAATTTCAAAAATATTTCCGATATAGCGACCATTAAGTGATGCAAATCCTACTTTTAAAATATCAGTATTATAATTGCTAAACCATTGTAAATCATCGTGCATGAGTGGTAGTAAGATACCCATAAAAGTATAAAACAATAATATCGCAATTAATATCAAAGTTGTCTTGTGTAATTGAATTGTTTTCACTTTGCTAATCCTCAAATCTAGTTAAATTTTCCTCAACTTGTAGGTCGAAAAATTAATTCAATATTTTTAATGTATTTCTAATTTTCACCTATGCATGTCTCCTCAATCAAATTAGATAAACAAGGTATTTAATATTACTTTTCAACAATTTATCTAAATCGCCTCTCGCCTTTTTCTATGACGAATGATTACACTTGTGTATTCAAGTGTTTAAATTAAGATTTATTTCCGTTCAAATAAAACTTATTACTTTTTAATTAAGTATCTATTTTAAGCGTGTTACTAAAATTTCTTTATTATAATAAATATATTATAAAATTGCTTGATTCACAACAATCTATTACTTATAACTTACAAAACGACATATGCAAATGACAAAATTGACAACCGAATTTATTCCACTTCATTAACTCTAATTTAATACCAATAGAGATTTGAACGTAATAAAAAAGCAGCAACAACTTCGTGAAAAATATACGCGCTGTTACCACTTTAATTTTTATTCTTTATAATCTTTTAGAATAACTTTGAACGTTGACCCTTTGCCAACTTGACTATTCACTTCAATATTGCCTTGGTGGGCCTCTACTATATGCTTTGTAATTGATAATCCAAGACCTGTCCCACCAGAATCTCTACTTCGTGCTTTATCTACTCTATAAAATCTTTCAAAAATACGTTGTTGGTCTTCTAATTTAATACCTATACCAAAATCTTGTACTTCGAAAATGACACGAAAGTCATCTCGATACACACGAACGTTAATATCTCCATCTTCATAAGAATAGTTAATTGCATTCGTTAACAAATTCGTGATTACTTGAGCAATTTTACTTTCTTGTGCTTTAACAATGACATCTTTTTCAATATCAGTATGAATGGAAATATTTTTTTGATTGGCTTGAGTCATCATATTATCAATAATACGCCGCGTTAAATCTGATAAATTCATATAGTCTGTATCTAACTCGGTATGTTGCTCAATATGCGATAAATCTAACAGATCTGTTACTAAAGATTCTATTCGATTTGATTCTTTTAAAATTATGTTCAAAAACATGTCTAATGATTCCGCATCATTTTTTGCACCATCAATAAGTGTTTCAGCAAACCCCTTAATTGAAGTAATAGGGGTTTTTAATTCATGTGAAACATTTGCTACAAATTCACGTCTTAAATTTTCAAGTTGTTTCAGATTTGTAATGTCATGCATCACAACTAAAATCCCTTGCAAACTTTTTTGAGATCTAGTTAAAATCGGAACGCATGAAATATCAAAGTACTTGGCATGGACTTGATTTATTGCAACTTCCAATTGTTCATAAATAGGTTTTTCAACTTTAAAACTTTCTAAAATTAATTGCTCAATTTCAGTATTAACATAGCCGTGATAGCCTATTTGTTCTATATTATGTGTGATGTTGAACTGTTCATAATACGCTTTATTTGCAACAACAATTTTTCCATTTCGATCTATCATTAAAATAGCACTTGGAATATTTTCAATCGTTGTTTTTAAACGATTGGATTGCATTTTTTGCTCATTATTAAGCTTTTGAAGGCGTCGTGCTAGATCATTGGTAGACACAAAAAGCGCTTTAGTTTCTACAACATTACTTTCAGGTACACGTATGTGATAATAACCATTTGCCAACAATTGTGTTGCATAAGTAACTTCTTGAATGGGACGGATTAATGTACGCTTAAAACTACGGCTTGCAAAATACAAACAAATGAGTACAACTAAACATGTCAAAATAAGATATTTCCACAACGTCCAATGCATTTCTGTAATATCGTTATTGTAACCTTTAATCCATACATGATAACCGTTAACCTTCTTATTAAAAATAAAAACGTCCTTTTTTTGAATATAGCTATCACTATTTGAGACAGCTTTCAGTTTGCCACTACTAAACACCTTTTTATCATTTTTAGTTATCAATAAATCTATATTTTGCTGTTTTACAATTTCTTTAACTTTATCAATCTCATTATCTTGGACTAAATAAATATATGATCTTGCATCTGTTGCTAGAGCTTGTTCGTGTTTTTCTGATAAAACATATGTGATGGAAGCGTGAATAATAATGCCTAATGTAACAAAACTGATAATTAATATACTGCTTATCAATAACATTAAGCGGTGGTGAAACTTCATCATTGTTCTTTAGGTCTTTCCAATTTATAGCCTAAGCCACGCACAGTTTTAATAAGTTGTGGCTTCTTAGGATTATCTTCTAATTTATCTCTTAAATGACTGATATGTACATCAACAATTCTTGAGTCTCCTGCAAATTCATAATTCCATACCGTATTTAACATATGCTCTCTCGTAATGACTCTGCCTTGTCTTTCTATCAAATAAAGCAACAGTTCAAATTCTTTCGGTGTTAGCTCCAATAACTCATTATGCTTATATACTTCAAAATAATCGGGTCTAATACGTATCGATCCGATGGTAATATCATCGTCAATCTCTTCTACTTCTTTTACAAATTGCGAACGTCTTAAAATGGCTTTTACACGGGCAACAACTTCTCTAGGTGAAAAAGGCTTAGTCATATAGTCATCGGCACCTAATTCTAAACCTAATACCCGATCAAATTCATCATTTTTCGCCGTTAACATTAATATAGGGACTAAATTTTTATTTGTTCTTACAGTCTTACATACGTCAATGCCATCTTTTTTAGGTAGCATAACATCTAAAATAATTAAATCTGGCTGTTCATTTTCTACCTTCTCTAAAGCCTCATCACCATCAAATGCGACAACAACTTCATAACCAGCTGTTTCTAAGTTATATTTAAGTAATGTTACGATTGAATGTTCGTCATCTACTACCAACACTTTTTGCGACATGGTATGCCTCCCTAACTTATAATTATATTTACATTATAACCGAACTATTTATAAAAATAACATCCTACACATTATCTTTACACATTTTTTACATTACTTTACACATAAATAAAATACTTCTTATATTTCCTTCTATAATTTACATGACTTACTCTCGGACAACGAAATAAATTTTGTGAAAATATCATTTCTATCCCACTACCTATGCATGAGTTTTACTCATTTATTCCTAAGCTTATGTACACATTCGCTTTAGTTAATGTGTAAGAAACACTACATAATCAATCATTAGTGACTCTTTATCATTTCTATCCTGCTGCCAACTTCAATTCATTTAAAAAGGTGAACCTAGCAATTAAAGTTGCTAGACTCACCTAAGTTTATTTTGCTTATTTTAAATTTTTAATCAATTCATCTGCAAATGCTGATGTAGAAACTTCTTCAGCACCATCCATTAAACGGGCAAAGTCATAAGTAACAACTTTTGAAGCAATTGTATCTTCAATTGAATCTGTAATCTTATCTGCCGCTTCTTGCCATCCTAAATGTTCTAACATTAATACAGAACTTAAAATTACTGAAGATGGATTCACTTTATTTAAACCTGCATATTTTGGAGCTGTACCATGTGTTGCTTCAAAAATAGCATGACCTGTTTCATAATTAATGTTTGCACCTGGCGCAATACCAATACCACCAACTTGTGCAGCTAATGCATCTGAAATATAGTCACCATTCAAGTTCATTGTTGCTACAACATCATGCTCAGCTGGACGAGTTAAAATTTGTTGTAAGAAAATGTCAGCAATAGAATCTTTAATGATAATCTTGCCTTCTTTTTCAGCTTTTTCTTGTGCAGCATTAGCAGCATCTCTGCCTTCTTTTTCAACAATTTCGTCATATTGTTGCCAAGTAAATACTTGATCACCAAATTCAGTTAATGCTAAATCGTAACCCCACTGCTTAAATGAGCCTTCTGTAAATTTCATAATATTACCTTTATGAACTAAAGTAACTGATTTACGGTTATTATCGATAGCATATTGAATTGCTGCTCTAACTAATCGCTCAGTACCTTCTTTAGAAACTGGCTTAATACCAATACCTGAAGTTTCTGGGAATCGAATATTTGTCGCACCCATTTCGTTTTGTAAGAAATCAATTACCTTTTTAACTTCTGTTGTACCTTCTTTAAATTCAATACCAGCATAAATGTCTTCAGTATTTTCACGGAAAATAACCATATCAACATCTTGTGGACGTTTAACAGGTGATGGTACTCCTTTAAACCAACGTACCGGTCTTAAACAAGTAAATAAATCTAATTCTTGGCGTAAAGCTACATTTAATGATCTAATACCACCACCAATTGGTGTTGTTAAAGGTCCTTTAACAGCAATTAAATATTCTTTAATTGTATCAAGTGTTTCTTGAGGTAACCATTCGCCAGTTGTATCAAATGCTTTTTGGCCAGCTAGCACTTCTTTCCATTCAATGCGTTTTTCGCCATTATAAGCTTTCTCAACAGCAGCATCTATAACTCGGCTTGCTGCCTTCCAAATATCCGGTCCAATTCCATCACCGATAATAAATGGTATAATTGGTTCATTAGGTACGTTTAATCCTTCAGTTCCTTGAGTAATTTTTTCTGCAGTCATAGTTATTTTACCTCCAAATTTTACATCTTCATTTTTAATTTGTATTGATTATTTTCTTTCTTCAAGCGGAATATACTTACGATTCGTTTCGCCAATATATTTCGCTCTAGGACGCATAATTCTATTATCTTTATATTGTTCTAAAATATGAGCAATCCATCCTGCAGAACGACTTACAGCAAAGATTGGCGTGAATAAATCATGAGGTATTTCCATACAGTGATAAACACTCGCACTATAAAAATCAACATTTGGAATTAATCCTTTTTCTTCTGCCATGCGTTTTTCCATTTTCACTGACATTTCAAATAATTCTTCTCGACCAGCGTCTTTCGTAATTTGACGGCTCATTTCTCTTAAATATTTCGCTCTAGGATCACCATCTTTATATACACGATGACCGAAGCCCATTACTTTATCTTTATTTGCAAATTTTTCATCTAAGTAAGCATCAACATTTTCAATTGACCCAATCTCAGATAACATCGTCATAACTTGTTCGTTTGCACCACCATGTAATGGCCCTTTCAGAGAACCTACAGCTGCTACAATACCTGAGTACATATCTGACAATGATGATACCGCACAACGTGCTGTAAATGCAGATGCGTTCAACTCATGATCAGCGTGTAAAATAAGTGCTTTATTGAAAGCTTCTACTTCTATATCTGTTGGTAATTCCCCACGTAACATATATAGGAAGTTTGCCGCATAACTTAAGTCAGGATTAGGCTTAAGTGGTTCTTTATCTTGTCTTACTCGAGCAAACGCTGTAACTAATGATGCTACTTTAGCTTGTATACGCATTGCTCTTTCATAACGATTTTCATCTGATTCATTTTCAGCATCAGGATCGAAATGTGCAATATATGATAATGACGTACGTAATGCTGTCATTGGATGCACGTGATCTGTAACATACTCCTCAAAATGTGTATACACACGAGGATTTAATGTCATGTATTGATTTAATTTCCCCTTTAAATGAGCAAGCTCTTCTTCATTTGGCAATCTATAGTTCCATAATAGGAAAATAACTTCTTCAAATTGCGCATTTTCAGCTAGATCATCAATATCATAGCCGGCATAAGTCAATTGACTTTCAATAATTGAACTTATTTTAGTCTCTGCTGCGATAACCCCTTCTAAACCTCTTTGTAATTCTGCCATGATAAATTTCCCCTTTACTGTTTCTTTATGAAATGGCTTTCAACTAATATTATAGCTAAACGCATTTCGTTTGTGAAATATAAAAACTGGCATTATATGTGCAACAATTATTTTGTAAATCTATGTAAATGTCACAGAATGGACACAAATAGCACCATTAAAGCTTTTTCAAGATTATATTCATCACCAACTTTTAGCATAGAATAAAATTTTCAATTGGTTATTATATATGATTATAAAATCCAAAGTATATTAACATGGAATTTTACACATTTTTACCGAAAATAATTGTATATATCCTAATATAAGTGCATAATAAACATATCTATATTTAAGGGAGATGTATTATGGCTGAAAAATTACAAAGGGAACTGAGCAATCGCCACATTCAATTAATTGCTATTGGTGGCGCAATTGGTACAGGGCTATTCTTAGGCGCTGGTCAAACGATTGCATTAACTGGCCCTTCTATATTACTAACATATATCATTATTGGATTTATGTTATTTATGTTTATGCGAGGTTTAGGTGAAATCATCATTCAAAATACTGAATTTAAATCTTTCGCAGATGTAACCAATACATACATTGGGCCTTTTGCAGGATTCGTAACCGGTTGGACATACTGGTTCTGTTGGATTATTACAGGTATGGCTGAAGTAACAGCTGTAGCAAAGTATGTAAGCTTCTGGTTCCCAGAAATTCCAAACTGGATTAGTGCACTTTTTTGCGTATTGTTATTAATGTCTTTTAACTTATTGAGTGCGAGACTATTTGGAGAGTTAGAATTTTGGTTCTCTATCATTAAAATAGCAACAATCATTGGTTTAATTGTCGTAGGTTTCGTTATGATTCTATTTGCATATAAAACTCAATTTGGACATGCGAGTTTCACGAATCTATACGAGCACGGTGTATTCCCTAAAGGAGCATCTGGATTCTTTATGTCATTCCAAATGGCCTTATTCTCATTCGTGGGAATCGAAATGATTGGTGTTACGGCAGGTGAAACGAAAGATCCTGTTAAAACAATACCAAAAGCGATTAATAGTGTTCCTATTAGAATTTTAATATTTTATGTCGGTGCTCTAGCGGTTATCATGTCGATTATTCCTTGGCAACAAGTTGATCCTGATAACAGTCCATTCGTAAAATTATTCGCATTAATTGGAATTCCATTTGCTGCAGGCTTGATTAATTTTGTAGTACTAACTGCTGCTGCTTCATCATGTAACAGTGGTATTTTCTCGAATAGTCGTATGCTGTTCGGTTTATCAAGTCAACAACAAGCACCACCGAATTTCTCTAAGACGAATAAGTATGGCGTTCCACATGTAGCGATCTTTGCTTCATCAGCATTGTTACTCGTGGCAGCATTATTAAACTATATTTTCCCTGATGCTACTAAAGTATTTACGTATGTGACAACAATCTCTACAGTATTATTCTTAGTTGTTTGGGGACTGATTATCATCGCTTATATCAATTATAGTCGTAAAAATCCAGACCTTCATAAAAAGGCTACGTATAAATTGTTTGGCGGAAAATATATGGGCTATCTCATTTTTGTATTCTTTATATTTGTGTTTGGCCTATTGTTTATCAATGTTGAAACAAGACGTGCGATATACTTTATTCCGATTTGGTTTATACTATTAGGATTTATGTACTTAAGATATAAACGTATCGCTGCTAAATCAAATAACTAAAAACAAGTTTTACCCCTGTTGAATATATTAAAGTTCAACAGGGGTTTTTATATGCAACTTATAATATTAAATTGCGTACTTGCCTCAATACTTTTACTTTCTCATCTATTTAATAATGTATCATTTCAGAAATACATCCATACTTCTATTTTATAATAATTTTCCAAAGTAATATGAGTGAAAGTTTAAAGCTGATAATGTACATGTATAAAAGATATAAACATTTATATAGATTGCTATTCATACATTATCATTATCAAATATCCTATTAATTACGTCATAAAATACCAGATGAACCAAAAAACGCCTTTCCATTGTTGATAAATGGAAAGACGTTTTTTTATAAATTATAGTACGTTTGCATATCCTTCAAAGATTTTACCTTGAGCAGCATCAATCGTAACTAACACGTTATTGCTTATGTTTTTAACAGCTTTTTCTACACCTACAACTGTTGGAATGCCTTTTTCTAAACCAACAATTGCACTTGGTGATGTAATTCCATTTTCTTCTGTAATTAAGCCTAACGCTTTTTCTACATAAGGTACAAACGTTTCATCGATTGAGTTTGTAACGATAACTTTGTCAGATAAATCTTTACCTTCTAAATCTTTAACAGTTTCAGCAACTAACGTAGTACCAACAACTGATCCACGTCCAATACCTTGACCATTAGCAATTTCGTCACCAACTAGGTGGATTTTCATCATATTAGTAGTTCCAGTTTCACCAGTTGGTACACCAGCAGTAATAATGATTAAATCACCATTAGTTACTCTACCAGTTTCAACAGCTGTTGCAACTGCATTGTTTAACAGTGCATCTGTACTCTTACGTCCTTTTTTAACTACAGGTTGAACACCCCAAACAATTGAACATTGACGTGCAGTTTCTTCACTTGGAGTCACTGCAATTATGTCTGAATGTGGACGATATTTAGAGATAGTACGTGCCGTTGAACCACTTTCAGTAGCAGCTACAATTGCTTTAACATTTAAGTTTAAAGCTGTATGTGCAACCGAAATACCGATAGCATTCACTAATGAAGTTTCAACTAATTTAGTACGATCTGACAATAACTTTTTGTAATCTTGGGCTGCTTCAGCTGATACAGCAATATTTCTCATTGTTTTAACAGCTTCTTCAGGATATAAACCAGCAGCAGTTTCACCAGATAACATTACTGCATCTGTACCATCATAGATTGCGTTGGCAACGTCACTAGCTTCTGCACGTGTAGCACGTGGGTTACGTTGCATAGAATCTAACATTTGTGTAGCTGTAATAACTGGTTTACCTAATTTGTTACATTGTCTGATTAAATCTTTTTGAACCATTGGTACTTTTTCAGGTGGGATTTCAACACCCATGTCACCACGTGCAACCATTAAACCATCAGACACTTCAAGAATTTCCTCAATATTATCAATACCTTCTTGGTTTTCAATTTTAGGGAATACTGAAATGTTAGCTTTTTGTTCTTCTAAAATTTCACGAATTTCTAAAACATCACTAGGACGACGTACGAAACTTGCTGCAATGAAGTCAACATTTTCTTTAATACCGAAACGGATATCTTCAGCATCTTTTTCTGTAATACCAGGTAAACTAACTCTTACACCAGGTAAGTTAACACCTTTTTTGTTTTTAAGCTCACCAGAGTTTAAAATATCACATTTAACTTCTTTTTTAGCATGATCAATATCTTTAACTTGTAATTCAATTAAACCATCATCAAGTAAAATGTATGAACCTACTTGAACATCGTTAATTAAGTTTTCATATGTTACTGAGAACTTTTCAGGTGTTCCTTCAACTTCATTCATGCTAACAATAACTTCGTTACCACGTTCAAGTTCAATGATACCGTCTTTCATATTATGCGTACGAATTTCTGGACCTTTCGTATCTAATAAGATTGCTACAATTTTGTCTAATCTTTTAGCTACTTTACGAATTGTATCAATTCTACCTTTATGCTCTTCATGACTACCATGTGAAAAGTTTAATCGTGCAACGTTCATACCAGCATTGATTAATTTCTCAATCATTTCTTCTGATTCTGAAGCTGGTCCAATTGTACATACAATTTTAGTTTTTCTCATTTTATAATTCCTCCTGAAATCTTATATAGATAACTTGTTAGCAAGTTCATATAGACTATAATCAAATTTATGATCTTTACCATCAAAAATTTCATCAAAAGATGTTGCTACAATTTTATTGTTCTTAATTCCAACACCCTTAGCTGTTTCACCTTGCATTAATAAGTCTACCGCATATCCACCTAAACGTGATGCTAAAACTCTATCCGCACCTGTTGGGCTACCACCACGTTGAACGTGACCTAACACAGACACTCTATTATCAACATTGATGTATTGTGATAATTCTTTTTGACAATCTTGCGCAGTCATGCAACCTTCTGCTACAAGAACGATTGAGTGTTTCTTACCACGTTTAATACCTTGTTCAATTTTATCAGCTATTTCTTTAATATCTGTTTTCACTTCTGGAACTACAATTGTCTCAGCACCAACTGATAATCCAGCCCATAATGCTAGATCTCCACAATCACGGCCCATTGCTTCAATGATAAATGTTCGTGCGTGACTTGACGCAGTATCTCTAATTTTGTCGACTAAGCCAATAATCGTATTTAAAGCTGTGTCAAATCCAATTGTAAAATCAGTACCATTGATATCATTGTCAATCGTACCAGGAATACCGATAGTTTGAATTTCTTTGCATTCCTCACTGATGCGTTGTGCACCGCGATAACTACCGTCACCACCAATAACTACAAGGCCCTCAATGCCTCTTTTACGTAAGTTTTCGATTGCAACTTTACGTACTTCTTGCTCCTTAAACTCTGGACATCTTGCTGAATACAAGAATGTACCTCCACGCTGAATCGTATCCCCAACTGATCCTAATTCAAGTTTATGAATATCATCATTTAACAATCCTTGGTAACCATGATACACACCATAAACTTCAATTTCATTGTAAATTGCTGTACGAACAACTGCTCTTACGGCAGCATTCATTCCAGGTGAATCTCCACCACTAGTTAAAACTGCAATTTTCTTCATGACGACATACCTTTCTATAACTGATTTATCTTTAACTCTAAATTACCACAAATTGATATGTCATTCCATCAAAACTAATGTATTGAATTGATGTAAACGTTTTAAATATTGAATTTTATTTTAACTTAATTAAAAAAAGATTAGTAGCCACCATTTTGACTACTAATCTTAGTTAAAATTCAGTATCTAAATATTAAATTATTGTTCTAATGTACTTCAATTTATGGTAAAACCCAGTAACGATTTAACATAAAAATGCTCAAGTTGATTATTCTATATAAGAACCAATATTTCTGAATTTTTCAAACCGATCATTAGCAATTTCATCGCGTGATAATGACTCAAGTGAATCTAATTGTTCAACAAACGCTGATTTAATAGCTAAAGCTTGCTGTTCAATATCTTTATGTGCACCGCCAAGTGGTTCAGAAATGACATCATCTATAATACCTAATTGCTTAATATCATGGGCAGTAATTTTCATTGTTTCAGCTGCAATTTTAGCCAAATTACTGTCTTTCCATAATAATGCCGCTGCACCTTCAGGAGATATAACAGAGTAAGTGCTATTCTCTAACATCAATACTTTATTGGCAATACCAATACCTAGGGCACCTCCACTACCACCTTCACCAATGACAATCGCAATAACTGGTACTTTTAGTGAAGCCATCTCAATCAAATTTGTTGCGATAGATTCACTTTGTCCACGTTCTTCAGCAGCTTTACCAGGATATGCACCTTTTGTATCTATAAATGTAAAGATAGGACGATTGAATTTTTCAGCTTGTTTCATTAAACGTAATGCTTTTCGATAACCTTCTGGATGCGCCATACCAAAATTTCGATAAATATTATCTTTTGTATCTTTTCCACGTTGTTGTCCAATAACCGTAACAGCACGACCATTTAAAAAGCCAATACCGCCAATCATTGCTGGATCATCTCTAAAGTTTCGATCACCATGTAGTTCCATAAACGAATCAAAGATATATGGAATATAATCTAATGTCGTAGGTCTTTCTTGCAAACGCGCAATTTGCACACGATCCCATGGTTTTAAATTTGTATATATTTTTTTAGTTTCTCGTTCCAATGACGCTTCAAGCATGTCAATTTCTTCTTGTAAATCCACATCATTTTTATCTTGAGACTCTTTTAAAGATTCAATTTTATTTCGAATTTCAAAAAGTGGTTTTTCAAAATCTAACATTATTTAGTCACCTCTTGATGGATTTTTAGAATTTCAGACAATGTTTGACGCATATCATTACGATGTACAACTTTGTCCAATTGTCCATGCTCTAATAAAAATTCTGCAGTTTGGAAATCATCTGGTAATTTTTCGTTTATTGTCTGTTCAATAACTCGACGACCTGCAAAACCTATCAACGCTTTTGGCTCGCTTAAATTTATATCACCAACTGATGCAAAACTTGCAGATACACCACCAGTAGTTGGATGTGTTAAATATGATATATATAATAGTCCAGCGTCAGAATGACGTTTTAAAGATACACTGGTTTTACCCATTTGCATCAAGGAAATAATACCTTCTTGCATACGTGCACCACCACTTGCAGAGAAAAGAATAAATGGTAAACGATTCTCAGTGCAGTAATCAATGATGCGACATATCTTTTCACCGATAACCGATCCCATACTTCCCATTCTAAAACGTGAATCCATGACAGCAACGCCAAATTTCATACCATCTAGTTGCGCTGTACCAGTCACTACTGCTTCTTTAAGACCTGTCTTTTGTTGGTCCTTTTCAATTTTTTCTAAATAACTTGGAAAATCTAATGGATTCGCAGAGGTCATTCCCTTATCGAATTCTGTAAATGATCCTTCATCAGAAATTGCTTCTATACGTTTATACGCAGTTAAAGCTATATGATGATCACAATTAAAGCACACATTTAAATTTTCAGCTAATTCTTTTGTGTACATAATTTTCTTACACTTTGGACACTTAGTCATAATACCTGCAGGCACATCATTATTTTTAGAGTCTTGTACTGTAAGATATTTCTTTTTCTTTGTTCGATTAAAAAAATCTTTAAACATAGGAAAACCTCCAAATAACCTCTGTTCTAACCATTTAGAGCCATAAACTGAACTTGACCAGTTAAAAACGGGTTTAAATTTATTTGATTTATATTCGTTTGACTGTTGAATGTTTATCATAAACTTTCATTTTCATCATTTTAATGACTCTTTATTGCTAACCTTTAAGCAATTTAATTAAACGTTAATTATTTTTATTGTAAATCTGTAAGTTTCATTGTTTTATCATACACATCTTGCGGATCAACTTCAATCCTAGCTACTCCAGATTCCATTGCCGCTTTAGCAACATTACGAGCAACTGATGGCGCTACACGTTTATCAAACGGTCCTGGGATACAGTAGTCTTCATTTAATTCAGAACTATCGATTAAATCAGCAATCGCTTCTACAGCTGCCTTTTTCATTTCTTCATTTATATGTGTAGCTTCAACCTCTAATGCACCTCTAAAAATACCAGGGAAAGCTAATACATTATTAATTTGGTTAGGATAGTCTGAACGTCCTGTACCAACAACTCGTGCACCTGCCGCTTTGGCATCATCAGGTATTATTTCAGGATTTGGATTAGCCATTGCAAATATAATTGGATTATCTGCCATACTCTTAACCATATCTTGTGACAGCGCATTAGCTACAGAAACTCCAATAAATACATCTGCGTCTTTTACGACTTCTTCTAGAGACCCTTCAATCTTATCTTTATTTGTCCATTTAGCTACAACATCTTTGGTAGGATTCATACCATATGAACGTCCTTCAAAAATTGCGCCTCTTGAGTCACACATAACCATATTTCTTACACCATACGCGTATAGTAATTTAACAATGGCTATTCCTGCTGCACCAGCACCATTTAGTACAACTTTTATTTTAGCAATATCTTTGTTAACAACTCTTAATGCATTTACCAAACCTGCCATTGTTACAATTGCTGTACCATGTTGATCGTCATGGAATACCGGAATATTAGTTTCTTTTTTCAATCGTTCTTCAATTTCAAAACAACGTGGTGCCGAAATATCCTCTAAATTAATACCACCATAATTAGGTTCTAACAATTTAACTGTTTTAATGATTTCTTCGGTATCAGTTGTATTTAACGCAATAGGCACCCCATTGATACCAGCGAAGCTTTTGAATAATACTGCTTTACCTTCCATTACAGGAATACTAGCTTCAGGTCCAATGTTACCTAAACCTAATACCGCTGTTCCATCAGTAATAACCGCAACTGTATTTCCTTTTATTGTGTAATCATACACTTTTCTTTTGTCTTCATATATATCTTTACACGGTTCAGCAACGCCAGGTGAGTATGCTAAACTTAATTCCTCTTTATTAGTAACTTTTACATTTGGTTTAACTTCTAATTTACCTTGATTACGTTTGTGCATTTCCAATGCTTCATCTCTTAATGACATGAAATCAGCCCCTAATTCAATATTTATTTTTAAAAAATAACTTGGATAAAACGCATTACATTATAAAAGTAAAAATATTGGGTAAATCTGAATGAGTAAGAATTTATGGTTTTGTTTATGTAACACAAATAGCGATAAATGATAATAAAATAATATTTATAAAGATACATTAAACCATACTATCTAAAGATATACCTTTAATTATTATAATGGATAGCAAAAACCAATATATCAAAAAGTTATTATTTTTTCGCACGATATATCGACAAAATTCTTTACTCAATTTATGTATACTGCTTTTTGTGCTAATTATTCTTATGGATTAATCAATAATGTAAAGTGAAACTCATAAAAATAATAAGCATAAAAAACTAATATAAACGCAAACTGATGGTTAAAAAATATCTAACCATCAGTTTACTATATCATAATTTATTAGTTGATAAAAGTTATATAAGCCTAATATCACTAGGGTTAAAGGATTGTATAAAATTATTAAACATACTATCTTTTTGATTAATATAGCCTAAAGTAGTCATTTGTTTAATCGTTTCATCATAAAAGGATAACACAACATCATTAGCATTCTCTTTCGTAGCTTTAACCATCTCTTCAAACATATCTATTTGTGATTTATTTCTAATTATAATTTGTTTGGCAAATGCTAATTTTTGTTCTTCAAAAGTCGCTAATGTCTGAATCTCATTTATAATTAATTGACGTTGTTGCTTTCTAAAGTCAAATTTCCCGCTAACTATAAATAAGTCATTATGTGATAACAACTCTTCGTACTTTTTAAACTGATTAGGGAAAATCACACCATCTAAAGTTTCGATGCCATCATTTAATGTGACGAATGCCATATTTTGACCATTTTTAGTTCGGATTTGTTTAACTTTATCAAACTGTACTAATATAGGCTTATTATTCTGCGCGTTACTCAATTTAAATATCGTTAAATATTGTTTGGCAACAAACATTTTATCTACTGGGTGTTGCGAAACATAAAATCCTAAATATTCTTTTTCATACTGACTAATAAGTGCATCTGGCAATTCTTCTTTATCTTCATACATCTGTTTTGGCGTTAAAATATCAAATAGAAAACCATCTTGTTCAATGTTTAAATCACCATCCAACACTTGATCAATAGCTTGTAACAACGTTGAACGTGTTTTACCAAAAGCATCAAACGCTCCCACTAAAATCAGTGCTTCAAGTAACTTTCTCGTTTTGACTCGCTTCGGTATACGTCTAGCAAAATCAAAGAAATCTTTAAATTTGCCGTTCTGATAACGTTCATCAACAATCACTTTCACACTTTGATAACCTACTCCTTTAATTGTACCAATTGATAAATAAATGCCTTCTTGGGAAGGTTTATAAAACCAATGACTTTCGTTAATGTTCGGTGGCAATATAGTGATACCTTGTTTTTTTGCTTCTTCTATCATTTGAGCAGTTTTCTTCTCACTTCCAATAACATTACTTAAAATATTTGCGTAAAAATAATTTGGATAATGGACTTTTAAAAAGCTCATAATGTATGCAATTTTAGAATAGCTGACAGCATGTGCCCTAGGAAAACCATAATCAGCAAATTTCAGAATCAAATCAAATATTTGCTTACTAATGCCTTCGTGATAACCATTTTGCTTTGCACCTTCTATAAAATGTTGACGCTCACTTTCAAGAAAAGCTCTATTTTTTTTACTCATTGCTCTTCTTAAAATATCCGCTTCACCATAACTAAAGTTTGCAAATGTACTCGCTATTTGCATAATTTGTTCTTGATAAATAATAACACCGTAAGTATTTTTTAAAATAGGTTCTAAATGTGGATGTAAATATTGAACTTTGCTTGGATCATGTCTTCTTGTAATGTAAGTTGGAATTTCTTCCATTGGACCTGGTCTATACAAAGAAGTTACAGCAACAATATCCTCAAAGTGTTCCGGCTTTAATTTTTTTAATACACTTCTTACACCGTCAGACTCTAATTGGAATATGCCAGTCGTATCTCCCTGCGACAACAATTCAAACACTTTTTGATCTTCAAATGGAATTTTTTCAATATCAATATTAATACCTAAATCTTTTTTGACTTGAGTCAGAATTTGATGGATAATTGATAAATTTCGTAACCCTAGAAAATCTATTTTTAATAAACCAATACGTTCGGCTTCAGTCATTGTCCATTGCGTTAATAATCCTGTATCCCCTTTCGTTAAAGGGGCATATTCATATAATGGATGGTCATTAATAATTATTCCTGCCGCATGTGTAGATGTATGTCTTGGTAAACCTTCTAACTTTTTACAAATACTGAACCAGCGTTCATGTCGATGGTTTCGATGTACAAACTTTTTAAAATCGTCAATTTGATATGCTTCATCAAGTGTAATTCCTAATTTATGTGGGATTAAACTTGAAATTTCATTTAATGTAACTTCATCAAACCCCATAATTCGTCCAACATCTCTAGCAACCGCTCTTGCAAGCAGATGACCGAAAGTCACAATTCCAGATACATGTAGCTCGCCATATTTTTCTTGGACGTACTGAATGACCTTTTCTCGGCGAGTATCTTCAAAGTCAATATCTATATCAGGCATTGTTACACGTTCTGGGTTTAAAAAACGTTCAAATAATAGATTGAATTTAATCGGATCAATCGTTGTAATTCCCAATAAATAACTTACCAGAGAGCCAGCTGAAGAACCACGACCTGGACCTACCATCACATCATTCGTTTTCGCATAATGGATTAAATCACTTACTATTAAGAAATAATCTTCAAAACCCATATTAGTAATAACTTTATACTCATATTTCAATCGCTCTAAATAGACGTCATAATTAAGTTCTAATTTTTTTAATTGTGTAACTAAGACACGCCACAAATATTTTTTAGCTGATTCATCATTAGGTGTCTGATATTGAGGAAGTAGAGATTGATGATAATTTAATTCTGCATTACACTTTTGAGCTATAACATCAACCTGCGTTAAATATTCTTGGTTAATATCTAATTGTTTAATTTCCTTTTCAGTTAAAAAATGCGCACCAAAATCTTCTTGATCATGAATTAAGTCTAATTTTGTATTGTCTCTAATAGCTGCTAATGCAGAAATCGTATCGGCATCTTGACGTGTTTGGTAACAAACATTTTGAATCCATACGTGCTTTATACCCTGAACTAAAACACTTCGATGATCTAAATACGTATCTTCATGCGAATCAAAAACTTGAACAATGTCACGATGTTCGTCTGCAACATTTTTAAAAATGATAATCATATTGTTAGAAAATCGCTTTAATAATTCAAACGACACATGTTCTAATGCATTCATTTTTATTTCCGATGATAGTTGATATAAATCCTTCAGACCATTATTATCTTTTGCTAGAACAACTGTTTCGACTGTATTTAATCCATTTGTCACGTATATTGTCATACCAAAAATCGGCTTTATATTATTGGCAATACATGTATCATAAAATTTAGGAAAACCATACAATACATTGGTGTCAGTTATGGCAAGTGCATCAACATTTTCAGACACAGCAAGTCTTACGGCATCTTCTATTTTTAAGCTTGAATTTAACAAATCATAAGCCGTATGAATATTTAAATATGCCACCATGATTGAATGGCTCCTTTCTATTAGTTAAGTTTTGTGCGTAAAGCTGTAGCAAGTTGCTCAAATTCATCCCAGCTGTTTACTGAAACTCCTGACGCATTCGGATGACCACCGCCACCAAAATCTTGCGCAATATCATTAATAATCAATTGCCCTTTAGAGCGTAAGCGACATCTTATTTCACTACCCTCATCTACTGCAAACACCCATATTTTCAAACCTTTGATGTCAGCAATTGTATTAACAAACTGAGATGCTTCATTTGGCTGAATACCGAATTGCTCCAATACATCATCAGTTATTTTAACTTGGCAGAATCCATCATCCATAAGTTCGAAATGTTGTAAAACATACCCTTGAAACGGCAACATTTTTGGATCCTTTTCCATCATTTTATTTAAAAGCGCATTATGATCAATATCATGACCAATTAACTTTCCAGCAATTTCCATAGTATGTTCTGAGGTATTGTTAAAAAGGAATCGCCCAGTATCACCGACGATACCAAGGTATAAAACACTCGCGATATCTTTATTAACAATTGCTTCATCATTAAAATGTGAAATTATATCATAAATGATTTCACTTGTAGATGACGCGTTCGTATTAACTAGATTAATATCACCATACTGATCAACTGCAGGATGATGATCTATTTTAATAAGTTTACTACCTGTACTATAACGTTCATCGTCAATTCGTGGAGCATTGGCAGTATCACAAACAATTACAAGCGCATCTTGATATGTTTTATCATCAATGTTATCTAACTCTCCAATAAAACTTAATGATGATTCCGCTTCACCCACTGCAAATACTTGCTTTTGCGGAAATTTCTGTTGAATATAGTATTTTAAACCAAGTTGTGAACCATATGCATCAGGATCTGGTCTAACGTGTCTGTGTATAATAATTGTATCGTTGTCTTCAATACATTTCATAATTTCATTCAAAGTACTAATCATTTTCATACTCCCTTTTTTAGAAAAATTGCTTAATTTAAGCATTAGTCTATATCAAAATATCTAAATTATAAAAATTGTTCTACCATATTAAAATATTTGCCCGTTTTAATTATTTAGATATATATTTTCATACTATTTAGTTCAGGGGCCCCAACATAGAGAATTTCGAAAAGAAATTCTACAGACAATGCAAGTTGGGGTGGGGCCCCAACATAGAGAAATTGGACCCCCAATTTCTACAAACAATGTAAGTTGGGCTCCAACATTTGTGTGAAATCTATCTTATGCCTATTTTCTCTGCTAAGTTCCTATACTTCGTCAAACATTTGGCATATCACGAGAGCACTCGCTACTTTGTCGTTTTGACTATGCATGTTCACTTCTATTTTGGCGAAGTTTCTTCCGACGTCTAGTATGCCAAAGCGCACTGTTATATGTGATTCAATAGGTACTGTTTTAATATACACGATATTTAAGTTCTCTATCATGACATTACCTTTTTTAAATTTACGCATTTCATATTGTATTGTTTCTTCTATAATACTTACAAATGCCGCTTTACTTACTGTTCCGTAGTGATTGATTAACAGTGGTGAAACTTCTACTGTAATTCCATCTTGATTCATTGTTATATATTTGGCGATTTGATCGTTAATTGTTTCACCCATTTGAGGCTGTCTTCCTAAAAGTTGCATGGACTTTAAAACATCTTGTCTATTAATCACACCCACTGTCTTTTTATTACTCGAAACGACAGGAATCAATTCAATACCTTCCCAAATCATCATATGCGCACAACTTGCTACTGTACTCATAGCATTTACATAAATAGGATTTCGCGTCATCACTTTATCTATTTCGTCGTCGTCCTTTGTATTAATCATCTCTCGACTTGTTACAATACCTACTAATTTATAAGACTCATTGACTACCGGAAATCTTGTATGGCCAGTTCGATTCGCCATACGCTTATAATCTGCTATTTTCATCGTATCAAACAGCACAGATAAATCATCTAATGGCGTCATTATATCTTGAACTATTAAGATATCTTTTCGTATTTTCTGATTAAAAAGTGCTTTGTTGATAATATTTGCAACTAGGAATGTATCATAACTTGATGATAGAACAGGTAAATCATGTTCATTCGCAAAATTAATAACTTTATTAGATGGCTTAAATCCACCAGTAATTAATATAGCCGTGCCTCTTTTTAAAGCTTCAATCTGCACATCTTCGCGATTTCCGACGATCAATAATGTCTTTGGACCAATATACTTTAAAATATCTTTGAGTTCCATTGCTCCAATTGCAAATTTAGATACCATCTTAGTGATACCTTTGTTGCCACCTAACACTTGGCCATCAATAATATTGACAATTTCATTAAAAGTTAAATGTTCAATTTCATTACGATTACGTTTTTCGATTCGAACCGTACCAACACGATCTATCGTTGCGACCATGCCCATTTTATCAGCATCTTTAATTGCACGATATGCTGTCCCTTCAGATACGTTTAAAAATTTAGCGATTTTACGCACCGAAATTTTAGAGCCTATAGATAACGATTCAATATAATCTAAAATTTGTTCATGTTTTGTCATTCTTTACCTCTTCTTTTCGAACAGTATTAACTACATTATAACTTTATTTTGGATAAAAAGCATTGAAGTGAAACGAAATAATGATCGTTTCACCTATTTTATTTTTTGAAAATATACAACAAACACAAAGATCACAAAATCTTTAATTTTAAATGGAAAAATCCATTATTATTTATTAGAATGTAAGTGAGGAGGGATGTACTAATGTATAAAAATATATTACTTGGTGTAGACACTCAGTTGAAAAATGAAAAAGCACTAAAAGAAGTGTCTAAATTAGCTGGCGAAGGTACAGTCGTAACAGTTTTAAACGCAATCAGCGAACAAGATGCTCAAGCATCAATTAAAGCAGGTGTTCATTTAAACAAACTTACTGAAGAACGAAGCAAGCGATTGGAAAAAACACGCAAAGCTTTAGAAGATTATGGTATTGATTATGACCAAATAATTGTTCGTGGTAATGCAAAAGAAGAACTATTAAAACATGCTAATAGCGGTAAATACGAAATTGTTGTTTTAAGTAACCGTAAAGCAGAAGACAAAAAGAAATTTGTACTTGGAAGTGTCAGCCACAAAGTAGCAAAACGTGCGACTATCCCTGTATTAATCGTTAAATAAAATTTTTATCCAGAATCACAAATAATCTTTCAATCATGATGCAGTCTCAATCGACTGAGTAACACAAGAAATGATTATGACTGTGGTTCTGGATTTTTTATATTATTCACTATCTAACCAACAACTTGCATCAAACAAAACCATTACGAACCAAAAACATAATTAATAGCATAACTTGCATCATCAATACCCATCGTAAAATTATCTCCAATTGGTACAAAACATACATCAACTGGATGACGTTTCGCAATAAGTGACATGTCACTAAACAGACCTGTATCACCAGTATGATAAATTGTTTTTCCTTCAACTTCAAACACGATACCCATTGGCATACCTAAATAAACTGGAATACCATTTTCATGAGTAAAACTTGAACTATGAAATGCTTGAACAAATTTAACGCTTCCGAAATCAAAGTTTGCTTTACCACCAATATTCATACCATGAACATTTTCAACACCGTGATATGAAGAAAGATAGTCAGCCATTTCTGCACTTCCTATTACTGTTGCACCTGTTTTCTTTGCTAGTTCCACAACATCACCAAAGTGATCAAAATGACCGTGCGTTAAAACGATATAGTCTACCTGCACTGTTTCAATATTCAAATCACACTTAGGGTTATTTGAAATAAATGGATCTACGATAACTTTTTTGTTGTTCCCTTCTAAATAAATCGTTGATTGACCATGAAATGATAACTTCATTTGAGCATCCTCCTATCAATTACTATATAAATTTAGTACCCTTTTGCCTCTTAATTATAACAAATTCTCAAATTTTAAAAATTGAAAATCTAGTTAATGTATTAGCTTGATTTTGAAATATAATAATAATTAGCATAAAATGTAAGTAATATTATGTTGAGGAGTGTTTATAAAATGACAAAAATATCAAAAATAATAGACGAACTAAACAATCAACAAGCTGATGCAGCATGGATTACAACACCGTTGAATGTATATTATTTTACTGGATACCGTAGCGAACCCCATGAAAGATTATTTGCATTATTGATTAAGAAAGATGGTAAACAAGTACTATTTTGTCCAAAAATGGAAGTCGAAGAAGTCAAAGCATCACCTTTCACAGGTGAAATCGTTGGATATTTAGACACTGAAAATCCTTTTTCACTTTATCCTCAAACAATCAATAAATTACTAATTGAAAGCGAGCACTTAACAGTAGCACGCCAAAAACAATTAATCTCTGGTTTCAATGTCAATTCATTCGGAGATGTTGATTTAACAATCAAACAATTGAGAAATATTAAATCTGAAGATGAAATTAACAAAATACGTAAAGCTGCTGAGTTAGCAGATAAGTGTATCGAAATAGGTGTTTCTTATTTAAAAGAAGGTGTGACTGAACGTGAAGTAGTCAACCATATTGAGCAAACAATCAAACAATATGGCGTCAATGAAATGAGTTTTGATACGATGGTTTTATTTGGAGATCATGCCGCATCACCTCATGGCACACCAGGAGATCGCAGATTAAAAAGCAATGAGTATGTACTATTTGATTTAGGTGTAATTTATGAGCATTATTGTAGCGATATGACACGTACCATTAAATTTGGTGAACCTAGCCAAGAAGCACAAGAAATTTATAATATTGTATTAGAAGCAGAAACATCTGCAATCCAAGCAATTAAACCTGGAATACCTTTAAAAGATATCGATCATATCGCTAGAAATATTATTTCAGAAAAAGGTTATGGTGAATATTTCCCTCATCGCTTAGGTCATGGTCTAGGATTACAGGAACATGAATATCAAGATGTTTCAAGTACTAATTCTAATTTGTTAGAAGCTGGCATGGTCATTACAATCGAACCAGGTATTTATGTACCAGGTGTTGCAGGTGTAAGAATTGAAGATGACATACTTGTCACTAATGAAGGATACGAAGTATTAACACATTACGAAAAATAAGAGTGGGACAAAAATGAAAAGCTTGTTACAAGCGCATACTCATTCAGTCAAACACTGCCAATATAACATTGTAGCGCCTAGGACATAAATTTTTGTCCAAGTCTAAATGCAATATGTAACAAACAAGCTAGAAACACATATGCAGGTATGTTCATCAGTAACATGTAATGAATCAATATCATTCATGTTCGATGATTTCTTCGCATTGTTTCTAGCTTTAATTTATCATTATTTAATTTTAATAACCAAGGAGATGATAACGTCATTCTTTAATACGCTGTAATCCATTCCCTTTTCATCAAATTTAAATTATAAGTGTAATGCTTCTTCTACAGATTTATATTCCATTTCAAATGCCTCTGCAACGCCTTTATTGGTTACGTGACCTTTGTAAGTATTTAAACCTAATGATAATGGTTGATTTGATTTAAATGCTTCTCTATACCCTTTATTAGCTAGCATGAGCGCATAAGGTAGCGTAGCATTATTTAATGCTAACGTCGAAGTACGCGGTACTGCACCAGGCATATTTGCAACTGCATAATGAACCACACCATGCTTAATATATGTAGGATCATCATGTGTCGTAATTTTATCAGTTGTTTCAAAAATACCACCTTGATCAATAGCAATGTCAATAATAACTGACCCATTTTTCATTTGTTTAATCATGTCTTCTGTTACAAGTCTTGGCGCTTTAGCACCTGGAATTAAAACTGCACCTATTACTAAATCACTTTGTTTAACATACAACTCAATATTCAACGGATTTGACATAATTGTATGTACACGTCCACCGAATAAATCATCTAATTGTTGTAAACGCTTTGGATTAACATCTAAAATCGTAACATCTGCACCTAGTCCTAGTGCAATTTTAGCTGCATTTGTTCCTGCTTGACCACCACCGATAATAGTTACTTTACCTTTAGGTACTCCTGGAACACCACCTAGTAGAATTCCCATACCACCATTAAGTTTTTGTAGGAACTCTGCGCCAACTTGAGCTGACATTCTTCCTGCTACCTCACTCATTGGTGATAATAATGGTAAAGATCGGTCTGGTAACTGCACAGTCTCATATGCAATACTAATTACTTTCTTATCAATGAGTGCTTGTGTTAATTTTTCTTCATTTGCTAGATGAAGATAAGTAAATAATACTAGCCCTTCTTTAAAATATGGATATTCAGATTCAAGTGGTTCTTTAACTTTAATAACCATATCCACATCCCAAACTTTTGCTTGTTCAGCAACAATCTCAGCACCCGCTTCTTTGTAATCTACATCTTCAAAGAATGATCCTGCACCCGCATTCGTTTCAACCAAAACTGTATGTCCACTTTCTACTAAAGCGTGCACACCACTCGGTGACAAACCAACACGATTTTCATTATTTTTAATCTCCCTTGGTATACCAATTTTCATACCATCCACCTCCATAATCATCTTAACGCGAACATTTTGAAAGCGCAATCAAAAATCCACAAAATTGTAAAGGTTATTACACTGACTTTTCCGAAAATTGTGGTAAAATATAATTAAGAAAGAACAAGGAGGCACTTACTATGATTACTTACAAAAATATTTTAATCGCAGTTGACGGTTCACATGAAGCGGAATGGGCATTTAACAGAGCAGTTGGTGTTGCTAAACGTAACGATGCGAAGTTAACAATTGTGAATGTAATTGATTCAAGAACATATTCTTCTTATGAAGTTTATGATGCTCAATTTACTGAAAAATCTAAGCATTTTGCAGAAGAATTATTAAATGGTTATAAAGAAGTAGCTACTAACGCTGGTGTTAAAGATGTAGAAACGCGTCTAGAGTTTGGCTCTCCTAAATCTATCATTCCGAAAAAGCTTGCACATGAAATTAATGCAGACTTAATTATGAGTGGTACGTCTGGCTTAAATGCTGTGGAAAGATTTATTGTTGGTTCTGTATCAGAATCTATCGTTCGTCATGCACCATGTGACGTGTTAGTTGTTCGTACTGAAGAGTTACCAGCAGACTTCCAACCACAAGTTGCAACAACTCAATTACGTGAAAAATATCAAAATTAAATATAGATGATCATTAGATAACTACTTGATCATTATGAACCAAGTGCAACTTTCTGCACTTGGTTTTTTATCGTTTATAAATAAAACTCACTTAATAATGTTGTCATAATCTTCTTCGACTACTTAATTCTTTAAGATATTCGTGAAGAGAGACATTACACTAGTTAATTTTCAAACAATACAAAAAGCGTCTAGCTCCTACATATAATTGTAGCGGAGATAGACGCTTAATATTTATTAAAAATTTATTTTAAACCACCGAATGTCATAACATCACGGGCAATCATACTTTCTTCATCTGTTGGAATAACGACAACTTTAACTGGTGAATGAGGATAGTTAATAAATCCTTCTTTACCACGTAGTAAGTTTTCATTTTTCTTAGGATCCCAGTAAACACCCATAAATTCTAAGCCTTCAAGAACTTTTGCACGAATTTCAACTGAGTTTTCACCGATACCTGCTGTAAATACGATAACATCAACACCATGCATTCTCGCAGCATATGATCCAATGTATTTGTGAATTTTAGAAGCAAATACATCTAAAGCCATTTGTGAACGTGCTTTACCTGATTCAGCTTCTTCAGATAAGTCACGTAAATCACTTGATGTACCTGATAATCCTAATAAACCAGATTCTTTGTTTAAGATTTCTAATACTTGTTCAGCAGTTTTGCCAGTTTTTTCCATAATAAATGGAATTAAAGCAGGGTCAATATTACCAGAACGAGTACCCATTGTTACACCAGCAAGTGGTGTGAAGCCCATTGATGTATCAATAGATTTACCGCCATCGATAGCTGCAATTGATGCTCCATTACCAATGTGACATGAAATAATACGTAAATCTTCAATTGGCTTATCTAACATTTCTGCCGCTCTTTGTGATACAAATTTATGGCTTGTACCATGGAAACCATACTTACGAATGCCATAATCTTTATAATAATGATATGGCAAGCTATATAGATATGCTTTTTCAGGCATTGTTTGATGGAATGCTGTATCAAAAATTGCCACATGAGGGATATTTGGTAATAATTTACGGAAAGCACGAATACCCATCAAGTTAGCTGGGTTGTGAAGCGGTGCTAATTCGCTTAATTCTTCAATTTCCTTTTCAACCTCATCAGTAATAGCTACTGATTCAGGGAATTTTTCACCACCATGTACAACACGGTGACCTGTTCCATCGATATCGTTAATATCATTAATAATATTATGCGCTTTAAAAGCATCCAGCATGATATCAACTGCCTCAACGTGATCCTTGATATCTTGTACTGTTTTAACTTTTTCCCCGTCGACTTCAATTGTAAAAATTGAATCCTTCAATCCGATTCTTTCTACTAAACCTTTTGTTACTAATTCCTCTTCAGGCATTCTAATTAATTGAAATTTTAATGATGAACTACCAGCATTGATAGCCAAGATTAATTTTGACATAAGTAATGATCCTCCATCGTTTGCTTTTTATACTATTTCATTTTTCATTTTATCATTCATACAGTTTTATGACTATACTATTACAGATTATTTTTTAGGACGATTTGTGTCCATCCACTGATTTAACTCTGTCATAAATCCTTGAAATTGTGAAGGATTTTTGAAATCAGGAATATTTGCCAATAATACTTCAACTGGCTTTGTTTCGCCCGATTTTTTCTTTTGTAAAATTAATATAGATTTTCGTGCTTTTTCATTTTTAAATAAAGTTGGTGGTAAATTTAAAAATGCTTGCATCTCTGTCTCTGTTGCAATATATTTTTCAAGCTGTTTTACATGTTCACCTGTAAAAATATTACTTGGTACCACTAGAAAGGCGTATCCAGCATCTTTTAATGTATTTATTGCTTGTTCTATTAATAAATAATGTGAATAACTATGTCCTTCTTCGAAACCTAGCTTAAACTCCTTGCTTCTTTCGTCAATTGGATAATAGCCTACTGGAAAATCACCAATAACGATATCTGCTTCTTCTAACGGTAGTGGCATAATGGCATCTTGAGGATACACATCGAAAGGAATTTCTAAGAAATTTGCTAAATGTACACTAACACGTGATAAAACTGGATCAACTTCAATTAAATGATGCATAACCGCAATTTCAGGTAACACTTCTTTTACAGTAGCACTTAAATGACCGGCACCACTTGCAATATCAACAATATGTAATTCTTCTTGGTTGTTCATAAATCGCTCAACTAAAAATCCTAATATCAATCCAATTGAATCTGGTGTAATTTGATGATTTGCTTGTATTTTTTCTTCCTGCATTAAACTTAAATATGCAAATTGGAATGCTTTACGTCGATCTTGTAACGTCGATTGTTCTAACAATCCTCTTTCATTTGTATAAACTTGTTCCATTGCTAGCCCAAGATTTTCAATAAAACTTTGGCCATTTTCATTATTTAATGTTTTAGCTTTTTCATCTAACGTATGAAACAAGCGTTCCATAATTGTTTGTTGTTCTGCCATATTCGTCCCTCTCCAATAAAAAGTGCCCATAGGTCTTAGCAATCATAGAAAACAATTCTATTTTAATGCTGTTGACAACGATGGACACGATGTATACATTTTAAGATTTATCTCTTTAATGATTAAATATTTTTGTATGCAGCTAAAGCAGCATCAAAATCTGGGAAATCAGTACCTTCACTAACGATTTCTTTATAAACAACTTTATTATCTACATCTAATACAAATACTGCACGAGCTAATAAGCGAAGTTCTTCCATAACAACGCCATAGTTTTCACCAAATGATAAGTCACGGTGGTCACTTAATGTAATGACATTGTCTAAACCTGCTGAAGCGCACCATCTTTTTTGTGCGAATGGTAAGTCTGCTGAGATTGTAAGTACAATCCCCTCTTCTTTAGAAGCTTCAGAGTTGAATTTACGAGTCTGCTGATCACAAACACCTGTATCAATTGATGGTACCACACTAATTAATTTCTTTTTACCAGCATAATCTGCTAATGTTACTTGATTTAAGTCATTATCTAACACTGTAAAATCAGGTGCAAAATCACCTTCATTAATTTGTTGACCTTTTAAGTGGATTGGTCCACCTTTGAATGTTATTTCAGTCATATACTTGACCTCCTGCATTTAAAATTCTAACTACATCATACGACAATTTATGGTTTGATTACAATTTTCATGCTTTAATCAAAAGCAAATTTAATTTTATACAAATTGTTGAATATAATCAAAAGCATTTTTTAAAATTAAAATCGCAGTAATAATAATAAATAATACTTTTACATAGCCAACACCTTGTTTAATAGCAAAATGAGCCCCAGCATATGACCCAACAATCATACTCGCAGCCATAACTAAACCTATTACATAATCTACTTGTCCTAATACCATAAATAATACAAGCGCACCTATATTAGAAGCAAAGTTCAAAACTTTAGCATTTCCTGCAGCGCTTAAAAAATCAAAACCAAAGATTAACAATACAAAAAGCATAAATGAACCTGTTCCTCCACCTACAAATCCATCATAAAAGCCGATTAATATAAAAAGTGCTGCAAATAGTAAGGCTTTCTTAAATGTAAATTGAGTAAACGTACGTGTATTGCCCCAATCTTTTTTAAGTAATGTGAATATAAACACCGACGAAAGTGCAATAATGATTAAAGGTTTCAATATTTGTGACGGAACCATCGTTGCAATATATGCACCACATGCAGATGCCAAAAATACAAAACCAAATAATTTGGCAACAACATATAAGTCCACTTTACCGGACCTTATAAATTTTATCGCACTAGTTAAAGAACCAAATGAACTTGCCAATTTATTTGTACCTAAAGCCACAGATGGTGGTAGACCGATTGCTAATAATGCTGGCGTAGAAATTAAACCACCACCCCCTACAACCGAATCTATAAACGCCGCGATAAAACCAAACAAAATTATGATTATAATCATCGTTAAATTCAAATCCATAGTTTAGCATCCCCTTATGTTTAAATTTACTCTAGGATTTTATTTATAAAAAGTCGTTTATTAATTGGTTTGTTTGCTGTTCTTTAATAGTTTTATAATCACTAGTTATTACAAGTGTTTCAATATTTTCAACAGCACGATTAATCATCTCTTCAAAATCAAAGACACTTTCATATTGAACTACCTTATCAAAGTTTGGTTCGGTTACTGGATTTTTAGGGGTGAAAATTGTACAACAATCTTCAAATGGTTGAATAGATGTTTCAAATGTACCAATTTCTTTCGATTTAATAATAATTTCTTCTTTATCGTAAGTTAATAAAGGACGTAATACAGGGGTAGAAGTTACGTTATTAATTGCATACATGCTATGAAGTGTTTGACTTGCTACCTGCCCTAGGTTTTCACCATTTACAATAGCTAAAGCTCCTATTTGATGTACTAATTTATCAGCAACACGCATCATCATACGTCTCGTTGAAGTCATTGTATATCTTGGATGTACAACTTTATTTACCTGTTTTTGCAATTCTGTAAATGGTACAATATGCAATTTAATTGGTCCAACACGTTCAGCTAAAATACGTGTCAATTCAATAACTTTTTCTTTTGCTTGATCACTTGTAAATGGTGGACTATGGAAATGAATCGCTTCAATTGTTACGCCACGTCTCATCACTTCCATCCCAGCAACTGGTGAGTCTATACCGCCTGAAAGCATTAGTAACGTCTTACCACCAGTACCAACTGGTAATCCGCCTGAACCCGGAACAACTTCTTCATACATATAAATTGCATCTAATCTAACTTCCACTCGAATTTCATGATCTGGACGTTTGACATTAACAGAAACATTTTCAATTTGTTTCAATACGGTACCACCCAATTCACGTTGTAATTCATACGTATCCATTGGGAAATTTTTATCGGCACGCTTCACATCAATTTTAAATGTGCTGTTTTCTTCAAATTGCTGCGCAAATTTAATTGCCGCTGCACTCATTGCCTCTAACGTTTTTTCTACTTTTAATACTGGACTAATAGATTTAATACCGAAAATTTTTGATAATCGATATGTTATTTCATTTATATCTGCATGGTCTTCAAGTTCAATATACATACGATCTCGTTTGCCTTTAACGACAAACCCATCAAGTCCTTTTAATGACTTATTTACATTATTTCTTAATTGATTTACAAATTTCTTTCTATTTGAACCCTTTAATGTTAATTCCCCGTATCTAACAAGCAAGTGATCATACTTCATTATTTTAGCAACTCCTTAATTTCCTCATAAATGATGATAAATATTTCTTTAAATCTTGCTATATCTTCTTTAGTTGTAGTAGCCCCAAATGATAATCTTATACTACCTTCAATAGACTTGTCTGATAATCCCATTGCAGCCAATACTTCATTTAATTTATTACGTTTAGATGAACAAGCACTCGTGGTAGATATCATAATGTCATATTTTGAAAAAGCATTAACTAATACTTCACCTTTTACGCCAGGAAAACTAATATTTAAAACGAATGGTGAGCCTGAAGTTGAAGAATTAATATAAACTCCATGATATTTATTTAAAAATTGACGGACGTCATTATTTAAATCAGTAACAAATGCATTCAATGCTTCAAGGTTTTCATTAGCTATCTTCATCGCTTTAACCATTGCAATATCATTTGGCAAATTAACTGTTCCACTTCTAACGCCATATTCTTGACCACCACCATGGACAGTTGGTTCAACATTTTGAATTTGATTTACAAGTAAGACGCCTTGACCTTTTAAACCATTAAACTTGTGTCCACTTAAACTAATACTATCTACGTTATTGAAATCCATTGAAATTTTGCCGAATGCTTGAACCGCATCTACATGAAAATGTGCCTTAGGATAATTTTTTATAACTTCAGCCATTTGTGGAATAGGCTGTATTTGTCCTGTTACATTATTTACATACATACATGTTACTAAACCGACTTTGTCTGACATTAATTCTTTGAAGTGTTCTAAGTTAATACTGCCATCTTTCTTTACATCAACATATTTAACCTTAAATCCTTCGTGCGCTTCCAAATATCTTACAACCTCTAATACGGATGGATGCTCTAACACGGATGTAATTATTTCCTTAGCTGTATCAAATTTACGATAGGCAATACCTTTTAAAGCAAGATTATTGGATTCAGTTGCACCACTAGTGAATACAACATCATAATTTGTTTTTGAATTAATCATTGCATTAATTTGAGCTTTTGCTTGTTGTAGTAATTGATTTGCCTGCAAACCAGCTTTATGCGGACTATTCGGATTATAATACATTGATTGATTTACTTTTAAATAAGTATCTAACACTTCTTCAAATGCTTTCGTCGTTGCCGCATTATCTAGATATATCAAAATAAACACTTCTCTTTCATTAATCATCAATCGTTAAAATTGTTTTTACTCAAGCATTATACTATTATCACATAAAAAATAAAGGCTATAACAAAAATTAATCATTTTTCCACCCATTTTAATAAGAATTGAACTATTTCACTCTATGCATAGCACGATGCATTTTCACTACCTACATTAATTTAAACATCACATTTGATTACGTTTGTCTTTAAACAATTGCTATTTATATTTATTGTCCCTTTCATATATCCATATAAAAAAGAAGCTAGACAACGTATCGTTGGCTAACTTCAATTATTAAACTCATCAGTCCAATTTGACAGAGTGCTCATATTATTTAAGTATAACTACATACTAGTTTCTATTGCTTAATGACTTCTTCTTCAATATGTTTAGTGACACCTGGCTCAACACTTTCAAGAGCTTGCTCTGCAATTTCAATCGCACGCTTATAGCGATTATTTTTAAATAATCGTTCAGCTTCATTTAAGCTCTTATCAACATTGCTATAGTCCTTACGATATCTATTTCCATATTGAATTAATTTCTCTGCATAAACAGCATTAACAAGAACATCATTTGCTTCATCTTCAAATGTATTCATTTGAATCACAATTTTAGACACTTTATCTTTTAACTGTTTAACGTGTATTGGGCGTTCACTAAATTGTTCGTTAACATCACGAACTTCATGATCAATTTCATTTTTCATGATGATAAATCTTTCAGGAACGCTTGTTAAGTTAGAAGCAAGTAATCGACGATACACTTCTTCTTTCTTAGATTGTACTCGTAACAGATTGTCTTCTGCTTCTGCTTCATCTTCACGCAATTGAATCAGATGATTTTGCAGCTTTTCTTGTTTGTCATTAATAACTGTGACATGATCTTCTAAATATTGTAAATTATCCTGAACCTCGCTATATCGTACAGCAGATTTCGACATTTCTTTTAAAATATCATCATATACAGAAATTAAACTTTGAATTTCATTTTCAAATTGACGAACACTCTGAGCATCAGATTCATTTATATAGTAGTTTTCACGTACATATTCAATTTCTGTTTGCAATGTATAATTCATGTCTTTAGCTTTGAATAAGTTATCCGTAATGATATCTTTTGTTTCTTCGACATCATTTTTAGCTTTAACTTCATGTTCAATTAAATCATACATGTCATCTAACTTATCATTGATATTAGCTAGTTTATCATTAGCTTCTTCTAATTCTAAGCGACTAATTAATGGTTCAACGAAACTAAGCTCTGTTTTTAAGCTTTGTAATGTACTGTCTACTTTTACGTGATCCAGATCATACCCTTCAACTTTAAGATCACGGCAACCATATTTTAAATCTTGGAATTGACCAGGTAATTCTTTTTGAGTTTCTCTAATTAATTCTGGTATTTCTTCCATATAAAATCTTAGCTGTTTCATTTGTTCATTCAAGGCAGCTATATGGTTGTGCGCTTGTACATAATTACCATCAGCTTTTAGTACTTCATATTGCTCTAACCTTGGCTCGAATTTTTCAATTTCAGTTTCAAGAAGACTTGCTGCCTCACCAAATTGATGACGATTTGCTAAAACATCACGTTTCATTTCACGATAATCAACCTTACATTTGTCATATAATTCATCATTATCTTTGTATAACGCAATAATTTCATTTACATCTTCTAATTGTTGCTGATAGCTTTGTTCGTAACTATCCATCAACTCATTTGCATCATCAATTTCACTTTGAGATGCGTTGAAACTAAATTTATCTAATAAAGCCTCAGCATTATGGATTTTTTCTTCCACAGGAGCTAGATACTTATTTGTACTTTCTACGTTGTCCTTTTTCATTGCATCGTATTTCGTTTTTGTTTCACCTTTTAAATTCAACTTAGATAATTGTGCAAGGTTTTGATCAAAAGGTAACGTCTCAATTTCATTTTTACGTTCGATTGCTTTTTCAATAATTTGTCGTTTATTTGAACGTAAATAGAATAATACACCTACAGCAATCAATATAATCACAATTATTGCCAAAATGATATATAACACCATATGCTTCTCCTCCTAATTTATCATTACTATTATAACGTAATTTTGCTTAAGGATAAATTATAAAATGAATTTATTGCCATAATATTTTCGAAATTCTATACTATTATAAAATCTATGAAAATAAGAGGTTTTAAATATGACAACAATTAAGCCAACAAACTATACATTATTAAAGAAACAAGCAGCAAGCCTTATTGAAGATGAACATCACATGATTGCTATTTTAAGTAACATGTCTGCCTTATTAAATGATAATCTAGATCAAGTTAATTGGGTCGGCTTTTATTTAAAAGAACAAGATGAACTTATACTTGGTCCTTTCCAAGGACACCCTGCTTGTGTCCACATTCCAATTGGAAAAGGTGTATGTGGTACAGCCGTTTCTGAGCGCCGCACTCAAGTTATTGCTGACGTCCACCAATTTGAAGGACATATCGCTTGTGATGCTAATAGTAAGTCTGAAATTGTCGTTCCAATTTTTAAAGACGATAAAATTATCGGTGTCTTAGATATCGATGCCCCTATAACGGATCGATTTGATGACAATGACAAGGAACATCTTGAAGCAATTGTTAAAATTATTGAAAAGCAACTCGCATAAAAGGACATCAGCATTTTCAATAAAGTGTTGACAGTTAGCAGGAAAATGTTACAATAAACTTTGTGTGAATTAACGAAAGTAGCAGTTGTATATTATTGAGCGCTATGTTGTTCCCAATGCGGACGTGTCACGTAACTGTCGCTATAAGGTGAAGACACATAAAACAATATATCTTAGTAAGCATGCAACACTCTTTTTTGTTTATTCATAACAACAAAAAAGAATTAAAGGAGGAGTCTTATTATGGCTCGATTCAGAGGTTCAAACTGGAAAAAATCTCGTCGTTTAGGTATCTCTTTAAGCGGTACTGGTAAAGAATTAGAAAAACGTCCTTACGCACCAGGACAACATGGTCCAAACCAACGTAAAAAATTATCAGAATATGGTTTACAATTACGTGAAAAACAAAAATTACGTTACTTATATGGAATGACTGAAAGACAATTCCGTAACACATTTGACATCGCTGGTAAAAAATTCGGTGTACACGGTGAAAACTTCATGATCTTATTAGCAAGTCGTTTAGACGCTGTTGTTTATTCATTAGGTTTAGCTCGTACCCGTCGTCAAGCACGTCAATTAGTTAACCACGGTCATATCTTAGTAGATGGTAAACGTGTTGATATTCCATCTTATTCTGTTAAACCTGGTCAAACAATTTCAGTTCGTGAAAAATCTCAAAAATTAAACATCATCGTTGAATCAGTTGAAATCAACAATTTCGTACCTGAGTACTTAAACTTTGATGCTGACAGCTTAACTGGTACTTTCGTACGTTTACCAGAACGTAGCGAATTACCTGCTGAAATTAACGAACAATTAATCGTTGAGTACTACTCAAGATAATACCGTTCAATACAAACACCCACAATTGTGGGTGTTTTTTTATATTATTTTAAAATGATAGATTCAAGATTATATGGAGCCACCCTATTTTACAATCAACTTAGAATTTACAAGTCTTATTTGTTGAATTATCTTTAGTATTTCATCATTAGTTTTTAAAATTATCAATTGCGATATACGAATCCTTATCCCTCTATCAAATAACCATTCATCGTCTTACTTAATAAATAATTTCGGATCATCTGTAATTAATCCATCTACACCCATTTGTCTTAATTTTTCTCCAGTTTTCAATTTATTAACTGTGTATGGCAAAACCTGTAATTGATGATGATGTGCTTCATCAACAAATTTTCTGGTCACTAATGCATAATTAGGATTAACATAACTAGCAATTTGAGCAATTCTTGAAAAATTTGGCTTTTTATACCAATACTTACGTTTACTACAAAGCACACCTAATTCATATATACTGCCCAATGTGTTTAACTTTTCGATGCATTCGATATCAAAAGATTGTATAACTACTTGTGTCGCATCGACTTTCTTTTCTTCCAAAAATGCCAGCAATTTACATTCTATTCCTGGATATAAATTCGGACTTTTCAATTCAATCAATAGCTTTTTATCGAACTTTAAGCATAATGAAAGTACTTCATCTAACGTGGGTATTCGTTCTCCCTTAAAAGCAACATCTTTATAACTACCAAAATCAAATGATTTTAATTGCGATAATGTGTAATCAGCAATACGCCCCTTACCATCCGATGTTCTATCAATTGTTTCATCATGTATCACAACAAAATGTTGGTCTTTGGTCAAATGAACATCTATTTCTAACATAGCAACATTGAGCCCCATTACCTCTCGATAACCGACCATTGTATTTTCAGGAAAATCTCTCGGCAATCCACGATGAGAAACAATTTGTAATTCATCTTTCAGTTTATTCAGAGTCATTGATAAGTCACCTTTCTGTTAAACTTTGATAAACTATTCTAAAATTAAACTATCACAATTATATTGGAGGTTAAAGCAATTGCATCAACATGACTTTAAAGTCCAAACTTCTTGGCAAGGTGGTCGTAACAACGTCGGAAACGTTCAAAGCGACATACTTTCAGAGAATATTTCAATACCTGCTTCTTTAGGCGGTGTTGGTATTGGAACAAATCCCGATGAAATGTTAGTATCAGCCGCTTCATCATGTTATATCATCTCATTAGCAGCTACTCTTGAACGTGCAAAGTTCACAGATATTTCAATTGAACAACAATCGATTGGAACAGCTTGTTTAAATAATGGAAAATTCAGTATGTCAAAAATTGTGCACCATCCTCACATTCAAATTCCAAGTGATCAAATAGCACAATTAGAAAAGCGATTACCAAAATTGATAACAATTGCAGATAATAATTGCATGATTTCAAATGCTGTAAGAAATAATGTGGACATAAAAATCTATCCCATCATTCAGTCCAAATAAAATCGTTAAGTGATAACATTTGTTCAACAATATAGCGTTATCACTTTTTTAGGCTTTTAAATTTTCAGAAAATTTGCTAAAATAGTGAAATCTTATTTATAGGAGGCATATAAATGTATTATCATCAACCGTTGTTATTAACACCTGGCCCAACCCCTGTACCTGATGCCATTATGAGAGAAATTCAAGCACCTATGGTTGGTCATCGTTCTAAAGATTTTGAAGACATCGCACAACAAGCATTTCAAGGTCTAAAGCCAATATTTGGGAGTCAAAATGATGTACTTATTTTAACATCTAGCGGTACAAGCGTCTTAGAAGCTAGTATGTTGAACATTGTAAACCCTGAAGATCACTTCGTTGTCATTGTTTCAGGTGCCTTTGGTAACCGATTTAAACAAATTGCACAAACTTATTACAAAAATGTGCATATTTATGACGTTACATGGGGAGAAGCTGTAGATGTCAAAGATTTCATCAATTACCTTTCAACTTTAAATGTTGAAGTTAAAGCAGTATTTAGTCAATATTGCGAAACATCTACGACAGTGCTACACCCTATTCATGAGTTAGGAAATGCCATCAATCAATTTAATAGTAATATTTATTTTGTAGTTGACGGCGTAAGTTGCATTGGTGCTGTTGATGTTGACATTAACAAAGATAAAATTGATGTACTTGTTTCTGGTAGTCAAAAAGCAATTATGTTACCTCCAGGATTAGCTTTTGTAGCTTATAGCCACCGTGCAAAAGAACGTTTCAAAGAAGTAACTACACCAAAATTTTATCTAGACTTAAATAAATACATTTCGTCACAAGCTGACAATTCTACACCGTTCACACCAAATGTGTCTTTATTTAGAGGTGTAAATGCATACGTTGAAACCGTAAAAGCAGAAGGTTTCAATCACGTAATAGCACGACACTATGCAATTAGAAATGCATTAAGAAGCGCCTTAAAAGCATTAGATTTAACTTTATTAGTCAATGATAAGGATGCATCTCCAACGGTTACGGCATTCAAACCTAATACAAATGATGAAGTGAAAATAATCAAAGATGAACTTAAAAATCGCTTTAAAATAACAATTGCTGGTGGTCAAGGCCATCTTAAAGGTCAAATTTTAAGAATTGGTCATATGGGGAAAATTAGTCCTTTCGATATTTTATCGGTAGTATCTGCTTTAGAAATTATTTTAACTGAACACCGTAAAGTTAACTATATCGGTAAAGGTATATCAAAATATATGGAGGTTATTCATGAAGCAATTTAATGTACTCGTTGCAGATCCCATATCAAAAGATGGTATCAAAGCATTATTAGATCACGAACAATTCAAAGTAGATATTCAAACTGGCTTGTCCGAAGAAGCATTAATCAAAATTATACCTTCATACCATGCTTTAATCGTTCGTAGTCAAACTACGGTTACTGAAAATATCATAAATGCTGCTGATTCTTTAAAAGTAATCGCACGCGCCGGTGTTGGTGTAGATAATATTAATATTGATGCTGCAACATTAAAAGGTATTTTAGTTATTAATGCCCCAGATGGTAATACGATTTCAGCTACTGAACATTCACTAGCAATGTTATTATCAATGGCTCGAAATATTCCGCAAGCACACCAATCACTTACAAATAAAGAATGGAATCGAAATGCATTTAAAGGTACTGAGCTTTATCATAAAACATTAGGTGTCATTGGTGCTGGTAGAATTGGTTTAGGTGTTGCTAAACGTGCGCAAAGTTTCGGAATGAAAATACTAGCTTTTGACCCTTACTTAACGGATGAAAAAGCAAAATCTTTAAGCATTACGAAGGCAACAGTTGATGAGATTGCCCAACATTCTGATTTCATTACATTGCATACACCACTAACACCTAAAACAAAAGGCTTAATTAATGCTGACTTTTTTGCCAAAGCAAAACCTAGTTTGCAAATAATCAATGTGGCACGTGGTGGTATTATTGATGAAAAGGCGCTAATAAAAGCATTAGACGAAGGACAAATTAGTCGGGCAGCTATCGATGTGTTTGAACATGAACCTGCAACTGATTCGCCTCTTGTTGCACATGATAAAATTATTGTTACACCTCATTTGGGTGCTTCAACAGTCGAAGCTCAAGAAAAAGTGGCAATTTCTGTTTCAAATGAAATCATCGAAATTTTAATTGATGGTACTGTAACGCATGCAGTGAATGCACCTAAAATGGACTTAAGCAATATAGATGATACTGTAAAATCATTCATCAATTTAAGCCAAACAGTTGGTGAATTAGCTATTCAATTAATGTACAATGCACCAAGCTCTATTAAAATTACGTACGGTGGCGACTTAGCCTCTATTGATAGTAGTTTATTAACACGTACAATTATTACTCATATTTTAAAAGATGATCTTGGTCCTGAAGTCAATATTATCAATGCTCTAATGTTGTTAAATCAACAACAAGTGACATTAAATATTGAAAATAATAAAGCAGAGACAGGTTTTAGTAACTACTTAGAGGTAGAACTATCAAACGATAGCGATTCCGTTAAAGTTGGCGCTTCTGTCTTTACAGGTTTCGGTCCAAGAATTGTTAGAATTAATAATTTTTCTGTAGACTTAAAGCCAAATCAATATCAAATTGTGTCATATCATAATGATACTCCAGGTATGGTAGGTAAAACTGGCGCATTGTTAGGTAAATACAATATCAACATTGCATCTATGACTTTAGGTAGAACTAAAGCGGGCGGAGATGCGCTAATGATTTTATCCGTTGATCAACCTGTTTCAAACAATATAATTGATGAACTTAAACAAGTTGGTGAATACAATCAAATTTTCACAACTGAATTGACGGTACAGTCATAAACAATTTATGTAAATTCAAAATGCCAAGAAGACATTGGATTACTTCCATTGCTTCTTGGCGTTTTTTCATTATTAATTTCATTGTAACTCAATATGAAACCTTGGTTCAATCATTCACTTCAAGTTATGCTGTCAAACAACAATCAAATTACAAATTATCTAGTACACCTCTAAGTTCACCTAAATGATTAATAACATAGTCGGCATGATGCGCTTCTAACTCACCTGCAGCATCCTTACCTTTTAAACCTGTTAATGTTCCAATAAACGTTGCACCTATTTTTTGAGCACTTAATAAGTCGGCTAACGAATCACCTACTATAAATACGTCATCTTTATTTACAATGTTATCTTGCTTATTGATATAAGATTCATATTTATCGCGTTTATTACCATATAAAGCTGCGATATAACTAAAAGGATTTGGCTTTCCTAATGGTCGTGCTTGCGGATACATATTCTCTGCTTCTAAAACATCACTTGCTGTTGCAATAAAATCAGCTTCAAAATATGGTAACAATCCTAAATTTTCAAATGGCACAACAGTCTCAGTATAAGGACGACCTGTTGCAATACCTAATTCGAAACCAGCACCTTTTAAATCATTCAGAAGCACCTTAACTTCATCTACTGGTCTCAAAATAATTTCTTGATAAATATAACCCGTCTTAAAAGTAGTTCGTGCTATTTTCTTTTCAACCTCTTCATACAACTTCGATCCTAAATACCATTCTTGATAAACTTCTTGCGCTAACGTCCATAATGCACCCTTCAAACTAAATAAAGTAGCATCCGAAACATGTAACTCTGTTGTTGCAAACTCTTCCAAAGCAGCATAAATATTATTTTTACCAACTTTTACATTATCCAAAAATTGTAAAGGTAGTTGTTCATTTAAATTAAAACGGTCTGCTAAGTTTGTGATTATATTTTTCAACTTCAATTCGACAGGCTCATCTTGATACATGAATGCCTCAATTTCTTCATGTGATAACTTTTTCAAAATATCAATTAAATGAATACTAAAAACGATAAATAACATATCCCAATTTGAATTCAGCCCTAGCGATTTTAATTTGTTTAAAATCTTATCTTTTTGAAAAATTCGATTCCTAATGTCTTGTATATCGTTATCAGTCAAAGTTTCCCAATCTATATGTGAATGAAGACCTAAATAACACTTATCCATTAATAATTCATATACCGTTAATGCAGAGACATCGAAACAACGTTCTTCACTTAAAAAAACGCCATCAACATCAAATAAAATTTTCTTCACAATCCCCACTCCATTTCTGAAAATTCAGATATAAATCATTCTACTATTTGACTAAAAAAAGCGCAAACCCTATTGAAGTTGGATTTGCGCTTTAGCTGTTTAAATTTTATAAATGTTTTTCAATTTCATCAGCAACCTGCTGTACGTGTGTACCGACAATAACCTGAGTTGAATGTTTGCCATTAATAGTAACACCAACTGCACCGGCGTTTTTAATCTTCTGTTGATCAATAATAGATGTGTCTTTTAACTCTAGACGCAACCTTGTTGCACAATTAGTTAAATTAACAATATTATCTTGACCACCTAAACCTTCTAATATTTGAATAGCATGTTTATGATACTTACTTTGTTTAATATCATTTTCACCAGGAGCAATATTATCTTTTACAACTGTTGGATCAACTAATTCATTTTCACCTCTACCAATCGTATTCAAGTTAAATACTTGGATTACTACACGGAAAATCACATAGTATAAGATAAAAAATACAACACCTTGAACAAGCAACATCAATGGATGATTTGATACCGGATTAATTAGTGATAACACATAATCTATCAAACCTGCACTAAATGAAAATCCAGCTGTCCAATGGAATGTAGCTGCGATAAATAAAGATAATCCTGTTAATAACGCATGAACAACATATAAGATTGGCGCAACAAACATAAATGCAAACTCAATCGGCTCTGTAACACCAACGAAAAATGCTGCAACTGAACTCGCTAGGAACCAACCGTAAACTTGTTTTTTCTGAGTAGTTTTAGCAGTATGATACATTGCTAACGCAGCCGCTGGAATACCGAACATCATGATTGGGAAGAATCCCGCTTGATAGCGTCCTGTAATACCTTTTATAGCATCTTTGCCACTTTGGAATTTACCAATATCATTAATACCAATCGTATCAAACCAGAACACACTATTCAGTGCATGATGTAATCCTGTAGGAATTAATAATCTGTTGGCAACACCATATACGAAAGCACCAAATGATCCTAAACCAACTATAGATTCACCAAATTTTACAATCCATGAATAAAGTAGTGGCCATAAGAATAACAATATGACAACTAAAAATGTACAGTAAAATGCAGTCATAATTGGAACTAAACGTTTACCACTAAAAAATGATAATGCTAATGGTAATTCTGTTTCACTAAACTTATTGTATGCATAAGCTGCTAATAAACCTATTACAATACCAACAAAGACATTGCCATTATTCATCTTTTCAAAAGCTGAATTTATTTCAGAAGCTTTCATTCCTAATAAAGGCGCTAATTTCATTGGTGATAATACAACTGTAACTAAAAAATATCCTAACGCAGCTGCAAGCGCGACAGCACCATCATTTTTCTTTGCCATCCCTATAGCTACACCAATTGCAAATAAAATACCTAATTGCTCTAAAATCGTAGTACCTACCGTAGTAAAGAACATTGCGATTTTCGGCGCCGCATGAAGTGCATTTAACGTATTACCAATTCCGGCAATAATTGCTGCAGCCGGTAAAATGGCAACTGGTAACATTAACGAACGCCCTAAATTTTGGAAAAATTTATACATTGAATGTCATCCTTCTTAAAATAAGGTAGAAATATAAAGATTACTAATGTAACTAGAATAACTACTTCGATACTCCGTTATAGTCACCTAGGCATACTAACCAGCTATATTTCTACCTCAAGTTATTTTATAAACTTTTTACTATTTCATGCAATTCTTGTTGTAACTTTGCTGTTCGTGTTTCAATCTCTTTTGTAATGTAATCGATACGCTCGTTTCGTTTTAAATCTTTAGGTAAATCGTTAATATCGATTGGTTTACCGATATTTATGTATGCTTGTCCTGTTAAAAGACCATGAATCTTAGTAGGACCAACATAAGCAACAGGTAATATTGGAGACTTACTTAACATTGCAATTGTTGAAGCACCACGTTTCAAAGGCGCACCTTCTTGCGATGTGCGAGAGCCTGTTGGGAAGATACCAACTGTCTTATTATCTTTCAACAAATTGATTGGGCGTTTTAAAGTACTAGGTCCTGGATTTTCACGATCTACAGGAAATGCATTTAAAGACGTTAAAAATTTACCAATCCATTTATTTTTGAATAATTCTTTTTTAGCCATATAATGAATTTGATTAGGATATAATGCCATACCTAGCATAATGACTTCGTTATAACTTTCATGCGTACAAGTTACGACATATTTACTATCCTTAGGAATATTATCTTTACCGATTACGTATAATGATTTTGACATTTTAACTAAAATGAAATTCAAAATCTTACTAATCACTGAATACATTGTGCCACCTACTTAACTTATTTGTTTATAACAACTAGATTTTATCACTATATTTTTACTAGAACAAGATAGTCTGAAAATACATCTAAAGTTGTATAGTGTATTACTAGCAATAATTATAAAAAAAAGACATAATTAAAGCATATATAAATCATATAATGGAGGTTAAGTATGTCAGATTTTAATCATACAGATCATTCTACAACAAACCATAGCCAAACACCTAGATACAGAAGACCTAAATTTCCATGGTTTAAAACAGTCATCGTTGCATTGATTGCTGGAATCATTGGTGCACTTCTAGTACTTGGTATAGGCAAAGTATTAAATAGTACAATTTTAAATAAAGATGGTTCAACTGTCCAGACAACAAATAATAAAGGTGGCAATCAATTAGACGGTCAAAGCAAGAAATTCGGTACCGTTCATGAAATGATAAAATCTGTCTCCCCTACAATTGTTGGAGTTATTAACATGCAAAAAGCATCAAGTGTAGACGACTTATTAAAAGGCAAATCATCTAAACCATCTGAAGCCGGAGTAGGTTCAGGTGTTATCTATCAAATAAACAACAATTCAGCTTATATCGTTACAAACAATCATGTTATTGATGGCGCAAATGAAATTAGAGTACAATTACATAATAAAAAACAAGTTAAAGCGAAATTAGTTGGTAAAGATGCAGTAACTGATATTGCTGTACTTAAAATTGAAAATACAAAAGGTATTAAAGCGATTCAATTCGCCAACTCTTCAAAAGTACAAACTGGCGATAGCGTATTCGCAATGGGTAATCCATTAGGATTACAATTTGCTAACTCTGTAACATCTGGTATCATTTCAGCAAGTGAACGTACTATTGACGCAGAGACAACTGGAGGTAATACAAAAGTCAGCGTTCTTCAAACAGATGCTGCTATTAACCCAGGTAACTCAGGTGGCGCATTAGTAGATATTAATGGTAATTTAGTTGGTATTAACTCAATGAAAATTGCTGCGACACAAGTTGAAGGTATTGGGTTTGCCATTCCAAGTAATGAAGTTAAAGTAACAATTGAACAACTTGTAAAACATGGTAAAATAGACCGCCCTTCAATCGGTATTGGATTAATTAATTTGAAAGATATCCCTGAAGAAGAGCGCGAGCAACTTCATACTGATAGAGAAGACGGTATTTATGTCGCAAAAGCTGATAGTGATATTGATCTTAAAAAAGGTGATATTATTACAGAAATTGATGGCAAGAAAATTAAAGATGATGTTGATTTAAGAAGCTATTTATATGAAAATAAAAAGCCTGGTGAATCAGTCACTGTTACCGTTATCCGTGATGGTAAAACAAAAGAAGTTAAAGTGAAATTAAAACAACAAAAAGAACAACCAAAACGTCAAAGCCGATCAGAACGCCAATCACCTGGCCAAGGCGATAGAGATTTCTTTAGATAATTTATAGACAGAAAAGTACATTAAGAGCCTACTCATATTCATTCCTAAGAATGTAATGAGTAGGCTCTAATTTATTTAGCTATGCAATTATATTTATTGATAGTTAACCATAAAGTATTTCTTTTTACCGCGACGAATAATTGTAAATTCACTATCAATTTTATCGTCAGATGTTAATTCATAATTAACGTCTTGTTGTCTTTCACCGTTAATATAAATCGCACCATTATTAACATCTTCACGCGCTTGACGTTTTGATGGCGAAACACCAGTTTCAATCAGTACATCAATGATATTAGTTGTGCCATTTGATAATGTCACCTGAGGCACATCTTTAAACCCATCTTTTAATTCTTTTGCTGATAAAGATTTTAAATCACCACTGAATAATGCTTGAGAAATACGAATTGCATCATTTAAAGCTTCTTCTCCATGAATAAATTTAGTCACTTCTTCAGCTAATGTTTTTTGAGCTTCACGTAAATGTGGCGCTTCATTTTTAGATTGTTCTAAGCGATCAATTTCTTCTTTTCCTAAGAAAGTAAAGTATTTTAAGAATTTAATGACATCTTCGTCTGATTGGTTAATCCAGAATTGATAAAATTCATAAGGACTCGTCTTTTCAGCATCTAACCAAACAGCACCTGACTCAGACTTACCAAATTTCTTACCATCTGATTTAGTTACAAGCGGAATAGTTAAACCGTATGCGTCTGTTTGACCATACATACGACGCATTAATTCAATACCACTCGTGATATTACCCCATTGATCTGATCCACCTACTTGAATCTTACAATTCAATTCTCTATTCAAATGACCGAAATCAATAGCTTGTAAAATCGTGTATGTGAATTCTGTATATGAAATACCATGTTCTAAACGACTTTGGATTGAATCTTTACCTAACATGTAATTAACGCCGACGTGTTTACCATAGTCACGTAAAAAGCTAATTAATGAAATTTGTCCTAACCAGTCTCTATTATTAACAAGCACTGCACCATGGTCTGTTCCAAATTCAAAAATATTATGCATTTGCTTACTAATACCTTCGATATTTTTATCTACTTGTTCTTCTGTTTGTAGCACACGTTCTTCTGATTTACCTGATGGATCACCAATCATACCTGTACCACCGCCAATTAAAACGATAGGACGATGTCCATGTTCTTGAAAACGTCTTAATGTTAAGAATGGTAGTAAGTGACCAATGTGTAAGCTGTCTGCCGTCGGGTCAGCACCGCAGTATAACGTCACTTGTTCTTTATTTAATAAATCTTCAATACCTTGTTCATCAGTTTGTTGATAAATAAGACCTCTCCATTTTAAATCTTCAATTAATACATTCGTCATTATTATTTCCTCCTATTTATAATTATTTAGTGAATACTTGTTAAAATACTTTAAAGCTTTTTGAACGTAAAAAAACCCTTACAACAAATATGTAAGGGCGCGATTGCACGTTACCACCAAACTTAAACATAATCATAAGATAATGTTCACTCTATTAATGATACGTTCATTAATAAACGTAGGACATGTTAGTTATAAAGGTGTATTCATATTATTAAAAACACTAGTTCACAGCGACCACTAGCTCTCTGATGATTTCAAATAATATTACTTGTCCTTTTATCCTATTCTTTATGCATTTTCCCTAATTATAATTAACGTTAAAATAAAAGTCAAATTGCTTAAATATGGTATACTATACGTAATTTAGGAGGTTAAAGATGACGAATCAAGACAACAATCATCAATTGAATCATCATATATATCATTTTGAAAAGATATATAAAGCTATCAAACATGTCATTGTTTTTATATTTATGATTTTCATTGCCATCGTTGCTATCGCTGTGATTGCGATGTCTTTATATTTTCATCATTTAACTAAAACGTCGGACTCATTATCAGATGATGCTTTAATAAAAAAAGTTCGCCAAATACCTGGCGATGAATTATTAGATCATAATAACAAAAATTTGTTATATGAGTATAATCATTCTCAAAACTCACTCATTATAGGACCTAAAACATCAAGTCCAAATGCCATTAAAGCATTAACGTCATCTGAAGACACTTTATTTTATAAACATGATGGCATCTTACCAAAGGCGATTTTAAGAGCAATGATACAAGATATTTTTAATACTGATCAAAGTTCAGGTGGTAGCACAATTACACAACAACTTGTTAAAAATCAAGTTCTTACCAACGAAAAAACATATAGTAGAAAAGCAAATGAACTTCGCCTAGCAATTAGATTAGAACACCTACTCTCAAAAGATGAAATTATATATACATATTTAAATATAGTTCCCTTCGGTAGAGATTATAATGGCGCTAATATTTCCGGAATTGCATCCGCTTCATATAGTTTATTTGGTATTCCACCAAAAGATTTATCAATTGCACAATCTGCATACCTTATCGGTTTGTTGCAAAGCCCATATGGCTATACACCTTACGAAAAAGATGGAACGTTAAAATCAGATAAAGATTTGAAATATAGTATTCAAAGACAACATTATGTATTAAAGCGTATGTTAATCGAAGATCAAATCACTGAAAAAGAATACAACGACGCATTAAAATATGATATTAAATCACATTTATTAAATCGAAAAAAGCGTTAATTGATACTCACTTTTTAAAGTAACCACAACAATGCATCCAAATATTAAAAACAGCAGTAAGATTATTTTCTATTAGAAAACGTCTCACTGCTGTTCTTTATTTTAAATACTCTAATGGAAAGCCATTAAACCAATCAATAGTTTATAACTTAATTGCTTTCACATTGTCTACAAAGTTAATCATACATATGCTATATCCAGTTAATTATTTAGATTCTTTTCTGAATTTAGGAATGAATAAAGCTAACATACCTAATAACGCATATAAGCCCCACCATGATTGGCTTGAAGTTGTTTCTCCAGTTTTTGGTAGCATTTTAGATTGACCAAGTTTGTTTTCTTTCGATGGTGTGCTGGCCTTTTCTTTTGTTTTCACTGTTTTGTCAACAGTTTTATGAATATCACTCGATGGATGCTCGGTTGATCTATTGCCAGCAACTTCGCTTTTATTATTATAATTTTGTTTCACTACGTCAAGCTTTGCTGCTTTTCCAGTATGATTATTTTTATCGGCATTATGTGCTAGTTGTATAACCTTGCCTTCATTTTTATTAATGTCTTTATCAATATGGTTATTCGATATCATTCCAACGCTATTATCAACACCCTTATTAGTGTCTTTGGCAATTTGAGTATCCATTTCTTTTAAATCATACTTATCGAAGTGATTGTTATCCGACATATCGGATAAATGATCAACATCATGTTGCACATCTTTGTCAACACTACTATCAGCATCTTTAACCATGTCAGATTCTGGTTCTATCACATCTGCTTTATCAGACGCATCTTTTGGATTTGTTGCAGTGCTGCTATTTTCAGCTGTATCCGTTGCAGAAACCTTATTTTCTTGTCCTGTTTGTACATTTAGCGGTTCACTCGTATTATTTTGTGATGTGTCATCATCTTTTGTCTTGATATCCTGATTTACAATTCTGACATGATATTGACCTTCATAACCAATGTTTGCCACAACTACTTTAACAATCGCATTGTAAACTGATTTGTCAGGTACATATGGGAAAATCAGCGTTCTAGAATTATTTTTAGGATCTTTAGAAACAGTAGTGACACGTTTACCTTCTACAATTAAATCTTTCCAGTAACTGTCATCCTTTGTTTTCATCACTACATATTTTTGACCATTTAAAGTTGCTGTATAGAATGGATGTTCAACAAATCCGTCCATGACTGACTCACTATTTTCTTCACTTTCAAAAACAACAAAATGCGCTTCTTGTAAATCTGTTAATTGATCATTTGTAGGTGTAACATTTTCAAATTCTGTCACTGCAGACTTAACTTGATCAGCTAACTCAACTCTCGTTTGGTCTAATTTCTTTTTATATTCTGCTTTATATTTTTCTGGCAATTTCTCTTGTAATTTTTCTAATTCATAAACTTGTCTTTCTAACGTTTTAGCTTTGTGATACGGAGCTAATAATTTTTGTAAATTGTATGTTTCCTCATCTACATAGTCATCTGGATTATTCGTAATTGGCTGTGCAAAGACCATTAATGTATAATCATAGTCTTCATGGAAGTTCTCACCATATTCAATAGATGACACAATTTTAACTTCTCTAGTACCATTAGATACTGGGAAACGAATATAGGCATAATCTTTATCAGAATCATATGATACTAATTCGACTGGTAACTTTTTGTCACCTTCATAAACTTCAAATTTCTTCCATGTTGAAGCTGTTTTTAATCCTAATTCAATTATTGGTCCTGTTTTTGTAAAAATGACAGTTGCTGGTTCAACAGTACTAGCATAATGATAGAACTGTCTTTCACCTTTATCATTTTTCATTTGAAAATCAATTGGTCGCCAATGATCAGCTGTATGTTCTTTATCGATGATAGCCGGGTTTTTAATTGCATCTTGTAGTGATTCATCTGCTGGCGGATATTGTTGGTTCCCATTCGACTGATTACTTGATGTATTCGATGCATCGCTATTATTACCATTAGAATTTGTTTCATGAGCTGGTTGGCTTGACGCTTGATCTGCATTGGCTGACGATTTTGGTTGTGCAGGTTGACTCATATTGGTCGTTGCCTGCGATTGATCATTAGCATTGTTGGTCGTTGATGTATTTTGATTAGATGTATTCGTGTTTGTTTGATTACTTGCGTTTGAACTTGATTGATCATTCGTTACTACCGCATCATTTGTATCTGATTTTACAAGTGAAGGATCGTTATAAATAGGTTTAGCAAATACTAATTTAGTATAATCATAATTTGTTTCAGCTCCATCATCAATTTGAGTTGAAGAAACAATTTTCAATTCTTGTGTGCCATCTGAAACTGGGAATCGAATATAGGCATGGTCTTCTGGTACAGGACTATATGAAACAAGTCTAACTGGCAGTTTTTGATTGTTTTCATATACTTCAAACTTCTTCCATGTTGAAGCAGTATTGATGTCTAATTCAACTTCTGCTTTCTTTTTAGTGTAATACACATCTGCTGGATCTTTGATGCTGAAAAAGTGATAGTATTGCGTTTCATTGTTTTTATCTAATAATTGGAAATTGACTTGTTCTCTTGGACCTATATCATGTTCTTTATTTTCTAATGCAGGATCTTTAATTGCATCTTTAAGTGATTCATCCGCTGCAGGATAGGTTTTCGCAGTGTTTGCTGGTTGCGTAGCAGGTTGTGTTTGATTTGTATCCTTTGGTGGCTGAGTTGTAGTTGCATTATTATTTTGATTTTCCGAGATTTTATCTGAAGTATTTGTATTTTCTGCTGCTTGCGCTTGATGTTGAGAAGTAATTAAAAATAGTGTACTGACAATGACCGATGCAACGCCTAGAGTTGATTTTCTAATAGAATAGAAAGACCTTAATTTTGGGTGATGTTTGTTCATGTTGTTAACAACTCCTATAAGATGTATTTAATTGATAATAATTATCAATATCAATTATTAGTGTTTATTGTAGCTTATCCCAATTAAATATTGCAACCTATTTTATTAATATTTTTTAATATAAATATCCATTGCATCGCTTTCCTATTCTTCAAGCCCACTTTTTATCTTCGAATACATTAATTAACCACCTTCAAACTTTGACTTTAGATTCGTCAAATTGAATCTATTTTTAGCACAGCAAAAAACCGAACTGCTGAAATAATGCATCTCCAACAGTCCGGTCTATTAAACTATTTACTTATCTTGATTAAACAATTGACATGATGTATTAGAATAACCCAATTGCATGACCATCATCAGTAACATCCATGTTTAATGCTGCTGGTTTTTTAGGTAAACCAGGCATAGTCATGATTGCACCTGTCAATGCTACGATAAATCCTGCACCTGTTTTCGCTTCTAATTCACGAATTGTAATTTCAAATCCTGATGGTGCACCTAACAACGTTTGATCATCTGAGAATGAATATTGTGTTTTCGCCATACATACTGGGTAATTATCCCATCCATTTTCTTTAAATTGTTTTAATTGTTTTTGCGCTTTACTGCTAAACGTTACTTTTGAACCACCATAGATTTCAGTCACAATCTTTTCAATCTTTTGCTCTAATGGTAATTCTAATTCATATAAAGGTTTAAATGAATTAGGTTGATCAATGACTTCTAATACTTCATTTGCTAAGTCAACGCCACCTTTACCACCTTTTTCCCAAACTTCAGTTAAGGCAATTCGTACGTTATTTTCTTTAGCCCAAGATTTTACATATTCTACTTCTGCATCGGTATCATGTATAAATGCATTAATTGCAACAACCGGTTCTACACCGAATTTTTTAATATTATTAACATGACGCTCTAAATTAACAATTCCTGCTTTTACTGCTTCTACATTTTCTTCTTTTAAATTATCTTTTGCTACACCACCATGCATTTTTAATGCACGAATCGTTGCTACAACTACAACTGCTGCTGGGTCGAATCCAGCTTCACGTGCCTTAATGTCCATGAATTTTTCAGCGCCTAAGTCTGAACCAAATCCAGCTTCCGTTACAACGATATCAGCTAAATCACGTGCTGTTTCAGTTGCTAAAATTGAGTTACAACCGTGTGCGATATTCGCAAATGGTCCACCATGAACTAATGCTGGTGTTCCTTCAATTGATTGTACTAAGTTTGGTTTAATTGCATCTTTTAAAATCATTGCAAGTGCACCTTGCACTTTTAAATCTGCAACTGTAACTGGCTTGTGATCTCTAGTGTAACCAATAGTAATACGACTAATTTTATCTTTTAAGTCTTTAATACTTCTACTTAAACATAAAATCGCCATAATTTCAGACGCTACTGTAATATTAAAGCCATCTTCACGTGGTACACCATTTGTAGGTCCACCTAACCCAACGTTTACATGTCTAAGTGCACGATCATTCATATCTAATACACGTTTCCATTCAATTCGTCTTTGGTCGATTCCTAATTCATTACCTTGGTGAATATGATTATCGATAAACGCAGACAATGCATTATTAGCAGTTGTAATCGCATGGAAATCTCCGTTGAAATGTAAGTTGATATCTTCCATAGGTAAGACTTGCGCATAACCACCACCAGTCGCACCACCTTTGATACCAAATGTTGGTCCTAAAGCAGGCTCTCTTAATGCAACCATAACATTTTTATTTAACTCATGGAATGCATCAGCTAAACCAACTGTAACAGTTGATTTACCTTCACCAGCTGGTGTTGGGCTCATCGCAGTTACTAAAACAACTTTCCCTTTGTTTTCTCTTGGCGTAATTTTATTAATGTCGATTTTAGCTTTGTAATGACCATAAGGTTCTAATGCATCCTCTGAAATGCCTACCGATGCAGCAATATCCTTAATTGGTTGTAGTGTTGATTGATTCGCAATATCTAAATCTGATAAATGAGTCAACTTTTTTCGCCCCTTTTTGTTTAATTTATGCATTTTAAATATGTAAGTTGTAGCTAAGAAATTTTTACTTACATTCATATAATTACGAACTGTTAAAAACTTGTCGACTAAATCGGGTTAGCGCTTTCATTTTTGCAATAAATTCACTTATTAAAGTTTTGTATTATACAACTTTTAGCACTTGATACTATTGATAACTATATTTTTCTATTATTTAAAATAGTCATCTTCCAAAGGTCATATTTAAAATAAAAAGCAATATAAAGATATGCCATTATTGTTATGTCATCATTTTCAAATGCTTTCTACGAAATGATATGACACAAGTTAACAGCTCTTTATATTGCTTATCGTAAAGTAAACGATTATTTAAACATTAACATGAAATATGTTGTCACCCTTTATTCTTCGAAAGAAATCTTCTATAACATTCATGTCATTATTCCATTGTACTTAAATCCCCTGCATCTAAATTTAATTCCCAAGCTTTTAATACACGTCTCATAATTTTACCTGAGCGTGTTTTAGGTAATTTATCTTTAAATTCGATTTCACGGGGTGCTGCATGTGCCGACAAACCTTCTTTAACAAATAAACGAATTTCTTCTTTTAATTCGTCTGTTGGTTCATATCCTTTTCTCAGTGCAACAAACGCCTTAATTATTTCACCGCGAACCGGATCAGGTTTACCAATAATTCCTGCTTCTGCAACTGCTTCGTGTTCAACCAATTTCGACTCAACCTCAAATGGTCCAACTCTTTCACCAGCTGTCATAATTACATCATCAACACGTCCTTGGAACCAGAAGTAACCATCTTCATCTTTATATGCCGAATCACCAGATACATACCAGTCTCCAATAAAATATGATTTATATTTTTCTGGATTCTTCCAGATACGATACATCATTGATGGCCAGCCTTTTTTTATAGCAAGGTTGCCCATTCGATTTGGTGGTAATTCATTACCTGCATCATCGATAATTGCAGCTTGAATACCAGGTAATGGTTTGCCCATTGAGCCAAGCTTGACGTCCATCGTTGGATAGTTAACAATCATATGTCCACCTGTTTCTGTCATCCACCAAGTATCTAACACCGTTAAACCGTATACTTTTTTCGCCCATTTTATTACTTCAGGATTTAAAGGCTCACCTACTGATAGAATCGAACGTAACGATGACAAGTCATATTTCTCAACAATATCGTCACCAGCACTCATTAACATTCTTAAAGCTGTTGGTGCCGTATACCAAATCGTCACTTTAAAATCTTCAATCATACTATACCACTGTTCTGGTGAAAAGCGACCACCAGCTATACAATTTGTAGCGCCATTTAACCATGGTGCAAAAATACCATAAGATGTTCCTGTAACCCAACCTGGATCTGCTGTACACCAATAAACATCATCTTCTTGTATATCTAATACATATTTTCCAGAAATATAGTGCACTAACATCGCTTGTTGAACATGCAATACACCTTTAGGTTGCCCAGTAGAACCTGATGTATAATGTAAAATCAAACCATCATCCGACTTTAACCATTCAATGTCAAATTCATCGCTAGCAGTTTCCATCAAACTAATGAAGTCTATGTAATTGTCTTCTACATCCTCATCTACGACTACAATTTTTTTCAAGTTCGGTAATTTATCTACAGGTACTCGAGGTAACAATGCCTTATTAGTAATTAACACTTTAGCTTCACTGTTCTCTAATCTATCCGCAACCGCCTTTTCCATAAATGCTTCAAATAACGGCCCAACAATTGCACCAATTTTTAAAACACCTAACAACGCAAAATATAGTTCAGGTGTACGTGACATAAAAATAAATACTCTGTCACCTTTGTCAACTTCTGCATGTTCAGACAAAACATTCGCTGCTTTATTAGATAACCGTTGCATATCTTTATAAGTATACGATTCTTTTCTGTGCTCATCTTTGTAATTTAACGCTATTTTATCCCCTGATCCTTGATCTACATGGCGATCTATACATTCATATGCCATGTTCATTTTTCCAGTTTCACTCCAAGAAAATGCTTGTTCTACGTCTTTCCAATCAAAAGCATTATATGTTTCTTCATAATCTTTAAGGTTATGTTTGCCTTGCGCTCCTTTGTATACTTCGACTTTCATTTGAAACTCCCCCTTTGTTTTGTGAAAACGCTTTCTTCCTCAATATTATACATAACATTTCTAATTATTCAAAATTTTTACTTTTATCCTTTTTCTAGTATTAATTATTGTAAATTTTCTATATAATGAATTTAATACAATCATGACGTCGATTGAGGAGTTGAAAATATGAATCATTTAAAGACGTATCAATCCGAAGATTATTACATTCATGACAAGCAATTTGTTATTGAAGGTCCTTTATCACACGAAGATTTGAAAGCGCTTACTTTCGATGCGCATTTAACCGCATTTAGAGATGCTGAAGATCAGTATGAAGCTTTGTTAGAAATTACAACATTACCAGAAGGTAGAATTTATGTTGCTCGCCAAGATCAACTCATTGTGGGTTATGTCACTTTCCACTATCCTGATGAAATTGAGCGCTGGTCTACAGTTAACCTTCCATATTTAATCGAATTGGGGGCAATTGAAGTCAGCATCAATTTTAGGCAATTACAACTTGCAGAAAAGTTAATACAACTTAGCCTTTCTACACCAGAATTCGAGGATTATATCGTTATAACTACTGAATATTACTGGCATTGGGATTTAAAAAATTCAAAGTTAGATGTATTTGACTATAAAAAATTAATGCAGCGGTTAATGGCAACTGGTGGACTTGAAATATTCGCTACAGATGATCCAGAAATAACAAGTCATCCAGCTAATTGTTTAATGGCAAGAATTGGCAAAAACATTACATTAGAACAGCAACAAGCGTTTGATGATATTCGTTATATGAATCGGTTTTTCTTTTAATTTTTGGAATATCGGAGGGATTATATGCAACAACATTCATCAAAAACTGCATATGTTTATTCAGATAAATTATTACAATATCGATTTCATGACCAACATCCCTTCAATCAAATGCGTTTAAAATTAACAACAGAGCTACTTTTGAATGCAAATTTATTGTCTCCAGAACAAATAGTACAACCTAGAATTGCAACAGATGATGAATTAATGTTAATTCATAAATATGATTACGTCGAAGCAATTAAGCATGCTTCACATGGCATTATCAGTGAAGATGAGGCTAAGAAATATGGATTAAATGATGAAGAGAATGGTCAATTTAGGCATATGCACCGCCATAGTGCCACAATTGTTGGAGGCGCTTTAACTTTAGCAGATCTTATTATGTCAGGCAAAGTATTAAATGGTTGTCACTTAGGTGGTGGTTTGCATCACGCTCAACCTGGTCGAGCAAGTGGTTTTTGTATATACAATGATATTGCAATTACCGCACAATACTTAGCTAAAGAATACAATCAACGTGTTTTAATCATAGATACCGATGCACATCATGGAGATGGTACACAATGGAGTTTCTATGCCGATAACCATGTTACTACTTATTCTATCCATGAAACCGGAAAATTTCTTTTCCCAGGCTCTGGTCACTATACTGAACGCGGTGAAGATATCGGCTATGGACACGCTGTAAATGTCCCACTTGAACCGTATACAGAAGATGCATCATTTTTGGAGTGTTTTAAATTAACAGTTGAGCCAGTCGTAAAGAGTTTTAAACCTGATATTATTCTAAGCGTAAATGGTGTCGATATACATTATCGTGATCCACTAACTCATCTAAATTGTACGTTACACTCATTATATGAAATTCCATATTTTGTAAAATATTTAGCAGATACTTATACGAATGGAAAGGTAATTATGTTTGGTGGCGGAGGCTACAATATTTGGAGAGTCGTACCACGTGCATGGAGTCATGTATTCTTAAGTTTAATAGATCAACCAATTCAAAGTGGTTATTTACCGTTAGAATGGATTAATAAATGGAAACATTATTCATCTGAATTATTACCTAAAAGATGGGAAGATCGTTTAAATGATTATACCTATGTCCCCCGCACAAAAGAAATTAGTGAAAAAAATAAAAAATTAGCTTTACATATAGCGAGTTGGTACGAATCTACTCATCAATAAGTCACCTAATCTGCAACGATTTTAAAAGATAAATAAAAGGCATTCTTCCAACACCCGTATAAGTCGGGGTGTTAGAAGAATGCCTCTTTTTTGTGAATTTATTTTGTTGTGCCACGATATTCAATTCTGTGTGGTAAAACTACATTCGGTTCTTCTATCTTTTCATCGTTCATATATTTAGTAAGTAAGCGCATTCCTACTGCACCGATATCATATAATGGTTGAATAACACTAGAAAGTTGTGGTCTAACCATCTCAACTAAGCGTGTATTATTGAAACTAATAATTTGTAATTCCTCTGGAACTTTAATACCAGCATCCATTGCACTATGCATGATACCAATAGCTTCTTCGTCACTGATACATAATATAGCATCTGGAAGATTACCTTTCATTTTAGCAAAAGCTTTTACGCCTTCTTTATAACTTTCAGCACCTGTACAATTTAATGCATCGCCTAATTGAAGACCATTTTTATCTAACACTTCAGTTAAACCTGCTAAAACGTCTTCTTGAGCTTTTTTAGAATGTTCTCCACCTACTAATGCAAATGATTTAGCGCCTTTTTCAATTAACTCTCCCGTAATTTCTTTCGCAGCTTCAGTAAAATCAATATTAACAGATGCTATATGTGCATCCTTACCATTAGTTCCTGATACAACTACAGGTACAGATGATTGATTTATCAATTCTTTCATTTCTTCAGTAATTGTACCACCAAGGAAAATAATACCATCAACCTGTTTACTTAATAAGTTATTAAAAATTTCTTTTTCCTTTTCAGGATCGTTATCTGAGTTAGAAATAATTGAATGATATTTGTACATTGTTGCAATATCTTCAAGCCCTCTTGCTAGTTGTGAGTAATAGATATTTGAAATATCAGGGATAATCACACCTACTGTTGTCGTCTTTTTGCTTGCTAGACCTCTGGCAACAGCATTTGGACGGTAATTCAATCGCTTGATAACTTCGTTAACTTTATTTTTTGTCTCTGCTTTAACATTCTGGTTCCCATTAACAACACGTGATACAGTGGCCATTGAAACACGTGCTTCCCTTGCTACATCATATATAGTAACTGTCATAATTTCCTCCTTGTAAACGTTTTATTCATTATAATAACATGTTTTCATATCATTTTCATAGTTTACCATACTTTAATTTACAGTAACATATTTTTGTTTGGAAAATTCAACGAAAATCTTGATATAAAATCAATGTTCAGATAATAACGAACGATATATTTTAATTTTATATAAACTTTTTTCATTTTTAATTGTAATATTTTGAGAAAGCCTTTTCAAACTTGATTTGTATTTGTTGAAAAATGTTCACATTTTCGAAACAGCTTGTAAGTTTTCGCTCGCTATGGCTATATAAATGTTCAATTTCCAAACTTTTAAAATATTAATCAGCATTATGACTCTGTATATTTTGAACAAACATATGTCCCTTTTCAAATGTAGTCCATTAACATAAACAAACATAGCCACTCTAAGATTAACATTTTCTTAGAATGGCTATGATGTACTGATGATATAGGTGGTGATTTTAACTTACTTTAAAACGAAATATAAATTCACATACCTTCAACCGTAGTCATATTATTTTAACTTTTTAGCGTTATATAAATCAGACAAAGGCTTTAATTCATCATAAAATGCTTGGAATTCATCTAAATCCATTTGTTGACCCGCATCACTAAGTGCAACAGATGGGTCAGGGTGTACTTCAGCCATAACGCCGTCTGCACCAACTGCTAATGCTGCTTTCGCAGTTGGTAACATGATATCTTTACGACCTGTACTATGCGTAACATCTACCATGACTGGTAAGTGTGTACCTTGTTTTAAAATTGGTACTGCTGAAATATCTAAAGTGTTACGTGTCGCCTTTTCATATGTTCGGATACCACGTTCACATAAAATAATGTTTTGATTACCTTGTGAAGCAATGTATTCAGCTGCATAAACAAACTCTTCGATTGTAGCAGATAAACCACGTTTTAATAGAATAGGCTTTTTCGTACGGCCAGCTTCTTTTAATAACTCGAAGTTTTGCATATTACGTGCACCAATTTGGAATACGTCTAAATACTCATCAGCCACTTCAAAATCATTTGGATTTACGATTTCGCTGACAACATTTAAATCATATTTATCTTTAATTTGTTTAAGTATTTTAAGACCTTCAACACCTAAACCTTGGAAATCATATGGTGATGTACGTGGTTTAAATGCACCGCCACGAATAAATTTTTCACCTTTAGCATGTAAGTTTTTAGCAACAGCTTCAACTTGTTCAAATGATTCAACTGAACATGGCCCAAATACAAATGATTTATTGCCGTCTCCAATAATGCCCCCATTATCAAATGTTACAATCGTATCTTCAGGTTTCAACTTACGTGATACATATAAATGTTTTTCATTTTCAGATTTTTGTAAATCTGTAGAGGCTTTGAAAATTTCTTTAAATAATTGCTTAATAGTATTATCGTTGAATGGTCCTTTGTTACTATCGATTAAGTCGTTAAGCATTTCTTTTTCACGTTGTGGATCATAGATACGTGTACCTTGTTTTAATTTTTCTTCCCCAATTTTTTGTGCTAGTTCACCACGTTTAGATAATAAGTCTAAAATTTGATGATTCAGTGAGACAATCTCACTTCTGTATGATTCTAATTTATTACTCATCCTTACTCACCTCTACGAATTATTTCAAGTATATTCCACTTTAAAGCAATAAAATATAATGTTAAAAAATATTCTAACAATATCATATGTATAGTTCAACCCTAAATTGACAGAAAATAATTAATTTTCTAACTATATGATGCTTGACTGACATTTCGATTTTCTCAGTCATTGTTTGAAAGTTATATTCTATATTGATATTTATTAGCACATGTTAATCAATTAAATAAGTGTCATGATTATAGCTTATTTTGAGTCAACATTGCTGCTTTTAAGAAAAATTTTGGTTTCTATCTTCTATTATAAATCTAAAATTCTCATACATTCAACCTAACGCTTAATAAAAATTAACAACCTTTGTATATTAATATAAATCTATAGTGAACATCACTCACCAACTTATTCAGCTATATTTGAATTAGTGAACGTCATTGTACCTACTAAGATCCATTGTTTATTTGATTATCAAATATTTTTCCATCTTCAGCTTAAAATGTGCAATATCACTATTGTAATCTAACGATGTTACAAATAGCATAAATACATGGAATGATCGCATTGCCTTTCAAAATAAACTGATGATATCAAAAAAGGTAAGCACCTGAATGCCTACCTTTTATTTTGAAATTCAATTTTTAAAAATATAATACATAGCTTACTGCTATGATTGATAATTAAACGATTTTAGTATGCTTAGTCATTGAATGTACGTTTCTCTATTTTACTTTTAGCTTTTTCAACTTTTGCATTTGATTTTTTTGATGCATTTGATGATTTAGCATTTGTTGTTTTTGAATTCTTATTACTAGTTTGATTATTCTTTTGAGTTGACTTACTTGAACTACTTTGTTTCTTTGCACCTTGTGATGATTTCTTATTATGTTGCTTTTTCTGACCAGAAGTTTTATTTGTCGATGCTTTTGATGCATTTCGTTTATTTGAAGGTGTTGTTTTTTTAGATTGTTTACCTGATTTCTTGTCAACAGCTGTATTATTAGTTGTTTTTTCATCAGCTTTACGTGTAATAACACCATTTTCGAATTTAGCTTCTTTTTGTTTAACAGTGTCTTTATTATCTGTATTAACTGTCTCTGTTTCTGATACATCATTCATTTTAGTAACTAATTGAGGAATTTCTTTCAAGTCATTTTTAGCAACTGACTTTTCTGCAAATAACGCTTCAGTTAATTGACTCTCTTTTGAACCTGGTGTTAATTTAGCTTGCTTCTGTTTTGCAGCGTTTGCTAATCTTTCAGCTTGTGACTCTTCTTTCGATACGTTTAATGTCGATGCTTTTAATTCTTCATTTGATACAGCTGCACTTTTATCTGTTTCTGCTTGTGCTTCTTTCTTAGCTTCTTGAATCTCTTGTGCCTCTTGTGATGTATCACTTAAATTATTTGCACTTGCTTCTTCTTTTATCGCTGCTTGTTGTGCTTTCAATGCCGCTGCTTTTGATTCTTCATTTGATACAGCTGCACTTTTATCTGT